>NZ_JBEYWE010000016.1:54410-172698 GCF_040644295.1 Streptomyces sp. NPDC047000
GGGGTTTCGCGGTGTTTCACGTGAAACACCGCGAAACCCCCCTCTCCGGTTGAAGGGCATGTTTCACGTGAAACCAATCGATCCGCGTCTGCTGCGCCACGCCCGCGCCACCCGTTTCTTCCTGGTGGCGATCGTGGCCCTGGGAGCCGTCGGTGCCGGCCTGATCATCGCCCAGGCGATGCTCATCGCCGAAGTGGTGGTCGGGGCCTTCCAGCACGGGCTGCCGGTGTCCGGTCTGCGCACCCCCCTTCTGCTGCTGGCGGCCGTCGCGGGTGGCCGCGCCCTGGTCTCCTGGCTCACCGAACTCGCCGCACACCGGGCGAGTGCCGCGGTGAAGTCGGAACTGCGCAAGCGCCTCCTGGAGCGGGCCGCCGCTCTCGGCCCGGGGTGGCTGAGCGGACAGCGGACCGGCTCGCTCGTCGCCCTCGCCACCCGGGGAGTCGACGCCCTGGACGACTACTTCTCCCGCTATCTGCCGCAGTTGGGTCTCGCGGTCGTCGTCCCGGTCGCGGTGCTGGCCCGGATCGTCACCGAGGACTGGGTGTCGGCCGCGATCATCGTCGCGACCCTCCCGCTGATCCCTCTCTTCATGGCGCTGATCGGCTGGGCGACGCAGTCCCGGATGGACCGGCAGTGGCGATTGCTGAGCGGGCTCTCGGGCCACTTCCTCGACGTCGTCGCGGGACTGCCCACCCTCAAGGTGTTCGGACGGGCCAAGGCGCAGGCCGAGTCCATCCGGCGCATCACCGGCGAATACCGGCAGGCGACCATGCGCACCCTGCGCATCGCCTTCCTGTCCTCCTTCGCGCTGGAACTGCTGGCCACCCTGTCGGTCGCCCTGGTCGCCGTGACCATCGGCATGCGGCTCGTGCACGGCGACATGGATCTCTACATCGGTCTGGTGATCCTCGTCCTGGCGCCGGAGGCGTATCTGCCGCTGCGCCAGGTGGGTGCCCAGTACCACGCCGCCGCGGAGGGACTGGCCGCCGCCGAGGAGATCTTCGCCGTACTGGAGACCCCGCTGCCCGAGTCCGGCGGCGCCGCGGTCCCGGCCGGCGGGATCGCCTTCGAGGGCGTGACCGTCCGCTACCCCGGCCGCTCCGGCGACGCCGTGTCGGACGCGTCCTTCACCGTCGGCCCCGGGGAGACGGTCGCGCTCGTCGGGCCCAGCGGAGCCGGCAAGTCGACCCTGCTGAACGTCCTGCTCGGCTTCGTGAGCCCCACCGGGGGCCGGGTGCTGATCGGTGGCGCCGACCTCGCCGGACTCGACCTCGCGCAGTGGCGCTCCCGCGTCGCCTGGGTGCCGCAGCGGCCGCATCTGTACGCCGGGACGATCGCCGAGAACGTACGGCTCGCCCGGCCCGACGCCGACGACGACGCCGTACGGCGGGCCCTCGCGGACGCCGGCGCGCTGGAGTTCGTGGCGGCGCTGCCCGAGGGCACGGCCACCCGGCTCGGCGAGGACGGTGCCGGACTCTCCGCCGGCCAGCGTCAGCGCCTCGCCCTGGCCCGTGCCTTCCTCGCCGACCGCCCGGTGCTGCTGCTCGACGAGCCGACGGCCGCGCTGGACGGCGGTACCGAGGCCGAGATCGTGGCCGCCGTCGGACGGCTCGCCCAGGGCCGCACCGTCCTGCTGGTGGTGCACCGGCCCGCACTGCTCCAGGTGGCCGACCGGGTGGTGCGGCTGGAGGAGCCGGAACGGGCGGACCCGCCGCACTCCGCCGTCCGGCAGACGGCGGCGATGCCCGCGGAGTGGACCGCAGAGGATCCCGCAGAGGATCCGGTGGAGGATGCCGCGCGGGCGACGGAGCCGGCCACCGTCGGACGTCAGGGAGCCGTAGCCGCAGCCCCGGTCGCTGCCGAGGCCGTTGCCGCGGTTCCGGTCGGTGCGCCCGGCACCGCCCCGGACACCGGGACCGAGCCGGCGGGCACCGCCCGCGGCGGCGTCCTGGCGCGGGTCCGCGCCATGTCCGGCCCCCGGGGCGGCAAACTGGCGCTCGCCCTGCTGCTCGGCACCCTCGCGCTCGGCAGCGCCGTCGGCCTCATGGCCACCTCCGGATGGCTGATCTCCCGTGCCTCGCAGCAGCCGCCCGTGCTGTACCTGATGGTGGCCGTCACCGCGACCCGGACCTTCGGCATCGGACGGGCCGTGTTCCGTTACGCGGAGCGGCTGGTGTCGCACGACGCCGTGCTGAGGATGCTGGCCGACACCCGTGTCGCCGTCTACCGGCGCCTGGAACGCCTGGCACCCGCCGGACTGCGCGCCACCCGGCGTGGCGACCTGCTGTCCCGGCTCGTCAGCGACGTGGACGCGCTGCAGGACTACTGGCTGCGCTGGCTGCTGCCCGTCGGGGTCGCCGTCGCCGTGTCCGCCGGGTCCGTCGCCTTCACCGCCTGGCTGCTGCCCGAGGCGGGTGCGGTCCTCGCCGCCGGGCTGCTCGCGGCCGGGGCCGGGGTGCCGCTGCTGAGCGGCGCCGTCGCCCGGCGCGCGGAACACCGTCTCGCCCCCGCCCGGGGAACGCTGGCGACGCGGGTCACCGACCTGCTCACCGGCACCGCCGAACTGACCGTGGCGGGCGCCCTGCCGGCCCGTACCGCCGAGACCGGCCGCGCCGACGCCGCGCTCACCCGGATCGCGTCGCGCACCGCCACCGCCACCGCGCTCGGCGACGGCCTGACCGCGCTGGTGTCGGGGCTGACCGTCACGGCAGCCGCCCTCTTCGCCGTCCGGGCGGTCGCCGACGGACGGCTCGGCGGAGTGGTGACCGCCGTGGTCGTCCTCACACCGCTGGCCGCCTTCGAGGCCGTTCTCGGACTGCCGCTCGCGGTCCAGTACCGGCAGCGGGTGCGCAGGAGTGCCGAGCGGGTGTACGAGGTGCTGGACGCCCCCGAACCCGTCCGGGAGCCGGAACAGCCGCGTCCGGCCCCGGCGTCACCGTTCCCCCTCACGGTCGAGGGCCTCACCGCCCGCCACCCGGGACAGGACAGGGACGCCCTCGCGCAGGTCGACCTGACACTGGCGGAGGGGCGCCGCATCGCCGTGGTCGGCCCCTCCGGTTCCGGCAAGACGACCCTCTCCCAGGTGCTCCTGCGGTTCCTGGACGCGGACGCCGGCGCCTACCGTCTCGGCGGGGTGGACGCGTCCGCGCTGGACGGCGACGACGTACGGAAGCTGGTCGGGCTGTGCGCGCAGGACGCTCACCTCTTCGACAGCTCCGTACGCGAGAACCTGCTGCTGGCGAAGAAGGACGCCACCGAGGCCGAACTGCGGGGTGCGCTGGCCCGGGCCAGGCTGCTCGACTGGGCGGACGGTTTGCCCGACGGTCTCGACACCTTCGTCGGTGAGCACGGGGCCCGCCTGTCCGGCGGCCAGCGCCAGCGTCTCGCCCTGGCCCGCGCGCTGCTCGCCGACTTCCCGGTCCTGGTGCTCGACGAGCCCGCCGAGCACCTCGACCTGCCCACGGCCGATGCCCTCACCGCCGACCTGCTGGCCGCCACCGAGGGCCGCACGACGCTGCTCATCACCCACCGGCTGGCCGGTATCGAGGCGGTCGACGAGGTGATCGTGCTGGACGAGGGCCGCGTGGCACAGCGCGGCCCCTACAGCGAACTGGCCGTCGTGGACGGCCCGCTGCGGGCCATGCTGGAGCGGGAGGCGGAGGCGGAACTGCTGGTGGCGGGCCGCTGACGGCGGATGCGGGGCGGGACGGGGCGGGACGGGGCAGGCACCCCGGTTCCGTCCCGCCGCTCGGCTGCCGGGCCCTACGGAAGCTCGGCCAGCAGTTTCTCGATCATCACGGCGACGCCGTCGTCGTTGTTGGCGGCGGTGCGCCCGGAGGCGGCCCGGACCGCCGCGGGGTGGGCGTTGCCCATGGCGTACGAGCGGCCCGCCCATGTCAGCATCTCGACATCGTTCGGCATGTCCCCGAAGGCGACCACCTCCTCGGGCGCGATGCCCCGCTCGGCGCAGCACAGGGCGAGCGTGCTGGCCTTGGACACCCCCGGGCCGCTGAGTTCCAGCAGGGCGCTGGGGCTGGAGCGGGTGACGCCGGCGCGGTCGCCGAGGGCGAGCCGGGCGAGGGTGAGGAAGGCGTCCGGCTCGAGCGCGGCGTGGTAGGCGAGGATCTTGAGCAGCGGCTCGGCGGTGGCGGCGCCGCCGGGGGAGAGCAGGTCCTCGGCGGGCGCGAGGGTGTCCGGGACCTCCAGGTGCAGATGCGGATAGCCGGGCTCCTGGTGGAAGCCGTACGTCTGCTCCAACGCGTACACCGTGCCGGGCGCGGCGTCGCGCAGCAGCCGTACGGCGTCGAGGGCGTTGTCCCGCGCCAGGTCCCGCACCTTGACGAACCGGTGGCTGCCCGGGCCGTCGTGCAGATCGACCACGGCCGCGCCGTTGCCGCAGATCGCGAGCCCGTGGCCGTGGACGTGGTCGGCGACCACGTCCATCCAGCGCGCGGGGCGGCCGGTGACGAAGAAGACCTCGATCCCGGCCGCCTCGGCGGCGGCCAGTGCGGCGACCGTGCGGGGCGAGACCGACTGGTCGTCGCGCAGCAGGGTGCCGTCGAGATCGGTGGCGATCAGCCGCGGGGGAACGGCGGCGGGACTGCTCTCGGACGTTCGGGTGGCTGAGGTCACCGGCCCATTCTCCCGCATATGCCCGCTGGGCCGGGGGGCGGGAGGCCGTACGGACGGGGCGGACACCGGACGGCACGCCCTCGGCGGCCCGGGGGCTCCGTGCCCCCTGGGATTCCCGGCCACGGGCCTGCGCCCGCCGGCGGCCAGGGCCTGGTGCCGCGACCGGAACGGGTCACCGCCGCGGGAACGGGTCACCGCGACCGGAACGGGGTCACCGCGACCGGGAACGGGTCACCGCGACCGGGAAGGGACAGCGGCTCGCGACGCCCGGCACGGTACCTCGCCGCGCTGTCGCATCACCCGAGTACAGCCGGGAGGCGGGTGGCGCTCCTCGCCGGTCGTGGCGCTAGGCGGTCGTGGGTGCCTTCAGGGATTCCACCACCCGTACCAGCGGGGTCAGGACCGGGTTCTTCGCCGCCTCGTCCAGCGCCTCGCGCAGTGCGGCGTCGTTCGTGGGCCTGGCCTCTTCGAGGAGTTCCCGGCCGGCCTGCGTGACGTCGGTGTAGATGCCGCGCCGGTCGGTGGGGCACAGATAGCGGCCCAGCAGACCGCGGTCCTCCAGGCGGGTGACGAGCCGGGTGGTCGCGCTCTGGCTGAGCACCACGGCGTCGGCGACCTGCTTCATCTGGAGGTGGCCCCCCTCGTCGTCGTGCTGTCTGCCGAGGACGTCGAGCAGGGAGTACTCCCGCACGCTCAGTCCGTGCCGGGCCTGCAGGGCGCGTTCCACATGGGTCTCGATCTTCCCGTGCAGCAGGGAAAGGGCGCACCAGCCCTGGGCCAGAGCGGTGAGTGCGGGGTCCGTCGCGGTCATATGGCGTTTCCTCCGTCCCGGAGCGGCTCGGTCCAGGATAGGGCAGCGGCGAGATAGTCCGCTATTGCCTATAGTCAGCGTCTGCAACTATTGTTGGCGCGTGTTAAGCGTGCCTGCAGCCGATAGGAAAGGTGTGTCCTTCATGCCTCTGGCGCTTCTGGCCCTTGCCATCGGAGCCTTCGGAATCGGAACGACCGAGTTCGTGATCACCGGCCTGCTGCCCGCGGTCGCCGACGACTTCGGGGTCTCCATCCCCACCGCGGGCCTGCTCGTGACCGGCTACGCGCTCGGCGTGGTGGCCGGTGCCCCGGTGATGACCGTCCTCGGT
The DNA here is from genome assembly GCF_040644295.1 of Streptomyces sp. NPDC047000. Classification (NCBI taxonomy): domain Bacteria; kingdom Bacillati; phylum Actinomycetota; class Actinomycetes; order Kitasatosporales; family Streptomycetaceae; genus Streptomyces; species Streptomyces sp. NPDC047000. The sequence goes on from NZ_JBEYWE010000016.1 coordinate 60,182, forward strand.
ACGAAAACCTCCCGCAAGCGGATGCTGATGGTGCTCATGGGGTTGTTCATCGCGGGCAACCTGATCTCCGCGCTCGCCCCCGCCTTCACGGTCATGCTGATCGGCCGGATCGTGGCCTCGCTCGCCCACGGCGCCTTCTTCGGCATCGGTTCGGTCGTCGCCGCCGACCTGGTCGCACCCGACCGGAAGGCCGGGGCCATCGCGACGATGTTCACCGGCCTGACCGTCGCCAACGTCGTCGGTGTCCCGCTCGGCACGCTCGTGGGACAGCACCTCGGCTGGCGGGTCACCTTCGGTGTCGTCGCCGGGCTCGGAGTCGTCGGGCTCGTCGGTGTCGCGACGCTGGTGCCCGAGCTGCCCCGGCCGGACGGGGTACGGCTGCGCCATGAACTCGCCGCGTTCCGCAACGTCCAGGTGCTGCTCGCCATGGCGATGACCGTCCTCGGATTCGGCGGTGTCTTCGCGGCCATCACCTACATCGCGCCGATGATGACCCGCGTCGCGGGCTTCGCCGACGGCTCGGTGACCTGGCTGCTGGTGCTCCTCGGGCTCGGCATGGTCGTCGGCAACCTCGTCGGGGGGAGGTTCGCCGACCGCTCCCTGATGCCCATGCTCTACGTCTCCCTCGGCGGCCTCGCCGTCGTGCTCGCGCTCTTCACGCTCACGGCGCACAGCAAGGCCGCGGCGGCCGTGACCCTCACGCTGATCGGAGCCCTGGGTTTCGCCACGGTCCCGCCGTTGCAGAAGCGCGTGCTCGATCACGCGCACGGTGCCCCCACCCTGGCCTCGGCCATGAACATCGGTGCCTTCAACCTGGGCAACGCGCTGTCGGCCTGGCTCGGCGGCCGGGTCATCGCGGCAGGCCTCGGGTACACCGCCCCGAACGGGGTCGGCGCCGTCCTCGCCGTGTCCGCCCTTGCGCTCGCCGTCCTGTCGGCGGCCCTCGACCGCCGGGAGAACTCCTCCGCCGCGGTCGCCGCGGTGCGCCGTGAGGCTTCGGACCCCCGGCAGCAGGAGTGTGCGGTCGTCTCCCCGGACCGTGCGGCGAACGGGTGACATCCGATCACCGGGTAGCCGATGGAATACGCAGCGTTAATCTACATTTTCCATTGAATGAGATTCAGATCACAGCCGATTCGGCTGATCGGATGCTCGAATGAGGAGCTGAATCCGACGTGGGCGCGCAGGGGGATGCTGAGTCATGCACTCATCACGCACGCAGCAGGCGGTGGCAGCCGCGGGTGCGCGGGCCGTGGACGCCTTCGCCGACCAGATCTTCGGTTATCTGCCGAGAGCCGATCAGCGCCGATGGGCCCGGGTGTACCTCAGCGGGCTGCTGTTCACCGAGGGCAGGAAGTCGATGCGGCGCCTGGCCGAGTCCGTGTCGGCCTCGCCCACTGCCTGGTACTCCTTACAGCAGTTCATCAACAGCAGTCCCTGGGAATGGGAACCGGCCCGTCACGCGCTGACGGACTGGATCGAGCAGCGTTCTTCCGTACGGGCGACCACCGTCACCCCCGTCACCCTTCCCAAACGCGGCGGTCACTCGGTCGGGGTGCACCGGCGTTTCGTCCCCTCGGCCGAACGCACCCTCAACTGCCAGGTGGGGATCGCCCTGTTCATCTCCTGCCCCGGCGCGAACTTCCCCGTCGACTGGCGGCTGTTCCTGCCCCGGCAGTGGACCGACGACAGCGAACTGCGCCAGCGCACCCGCATCCCGGACACGGAGGTCTTCCAGCCGCAGTGGCGGCACATGCTGGACCTGATCTCCGGTCCGGCCGCCGCCGTCTCGTCCCCGCGGACCCCGGTGGTGGCCGACATGAGCGACGCGACCGACCTGGGTGAGCTGATCGCCGGACTGGACCGCTCCCGGCGCGACTTCGTGGTGGCCGTCCACCCGCGCCTGCTGGCTCCCGGGGAGAACCGGGCACCTGCCGATCCGCTGTCACGGGCCCGCCGGGAGCCGGACGGACGGGCCGTCACCGGGGCCGTCACCGGGGCGGACAGCTACCGGACATGGAGTCCGCACACCGCGACCGTGACCCGTGCCGACGGTACGTTCCGGCAGGCCCACGTCCGCTCCATCCTGCTGCGGCCGACCGCCGCGGACGCCCGGCAGGCGGGGCCCGACCGGCAGGTGTACCGGCTGTTCGCCGAGTTCGCCGACGGGCGCCCGGACTCCCGGGTCTGGCTCACGAACCTCGTCCACCACCGGCTGGACGAACTGCTCGAGTTCATCCGCTGCTATCTGAGCTCCGCCATCACGGCGGACTGCCTGGACGAGCGCTTCGACCTGCTGGACTTCGCCGGACGGTCCTTCCCCGCCTGGCACCATCACATGACGATGGCGTCGGCGGCCTACGCCTATCTGCGCCTCGGCTCCGCGGGACAACCGCCCGAGCCCTCGTACGCCGGGCAGCGGAGCGCCTGAGAGGGAGCGCCTCGGCGGGGCGCCCGACGGGAGCGCCTCAGCCGGCCGGCACAGCACCCGCAGGCGCAACACCCGCAGGCACAGCACCGCGCAACACCCGCAGGCACATCGCCTGGTGACGGCAGGTCCGGTGAGGACAGTGCCTGCCGAGTGGCGTGCCCGCGGAGGCGCGTGATTACGGAGCTGCGTGCCCGCGGCGGACCGGTCCCGCGGCCGGCAGCGACCGTGGTGACGCGGGCCGGACCTCCTCAGGACTGTACGGCGGAGAAGTCCGTGTCCGACGAGGCGGCGACGCTCCCCAGCAGCCGCAGCGCCGCCTCCGAGGGGGAGCCCGGTTCCGCCGTGTAGGCGATCAGCCGCTGCCCCGAACTGCCGGGGATGCAGAGGTTCTCGAAGCTGAGGTCCATCACGCCGACGGACGGGTGCTGCAGTCGCTTGAGGCCCGAGGTGCAGGTGCGCACCGGATGCCGGGCCCAGCGCGAGGCGAACTCGGGGCTCAGCATCGACAGCCGTCCGATGAGCTCGGCCAGTCTCCGGTCGTCGGGGTGACGGCCCGCGACCAGCCGCAGCGAGGCGACGGCGAGCAGGGCCTCCTCGTTCCAGTGGGAGTAGAGCTGCCGGTACCGCTCGTCGAGGAACAGCATCCGGATCAGATTCGGGCGGCTCGCGGCCGCACCGGGGCTGTCCGGCGCCAGATGACCGGCGAGCAGCGCGTGCCCCAGCTGGTTCCAGGCGAGGACGTCGTTGCGCCGGTCGAGTACGAGAGCGGGTACGTCGGTCATGGCCGCCAGCAGCTGGCGGGCCGACGCGCCGGCGTTCTCCACGCGGGGCGGGGCGGGCCGGGACCCGGCGGCGGGCCGGGCGAGGTCCTTGAGATGGGCGGTCTCGTCCTCGGTGAGCCGCAGCGTCCGGGCGATCGCATCCAGTACGGAGTCCGACGCGGTCGTCGCCCTGCCCTGCTCGAGGCGTGTGTAGTGGGTGATGCTGACGCCCGCGAGCATCGCCAGTTCCTCGCGGCGCAGTCCGGTGACCCGGCGCCGGGAGGGCTGCGGTGTGATGCCGATGTCCTCGGGGCGCAGCGCGGCACGGCGGGACTTGAGGAAGTCTCCGAGCTCGGACGGTGCGTCCATCGATGCCTCCTGGATGTCGGTGCCTCCTGGATCCGGTCCGCCTGCTGCCCATGATGCCCGTCCGCCGCCGCGTCCGGGGCCGTGAGGGTGGTCGTGTGATGACTACCCTCGCGCCGGCTGCCCGGCACAGGGTGCTGGCTGGGTCGTCACGGGCGGGTGAGCCTGGGGTTTCGCGACCGTGCGAGAAAGAGGAAAGGACACCCGTCATGTCCGTCACCGATGCGGAGGCGACCGGCGCATCCGCCCAAGCGGCTCCGGCCGTCCTCACCCCCCGGCTGCGGCTGGTGCTGGTGCTGCTGCTCGCGGCGCAGTTCATGCTGGCCGTGGACTTCTCCATCCTGAACGTGGCGCTGCCGGTGATCGGCCAGGGCCTCGGTTTCTCACTGGCCCACCTCCAGTGGATCGCCACCGCGTTCGCCCTGTGCGCGGCGGGTTTCACGCTGCTGTTCGGCCGGATCGCGGACCTGTTCGGCCGCCGTCGGCTCTTTCTCGCGGGGCTGGTGGTACTGGCCGCGGCCTCGCTGGGCGGCGGGCTGGCGCAGAGCCCGGAGGCGCTGATCACCGCGCGGGTCTTCCAGGGCCTGGCGACCGCGGCGGTGACGCCCGCGGGCCTGTCGCTGCTGACCACCTCGTTCCCGGAGGGCCCGCTGCGGGAGAAGGCGCTGGGGCTCAACGGCGCGCTGATGTCGGCGGGGTTCACCACCGGGGCCATCCTGGGCGGTCTGCTGACCGACCTGCTCTCCTGGCGGTGGGCGTTCTTCATCAACGTTCCCGTCGCCCTCGCCGTCCTCTTCGTCACCCCGGCGGTCATCAGGGAGTCCCGGCCCGACGAGCGCCCCAGGCTGGACCTGCCCGGTGCCGTCAGCGTGACGCTCGGCCTGCTGTCCGTCGTCCTCGGTCTCACCCAGGCCGGTGAGCACGGCTGGGGATCCCCGGCAGCCCTGCTGCCGCTGGCCGTGGGTGTGGTGCTGCTCCTGGTGTTCGGCGCGGTGGAGCGCAAGGTGTCCGCACCGCTGGTGCCGCTCGGGGTGCTCGGCAAGCGGTCGGTGGCCTGGGGCAACGTGGCCGGTCTGATCGCGTTCCTGACGGAGACGTCGCTGGTCTTCCTGCTGACCCTGTACCTCCAGGAAGTGCTCGGCTTCTCCCCGCTGGCCGCCGGTCTGTCCTTCGGCGTGCTGGGCATCGGTACGGTCGTCGGCGGCTCCGTCGCCCCGCGGGTGATCGGGAGGATCGGCAGCAAGGCGACGCTCGTCTCCGGCGGGATCCTGCAGACCGTGTTCACGGCCGCGCTGCTCGGCCTCGGCGACCACCGCTCGTCGATGTGGCTGCTGCTGATCGCCACGTTCGCCGGGGGTGTGGGCAACATGCTGGTCATCGTCGGTTTCATGGTCACCGCCACCTCCGGTCTGGCGGACCACGAGCAGGGGCTGGCGACCGGTCTGGCCACCATGACGCAGCAGATCGGCATCACCATGGGTACGCCGATCATGAGTGCGGTGGCCACCGCCGCCATGACCGGCGCCGGTGCGGCAGCCGTCCTGCACGGTCTGAAGACCGCCGTGGCGGTGAACGCCGCCGTCGTACTGCTCGGCGTGGCGACCAGCGCCGTATTCCTGCGGGGTGCGCGTTCGAGTGCACGCTGACAGGAGCCGGGACCCCGGCTGCCCGGGCCCTGACTGTCCGGGCCACGCCGGAACGGGCCCCGGCGGGGTGCGCTGGGAGTGCCGGTCGCTCGACGCGGGGACGCACGGCGTCCCCGTCCGGGTGTACCGGCCGGACGCCGCCCCGTACGGCTGGCTGATCTGGGCGCACGGCGGCAGCTGGCAGGGCGGATCCGCCGAGCGCTGGCACGGACCGGTCACGCATCTGGCCCGGGTCTCCGGCTGCACCGTGGTCAGCACCGACTACCGGCTCGCCCCCCGGTACCGGCATCCGGCACAGCTCGACGACGTGCTGACGGCTGTCGCCTGGGCGGCGGAGCAGGCGGACGGTCGGGAACCGGTCGCGGTCGGCGGCGACAGCGCGGGCGGCACCGTCGCCGCCTGCGCGGCTCTCGCCCGCCGCGACCGCGGCGAACCGCTGGCCGCCCAGGTGCTCGCCTATCCCCCGCTGGACCCCGCCTGCGAGGCCCCGTCCTACACCCGCCGACCCGACGCGTTCCCCTCCGCGCGGGACCTCCGGCAGGCGTGGCAGGTGTACCGGGGCGGCACCGGCACGGCCGAGCGCGACGGTGAGCGGTTGTACAGCACCCCGCTGGAGGCCGGCCGTCTCGACGGGCTGGCTCCGGCGCTCGTCGCCGTCGGTGAACTCGACCCCGTCGTCGACGACGTGACGGCCTACGCGCGCAGCCTGCGGGCGGCGGGCAACGAGGTGCGGCTGGGGATCTTCCCCCGCACCCCGCACGCCGCCTTCCTCTCCGGCGCCACCGGCTTCGGCCCCCAGGACTCCCCCCTGCGGACCTGGCTCGGCACGGCCCTGCGCGACCACCTGGAACGACGGAAGGAGACACGATGACCACCACTCCACAGGAGACCGGGCTTCCGCACATCGAGGCACTCACGCGGCATCTGGTGGACCTGCGCGACGGACGGCACGGGCCGGGCGGCGACACCGTCTCGCGCCGCGGCAAGGAGGAGCACTTCGCCCGGACCGTCGAACTGCTCCACCCCTGGGCGGTGCGGGTTCTCGACGAGTTCGACACCACGCTCCTGCTGGGCACGGGAGAGGTGGAGGCGAGCGGAGTCCAGCGCGCCCCGGACACCGGCCTCGGCGCGGTCTGGACGCTGTCCTGGCCCGAACAGCGTGCGGCGCGGATCTCACCGGTCACGCTGCTGGCGCACTACGGGCGCGGGTTCCACCACCCGCATCTGCGGGGCGCGACCGTCCACGACTGGCCGCTGAACGTGTTCACCCCGGAGCAGGCCGCCGCGGAGGTGCCGGTGCTGCGGGCCATCGCCACGGCCGACCTGCACAACCTGGTCTTCCAGCGCGACTACCGCATCGTGCCCGCGATCGCGCAGGAGCGGACATGAGCGGGGAACGACCGGGAACGACGCCGCGTCTGTCGGTACTGGACCAGTCGCCCGTGGGCGCGGGGTTCTCGCCCGCGGACGCCCTCCGGTCGTCCGTCGACCTGGCCCAGGCGGCGGAGGAGTGGGGCTACGTCCGCCACTGGACGGCCGAGCACCACGGCTCCGCGGACTTCGCGGGCAGCGCCCCGGAGGTCCTCGCCGCGATCCTGCTCGCCAGGACCCGGCGGATGCGGGTGGGAACCGGCGGGGTGCTGCTGCCCCGCTATCCGCCCACGAAGGTCGCCGAGGTGTTCGGCGTACTGGCCTCGGTGTTCCCCGGGCGGGTGGACATGGGGCTCGGCCGTGCGGGCGGTCCCGCGCCCGACTACCCCGAGCGGCTCGAAGCCGTACGCCGGCTCGTGGAGCCGGACACCGGACCCCCGGGCGGCTCCCGCGGTGCGCCCCGGATGTGGCTGCTGGGCACCTCGGTGAACTCGGCGCTGCTGGCCGGCCGGCTGGGCACGGACTACGCGTTCGCGCACTTCCTCGCGCCCGGCCCGGCGACGGCGGCACTCACGGCGTACCGCACGGCGTACACCGGGCGGACCGGCCGTCCCGCGCCCGGCGGCGTGCTGGCGGTGCGCGCGGTCACCGCCGAGAGCGAGGAGCACGCCGAGGCGCTGGCGCAGAGCGTACTGCTGTGGCGCAGCCGCAAGGACCTGGGTGCGGACCTTCCGCTGCCCACGCCGGAGGAGGCGCGCCGTCACCGGTGGACCGCCCTGGAGACGGAACGGGCCGTGGCCCGCCGGGGCGGTCTGGTGTGGGGGACGCCGGACCAGGTCCAGGAGCGGCTGACCGCCCTGGCCGTCGGCCACGGCGTCGACGAGATCATGGTCAACACGCTGACCTGCGACCCTGCCGACCGGCTGCGCTCGTACCGGTTGCTCGCGGCGGCCTTCGGCGCGGAGACGCGGCTCGCACCGGCCGGTGCGTGACCACCGGGCGGGGGCGGGAGCGGCACGCCGCCCCGCCCCCGTTCGGCGTTCCGGCGTTCCGGCGGTCCGATGCGCCGGTGTCCCGGCCCGGACTGGCCCGCACCGGCCCGGTCCGTGGCCGGTGCGGGCCGGGCCGGTCGGGGGCCGGGGGTCGGGGGCCGGGTCAGGGCACCCGGAGCGAGGCGGGCCGGGGCTCGGCGGGTGCGGGTGCCGCGGGTGCCGGCCTGCGGCTGAAGCGGCGCATCGCGGGCATCTCCACGAAGCGGTACAGCAGCCAGCCCCCCAGCAGGGACGCGCAGAAGAACCCCGCGACGGCCAGCAGCGCGCCGGGTACGCCGTAGGTGGCGCCGTCCAGCAGGGACCGCAGGTAGAAGATCGACACTCCCTGGACGAGGTAGAAGCCGAACGAGACCTCGCCCAGCCAGACCATGGTCCGTCCCCGCAGCAGGCTGCGGCGGCCGTCGACATCGGTCTGGGCGACCGCGCCGATCAGCAGGCCGATCGGCACGATCGTCGCGGTGACGAACGTGTACGGGAACGGTACGAGGAACCCGGCGGCGTAACCGCACGCGGTGAGGGCGAGACCGGTCCCGACGCCGATCCGGCGCGGCCAGCGGCCGCTCAGCACGATCCGGGCGAGCAGCGCGCCGAGGACGAACTCGAAGAGCCGGCCAGGCGGGAAGAGGTAGCCGAACCAGAACTGGAGGTCGGAGACCGGGGTGATCGCCGACTTCGGCGTGTCGGGCACCAGGTACGTCGAGACGAGCTGGACCACCACGGTCCCGGCGACCATGACCGCGGCCCAGATCCACAGGGCGCCGTCGCGGATCTTCCGGAGCGGGCCGATCAGCAGGGGGAACAGCAGGTAGAAGAGCAGTTCACTGCCCAGCGACCAGCTCGGCGGGTTCATGCTGAGGTTGATGCCGGGCTGCGGGAAGAAGGTGTGGACCAGCAGCAGGTTCGGCAGCCACTGCCCGACGGAGGTGATCGAGGCCCCGGCGAAGAGCACCAGCGAGGCGGTGAACACCACCAGGTGGTTGGGGAAGATCTTCGTCATACGGCGGCGCCAGAAGGCCCGCGCCGACTGTCCCGGCCGGGCCGACCAGGCCAGCACGAAGCCGGAGAGCACGAAGAAGAACGACACCCCCATGTAGCCGGTGTTGAGGAACGCCTTCGCGTAGCCGTGGGCGATGCCGGGGTCGGCGAACGGGTTGATCGGGTCGTTCGGCGGGATCGGCGAGTTGGACAGCGACGAGTGGAAGAAGAAGACCAGCAGTGCCGCGAAGAACCGGAGACCGGTCAGCGAGCGCAGCTGGACGGGCCCGGTGCCAGTACCGGTACCAGTACCGGTGCCGGTACCCGGAACGGCCGCCGTGTTTGGCGAAGCCATGACAATCCTTTCGGGGGCGGGACGGGGAGACACGGGTCCCGGGGCGGCACCGCCGCCCCGGGACCGTCGCCGGTGGTTACGCGCCGGGCGTGCCGATCTCGTTGCGGTGGACCACGATCTTGGCGCTCTTGGCCACGTAGTAGTTCTGGACCGAGTAGGCGATGGTCGCGAAGTCGAGCCGGCCGTCCCCGTTGAAGTCGGCCGTGGCGATCCGGGCGACGGACTCGTCCGAGACCCGCCACTTCGCCCAGACGCCCCTGGCCGCGTCGACGGCCTTGTAGTACATGACGCCCTGCCAGGGCCAGGGACCGCGCAGCGCCACCAGGAACTCGTCGTCGCCGTCCCCGTCGAAGTCCGCGCACACGATCTGGTGGCCGGGACCCTCGCCGTTCTCGTTGGGGTCCCCGAACACGTCCAGCAGGGTGCGCCGCCAGCCGGCCGGGTCGTCGTCGTGCCGGGTGTAGACGGCCACGGTGTTGCCGTGGAACGGCTCGATCGCGGCGACGTACGCCATCGGATCGGCGCCCAGCCGCCCGGCGTCGAGGTCCCCGCTGCCGCGGAAGCCCGTCCGCTCGAACTGGGTGAGTTCGCCGGCACCGATCGGCTCGCGCACCCATTCGCCGCGGTCGGTGTCGTAGTACAGCCAGGTGACGCCCTCGTCGGAGGCGAGGAGGAGGGAGTCGCGGTCCGAACCGGGGATGAGGCCCTTCTTCTTCTCCGCGCCGTGGATCATGCGGAAGCTGCTGTCGTCGACGACCGACATCGGCCACTCCTCGGCGGCCAGTACGTCGTCGGGCCGGGTGAAGAGCACCACCGGCAGGACCGCGTGGACATCCGCCTCGGCGACGATCGGCAGGCCGATGATCTCCAGCCGCTCCGACTGGGTGAAGTGGCCGGCCCTGAGGCGGTGCATGCCGGTGGCGCGGCCCACGTAGTGCTTCGCCCAGCGGGAGGGGTCCTTGTCCGGGGAGCCGGGGTTCTCCAGCCAGGTGATCTTGCCGCCCTGGGGATCGGGGTCGACGATCGTGCCGATCGGGCCGTACAGCTCGTGGCAGACGATGATGTCCGGCGAGCCGTTGCCGCTGATGTCGGCGTGGTCCGCGCCGACCGGCATGCGGAACCCGTCGGCGACCAGCCGCCGGGTCCACTCGCCGTCGTTCTGGTACCAGTAGATCTCTCCCAGCCGCAGTCCGTAGCCGAACAGGTCCGGACGGCCGTCCCCGTCGATGTCGGGGGCCTCCAGCCAGTAGCCGTCGCGCAGCTGGTCGGCCACCAGTTCGGGGGTGAATCGCGGGGTGCTTATCTCGGTCATGTCGTGTGTCCTCGCTCGACGGTCACCGCGGGACGCGGTGGTACTCGATGGCCAGCCAGGTGCAGTCGGTGTCGGCGTGGTACTGGTGCCAGGGATAGACGCAGGTGCCGTCGGAGCCGACGGCGCAGAACGGGTCGGGGGTGGTGTAGCCGGGGCTCATCAGGACGTCCTGGTAGAGCGTGGCGTGGTCCTGGGACCGGAACTTCTGCATCCGGCCCAGCCCGGTGACCTGCGTGTGGACCTCGATGAAGTCGTGCCGGTCGTGGATGAAGCAGTCCGTCCCGGCCGGGGCGAACCACAGGTTGACCCTGACCTCGAAGGGCTGGGGAGGGCCCGCGGACGGTGTCTGCCGCAGCAGACGGGCGGGGTCGAACGCGACCCGCCCGATGCTGTCGACCGGGCTGCGCCACAGGGGGATGCTCCGGTCGAACGGGAGGCCCCCGGTGTCGCCGGTCCCCTCGCCGATCAGATCGCCCAGCAGGCGCCAGCCCGGTTCACCCGTGATGGCACCGGCACCGGCACTGCCGCTGCCGCTGTCGCCGCGGTCGCCGTCCTCGGGGCCGCCGCTGTCGTCCCGCGGCCGGTCGTCGGTCCGCAGCACGACGAGGAGACCCGCGCCCTCGACCGTGGTGTCCGCCAGGATCGTCGAGCTCAGGGGTGGGATCGGGCGTCGCGGTGGCTCGGCGACCCACACGTCGTGGGCGCCGCAGTTCACCACGATCGCCCGTCCCTCGACGCGGAATTCGGGCGTGTCGCGGACCACGGTCGCGACCACACGGTCACCGGTGAAGCTCAGCGCGCGGACGCCGTCCGGGGAGCCGTCGAGGACGTCGTGACGGGAGCCGTCGAGGACGTCGTGTCGGGCGTCGTCAAGGGTGTCCGGGGCCGGGTGCGGCCCTTGCCGGGTGGTGGTCATGTCCGCGCGTACTCCGTGGGGCGAGCGGTCCCGGCCGGCAGCCGGCCGTCCGGGGTCTCCGGTACGAAGGGGTCCGGCGGCGGACCGTCGCCGAAGAAGTGCGCGATCGCGGCGACCGTACGACGCGTGGCCTGCCCGTCCCCGTACGGATTCGCCGACGAGGCCATCCGCGCGTAGGCGGCCTCGTCGCGCAGCAGCCGTACGGTGTGGCCGTACACACCGTCGTACGCGGTACCGACCAGCCGGGCCGTGCCCGCGGCCACGGCCTCCGACCGCTCGGTGACGTTGCTGATCACCAGCGTCGGCTTGCCCAGCGCGGGGCCTTCCTCCTGGGCCCCGCTGCTGTCCGACAGGATGACGTCCGCGCGCCCCATGAGCTTGCAGAAGTTCAGGTACGGCAGCGGATCGACGATGGTGACGTTCGGACGGCCGCCGATCTTGGGGAGTACGGCCTGGCGCACGGCCGGATTGCGGTGCAGCGGGACCACCACCCGGGTGCCGGGCTCGTCGGCGATGTCGGCGAACGCCTGGGCGATCTGCGGGAGGCTGGGCCACGCGTCCCGGCGGTGGGCGGAGGCGAGCACGACCCGGCGGGTGTCCGTGGCCAGGTCCTCCAGGGCGGGGTCGCCGAAGCTGTCCGCACGGTCGCTCGCCCATTGCAGGGCGTCGATGACGGTGTTGCCCGTCACGGCGATCGTGTCCTCCGTGACCCGCTCGCTCAGCAGGTTGGCCTTGTTCCCGGGGGTCGGAGCGAGATGCAGGGCCGCGATCTGGGCGACCATGCGCCGGTTGCCCTCCTCGGGGAAGGGTGATCCGAGGACCCCGCTGCGCAGACCCGCCTCCACATGGACGACGGGGATCTGGAGATGGAACCCGGCGAGCGCGCCGGCCATCGTGGTGGCGGTGTCGCCGTGCACCAGCACGGCCTGCACCGGCAGGGTGCTCAGCTGCGTCTCCAACTCGCGCAGGGCACGGTAGGTGGTCTGCGAGAGGGTCTGCCTGGGGACCATGACACCGAGATCGATGTCCGGGGCCAGGTCGAAGGCACGCATCGTCTCGTCCAGCATCTCCCGGTGCTGACCGGTGGAGATGACGATCGGCTCGAAGCGGGGGTCGTCGTGCAGCGCGTGGATGACCGGAGCCAATTTGATGGCCTCGGGCCGGGTGCCGAGGACCACTGCAACAGGTCGCATCAGATGTCTCCCGATAGGGATGTCGCGTCGGTGGTGGTGGCGGGGGGCGGAACGCACCACGACCGGTTTCCGGCACGCTGAACCACGCTGTCCTGGCGCGGAATCCGGAGTGGACGCCTGTCCCGGGGCAGGCGCTGGAGGCCCGGGGACAGACGCGGGGGCAGGCCGCGGCAGCTGCCGCAGCTGCCGCAGCTGCCGGGATGCGGGCGGGGCCCTGTGGGCGGAGGGGGGTTCAGTTCCTGGCCGGCTCGACGGACAGGGCGTGGTGGAAGAAGTTGCCGGGGTCCCAGCGCTTCTTGACCTGCTGGAGCCGCGGGTAGTTGCCCTTGTAGTAGAGCGTGTGCCAGGGCACTCCCGAGCGGTTGTGCTCCGGGTCCGCCATGTCCGTGTCGCAGTAGTTGATGTAACAGCCGTCCGTGCGGTCGTCGATGAGCGGGACGCCCCCGGACTCGGCGAAGAAGTCCGCGTACAGGCCCCGGATCCAGCCCAGGTAGAAGTCGTCGTCCTGTTCGTCGGGCCAGAAGGTCTGGAAGGTCATCTTGAACACGCACTCGCGCTGGGCGTTGGCCGTCGCGTCCGGGGCGACCGCGTTGACCTGGCCTCCGAACGAGAACAGGACCAGCATCGTGTCCGGGTTCTCGAAGTCCGGCCGGGTCATGTACGCGTACAGCGCGGCGATCTGCCGGTCGCTGAAGTTCCTGCGCATGTACGCGGACTTGTGCACGGCCCGCGACACGGGGTTGGTGATCGTGGGGTTGTTGGTGCCCACCATCCGGGTGGCGTTCAGCCAGGGCATCTCGCGGGGCTCGGCCAGGTTGGCCAGATGCGGGATCTCCCCGTTCGCCTTGGCCATCGGACGCGGGGTGATCCCGGTGCCGGCGGTGATCGCGCCCAGATAGTCGTCCAGCATCTTCCGGGCACCCGGTACCGTCGCGTCGACCTGGGTGAACATACCCAGACTGCCGTGCGCCCGGGAGCTCACGTTGAACAGGCTGGACAGGTGCCGGTACGGCGAGCCGGGCGCGCTGTTGGCCTCGTGCCAGGCACCGAAGTTCTTCAGCAGCCGGGCGAACGTCCCCTCGTCGAGATCCTCCCAGGGGATGTCGACGGCGCTGACCAGGACGGTGGACGGCGGGGAGATCAGCTGGTCGCCGGGCTCGGTGCCCGTCGCGTCGGGGGAGCGGAACCAGTAGCGGGTGATCAGGCCGAAGTTGCCGCCGCCGCCTCCTGTGTGGGCCCACCACAGATCCCGGTGGGGATCGTCCGCCTCGCGGGTGGCGACGGTGGTGCGCACCGTGCCCCCGGCGTCGACGGTGACCACTTCCACGGCGTAGAGGTGGTCCACCACGAGTCCGTGCGCCCGGGAGAGCAGGCCGTAGCCGCCGCCGGAGATGTGACCGCCGGCGCCGACGCTGTAGCAGATGCCGCCGGGGACGGTGACGCCCCAGCCCTTGTAGAGCTGCTCGTAGACATGGAGCAGCCGGGCACCCGGTTCGACGTAGAAGGCCCGTCTCGACGCGTCGTACCCGACGTCGGTCATCTCGGAGAAGTCGAGGATGACCTCGATCTCGGGATTGCACACCAGGGCGGCGAAGCAGTGGCCGCCGCTGCGCACGGAGACCCGCTTGCCCGCCCGGTGCGCCGCGCGCAGCGCGTGCACCGCGTCCTGGGTGGAGCGGATCATCTTGACGTACTCGGGCGCCGCGACGTAGCGCTGGTTGTTCCCGGTGGTCAGCAGGGGGTAGCGCGGGTCGTCGGGGCCGATGAGCGCCCCGGTCTCATAGGGTGCCGCGGCCCGGACCGCCGGCGGGGCGTCCTGCGCGGCCCGGGCGGGGAAGGCGGCGCCGGCCGTGAGCCCGGCCGCGGCCCCTCCGGCGAGGGCGGCACCGCGGGTGAGGACGGAGCGGCGGTCCAGGGCGGGCTTGGCCGTGGTGGCCGGTCTGCCCTGCCGGCCCGGCGTACCGCTCGACGACATGTCTGTCATGTTCACCTCAAGTTAATGGGCGCGGAAACCGTAAGGTAATTTCGGGTCCTGCGGGGAACCTTCGGGTCGTGCACGGGGCCAGGGGATTTCGCCGCCGCCGTTTTTCCGGTGGCGGGCGGCGCTTTTCCGTGGCGTCGCGGAATCGGCGGTACGCGGTCGGACCCGGCGGCCCGTGGTCCGATTCCTCCGGCCCGTTCGGGCATCCGCCGTCGCTCTTTGTCCGCGCGGCGGGAGGATTTCGCCTTTCCCTTTTCCTCCCGGCAGGGAACGGCGATATCTGCCTGTCCGGGATCTGCCTGTTGGAGGTCCGTCTGTCCGGGATCCGGCTATTCGAGGCCGGCGCCCTGGACGGCCGGTACCCGGGGCGCGTTCGACCTGACGAACTCTCCGAGCCAGCTCCGGAAGCCCGGCCCCAGGTCCTCGCGCTCCCAGGCCAGCTGGACCACGGCCCGCAGATAGTCACCGGGGTCGCCGGTGTCGTAGCGGCGCCCGGCGAACACCACCCCGTGCACCGGGCCCCGCGCCCCCGCCAGACACATCTCCCGCAGGGCGTCCGTGAGCTGTATCTCGCCGCCCCGGCCGGGCAGGGTGCGGCGCAGCACCGTGAAGACCTCCGGATCCAGGACGTACCGGCCCAGCACCGCGTAGGTGCTCGGCGCCAGGTCCGGGGACGGCTTCTCGACCAGGTCCGTCACACGTACCACGTCGTGCTCACCGGTTCCGGCCACGGCCGCGCAGCCGTACCGGAAGATCTGCTCGCGGGGTACCTCCATGAGGGCCAGGACGCTGCCCCCGTGCCGGGCGTGCACCTCCGCCATGCGGGCGAGCAGGGTGTCCCTGGCGTCGATCAGATCGTCGCCCAGCAGCACCGCGAAGGGGTTCTCACCGATGTACGACGCGGCCCGCAGCACGGCGTGGCCGAGCCCCTGGGCGTCGCCCTGGCGCAGATAGTGGATGTCCGCGCCGGCCGCGGACGAGGTGAGCCGGGAGAGCTTCCCGTGCTCCTCCTTCGTCCGCAGCACGTTCTCCAGTTCGTAACTGCGGTCGAAGTGGTCTTCCAGGGAACCCTTGTTGCGTCCCGTCACCATCAGGATGTCGGAGAGGCCGGCGGACACGGCTTCCTCCACCACGTACTGGATGGCGGGCCTGTCCACCACCGGCAGCATTTCCTTCGGGACGGCTTTTGTCGCCGGAAGGAAACGGGTGCCGAGTCCGGCGGCCGGGATGACCGCCTTGGTTATACGGCAGGGTCTGGTCATAGGGAGAATTTAGCGACACCCAAGGCGGGGAGCGAGGAATTCCGGGGACGCGGGGCGAGTTTGGTACAACCGGTGTCCGCGCCTCCCGGGCACCGTGCCCGGGCAGGCCGTGAGCTGCTGTTTCCGCGGTACGGACCAGGTGTCACGGACCGGACTTGCCAAATATGCCCACAGCATGATCCCCACGGTGCGCCCCGTGCCGTGCCCTGCGCGGTCCCGTGCGTGCCCTGCCGTACCTCCGGACGTCTTCTCTCCCCCGGACCCCTGCCGTACCTCCGGCCCGGGGCCGGGCGGCGGCAGCGCCGTGGCGGCGCGGCGTCAGCGCAGCTGGGAGAGCCCCTCGGTGGCGATGCGCTCGAAGACCGTCTCGTCGGCGGCGAAGTCCGAGTCCGGGACGGGCCAGTGAACGGCGATCTCCGTGATTCCCAGGGCGGCGTGCCTGCCCGCGAAGTCGACGAATGCGTCGAGGGACTCCAACGGGCGCTGACGGTCCGGCGTGAAACCGGTGAGCAGGATCTTCTCCATGGCGTCGGGGTCACGGTCGATGTCCGCACACGCCTTGCCCAGCTTCTCGATCTGCTCCCGGATCGCCCGCAGGGACTCCGCGGGCGTACCCGTCTCGAAGAGCTTCGGGTCGCCCGTGGTCACCCATGCCTGCCCGTGCCGGGCCGCGAGCCTCAACCCGCGCGGGCCGGTCGCCGCCACCGCGAAGGGCAGGCGGGGGCGCTGGACGCATCCCGGGATGTTCCGCGCCTCGTGCGCCGAGTAGAAGTCCCCTCCGTACGAGACCGAGTCCTCGGTGAGCAGACGGTCGAGGAGCGGCACGAACTCGCCGAAGCGGTCGGCCCGCTCATGCGGCGTCCACGGCTCCTGCCCGAGGGCCGTGGCGTCGAAGCCGGTGCCGCCCGAGCCGATGCCCAGGGTGATCCGGCCGCCCGAGATGTCGTCGAGCGAGATCAGGTCCTTGGCGAGGGGAACGGGGTGGCGGAAGTTCGGCGAGGTGACGAGGGTGCCCAGGCGCATCCGCCGGGTGACGGCCGCGGCGGCGCTCAGGGTGGGGACGGCGCCGAACCAGGGGCCGTCGCGGAAGGTCCGCCAGGACAGGTGGTCGTAGGTGAAGGCCGTGTGGAAGCCGAGTTCCTCTGCGCGCACCCAGGCCGCACGGCCACCCTCGTTCCAGCGGCGGTGCGGAAGGATCACAGTGCTCAGGCGCAGACTCATGCCGCAAAGCCTACGGCGATGCCCGGCGCAGGCGGGCGCAGTCCGGGGCAGCCCGGCGCAGGCGGGTGCAGGCGGTCAGTGGGATGCGGGGAAGCGCAGATAGCGCGGCGGTACCGTCCTGGTCAGCCACACGCCGTTGGCGCTGACGTGGAAGACATGGCCGTCGCGGTGCATGGCGGCCGCGTCGACCGCGAGCACCACCGGGCGGCCCCTGCGCGCGCCCACCCGGGTCGCCGTCTCCCGGTCCGGTGACAGATGCACGTCGTGCCGGTCCATGGGCCGCAGCCCCTCGGCGCGGATCGCGTCCAGGCTGCGGGCCACCGTCCCGTGGTAGAGGTACGCCGGCGGCGTCGACGGGGCCAGGCCCAGGTCGACCTCCACGGTGTGGCCCTGGCTGGCGCGGATCCGGGTGCCCTCGACGGCGAAACGCCTCTTGTCGTTCACGGCCACCACATGGTCCAGCTCCTCGCGCGTGATGCGGAAGCCGTGTGCCTCCGCCGCCGCGAGCAGCGTGCCGATCTCCACCCAGCCGCCTTCGTCGAGGGTGAGGCCGATCCGCTCCGGCCGGTGCCTCAGATGTTTCGACAGGTACTTCGACACCTTCACCGTGCGCCGTTCGTCCGCGTCCCTCGCACGGCTGGTGCCGTCCTTCTCGTTCATGCCCTCGAGGATCACAGATGAGACCCGGATCACGCAGGTGATTTTCACTTGGAGGTTTGTTCCACAAGCCCACCGTGTTATCCACAGGTGAAACGACAAATCTGTGGACAACCGACTGGCGGTTCAAGGCGATAGGCCCCATCATGTCGCGGATGCGAAGATTCGGGTAGCTCTCAGGCAGGGGTCCCCCTACGGGCCCCTACGCCTGGAGTCTGACGCCAAGACGGCTCTGCGGTCTGACGACCCCCGTGGCCCGCATCACTACTGTCTGTGCCGTGACTGTGATCGCGACCGAAAGCCTGAGCAAGCGGTTCCCCCGGGTGACCGCTCTCGACCGGCTGACCGTGGACATCGGACCCGGGGTGACGGGTCTCGTCGGGTCCAACGGAGCCGGCAAATCCACCCTGATCAAGATCCTCCTGGGTCTGTCCCCCGCCTCCGAGGGCCGCGCCGAAGTGCTCGGCCTGGACGTCGCGACCAAGGGTGCCGCCATCCGCGAACGCGTCGGCTACATGCCGGAGCACGACTGCCTGCCGCCCGACGTCTCGGCCACCGAGTTCGTCGTGCACATGGCCCGGATGTCCGGCCTCCCGCCGACCGCCGCCCGTGAGCGCACCGCCGACACCCTGCGCCACGTCGGCCTGTACGAGGAGCGCTACCGCCCCATCGGCGGCTACTCCACCGGTATGAAACAGCGCGTCAAACTCGCCCAGGCCCTCGTCCACGACCCCCGGCTGGTCTTCCTGGACGAACCGACCAACGGACTCGACCCCGTCGGCCGCGACGAGATGCTCGGCCTGATCCGCCGCATCCACACCGACTTCGGCATCTCCGTGCTGGTCACCTCGCACCTGCTCGGCGAACTGGAGCGCACCTGCGACCACGTCGTCGTGGTCGACGGCGGAAAGCTGCTGCGCGCCAGCTCCACCCGGGACTTCACCCAGATCACCACCACCCTCGCCGTCGAGGTCACCGACACCGACGACCACCCCGACGGCACCCGCGCCGTGCGCGACGCGCTCCGGACCCGCGGGGTCGACGTCCAGGACGGCACCGGACTCCCCGGCGCCGGTCACCTCCTGCTGCTCACCGCGACCGGCGAGGAGACCTACGACCTCGTGCGCGACGTCGTCGCCGATCTCGGCCTCGGCCTGGTGCGCATGGAACAGCGCCGCCACCACATCTCCGAGGTCTTCAAGAACGACGAGGCGAGCGACCCCGCCCCGCGGAAGGAGGCCGTCGGCCATGGCAACTGACGACCTGGCAACTGACAACCCGGCACCAGGGAGCCCGGCACCCGGGAACCCCGCCGTCACCCCGCCGGGTGACCAGACCCGTATCCACGACATCGGCTACCGCAGCTACGGCGGCCCCCGCCTCGGCCGTGCCTACGCCCGGCGTTCCCTCTACTCGCAGTCCCTGCGCGGCGCCTACGGCCTCGGCCGCTCCGTGAAGTCCAAGGTCCTGCCGATGCTGCTGTTCGCCGTGATGTGCGTACCCGCCGCCATCATGGTGGCCGTCGCGGTCGCGACGAAGCTCAAGGAACTGCCCGTCGAGTACACCCGCTACGCGATCATCATGCAGGCCGTCATCAGCCTGTACGTCGCCTCGCAGGCCCCCCAGTCCGTCTCCCGCGACCTGCGCTTCAAGACCGTACCGCTGTACTTCTCGCGGCCCATCGAGACCGCCGACTACGTCCGCGCCAAGTTCGCGGCGCTCGCGTCGGCCCTCTTCGTCCTCACCGCGACCCCGCTGCTCGTGCTCTACGTGGGCGCGCTGCTCGCCAAGCTCGACTTCGCCGACCAGACCAAGGGATTCGCGCAGGGGCTCGTCTCCGTGGCACTCCTCTCGCTGCTCTTCGCCGGCATCGGCCTCGTCATCGCCGCCGTCACCCCGCGCCGCGGGTTCGGCATCGCCGCGATCATCGCCGTCATGACCATCTCGTACGGCGCGGTCTCCACCCTCCAGGCCATCGCCGACGCCCAGGGCAGCCAGGGTGCCGTCCCCTGGATCGGCCTCTTCTCGCCGATCACGCTCATCGGCGGACTCCAGACCGCCTTCCTCGGCGCGACCTCGACCTTCCCCGGCGGAGCGTCGACCGGACCCTCGCACACCCAGGGAATCGTCTACGTCGTCGCCGTCCTCGGCCTCATCGCCGCGGCCCACGGCCTCCTGCTGCGCCGCTACCGGAAGGTGGGACAGTGACCACACTCTCCATCGACCACGTCTCCCGCTGGTTCGGCAACGTGGTCGCCGTCAACGACGTCACCATGACCGTCGGCCCCGGCGTCACCGGCCTGCTCGGCCCCAACGGCGCCGGCAAGTCCACCCTGCTGAACATGATGGGCGGCTTCCTCGCCCCCTCCTCCGGCACCGTCACCCTCGACGGGCAGCAGGTGTGGCGCAACGAGCAGATCTACCGGCACATCGGCATCG
The DNA here is from genome assembly GCF_040644295.1 of Streptomyces sp. NPDC047000. Taxonomy (NCBI): domain Bacteria; kingdom Bacillati; phylum Actinomycetota; class Actinomycetes; order Kitasatosporales; family Streptomycetaceae; genus Streptomyces; species Streptomyces sp. NPDC047000. The sequence goes on from NZ_JBEYWE010000016.1 coordinate 80,120, forward strand.
TCCCCGAACGCGAGGCGATGTACGACTTCCTCACCGGCCGCGAGTTCGTCCTCGCCAACGCCGAACTGCACGGCCTCGGCGCCAAGGCCGCCCAGCGGGCCCTGGCCACCGTCGAGATGGAGTACGCGCAGGACCGGAAGATCTCCACCTACTCCAAGGGCATGCGCCAGCGCGTGAAGATGGCCTCCGCGCTCGTCCACGAACCGTCGCTGCTGCTGCTCGACGAACCCTTCAACGGCATGGACCCGCGCCAGCGCATGCAGCTCATGGACCTGCTGCGGCGGATGGGCGACGAGGGCCGCACCGTGCTGTTCTCCTCCCACATCCTCGAGGAGGTCGAGCAGCTCGCCTGGCACATCGAGGTGATCGTCGCCGGACGGCACGCCGCCAGCGGCGACTTCCGCAAGATCCGCCGCCTGATGACCGACCGTCCGCACCGCTACCTGGTGCGTTCCAGTGACGACCGTGCCCTCGCGGCCGCCCTGATCGCCGACCCGTCCACCTCCGGCATCGAGGTCGACCACGCCGAGGGCGCGCTGCGCGTCCAGGCCGTCGACTTCGGCCGCTTCACGGCCCTGCTGCCGCGGGTGGCCAGGGAGCACGGCATCCGGCTGCTCACGGTCTCGCCGTCCGACGAGTCCCTCGAGTCCGTCTTCTCGTACCTCGTCGCGGCGTAGGAGGCCCAAGATGTACGACCCCACAGTGGCCCGCCTCACCTACCGGGCGCTGCTCGGCAGGCGCCGGGCACTCATCCTGGGCGCACTGCCCCTGCTGCTGATCGCGATCTCCGTCGCGGTACGGGCCCTCGCCGGTGCCGACGACCAGACCGCCGCCGACCTGCTGGGCGGCCTCGCCCTGGCCACCATGGTGCCGATCATCGGCGTCATCGCCGGAACCGGCGCGATCGGCCCCGAGATCGATGACGGCTCGGTGGTGTACCTGCTGTCCAAGCCGCTGAAGCGGCCGACGATCATCTTCACCAAGCTGATCGTCGCCATCGCGGTGACCATGGTCTTCTCCGCGGTGCCGACCTTCGTCGCCGGCATGATCCTCAACGGCAACGGCCAGCAGGTCGCCGTCGCCTACACGGTGGCCGCGCTGGTCGCCTCCATCGCCTACTCGGCGCTGTTCCTGCTGCTCGGCACGGTGTCCCGGCACGCGGTCGTCTTCGGGCTCGTCTACGCGCTGGTCTGGGAAGCCCTGTTCGGGTCCCTGATCTCCGGCGCGCGCACCCTCAGCGTGCAGCAGTGGGCGCTGGCCGTGGCCCACAAGGTCTCCGGCGACCCCGCCCTGGTGACCTCGGACGTCACCCTGCCGACGGCCACCGTGCTGCTGGTGCTCGTCACCGTCGCGGCCACCTGGTACGCCGGCCAGCGGCTGCGGGCGCTGACGCTGGCCGGCGAGGAGTAGCCGAGGCGCGGGCGAGGAACGGCAAGAGGGAGCGGACGCGGCCCCGGCCGTACGCGGGTGCCTTCACGGAGGCTTCACGTACGGCCGGGCACACTGAGTCCCCAGGGGATGCACTGCCGGACAGCGGGAGGCACGGGCATGGCCGCCGACGACGCGCGGAACGAGGACCCGGACGCGGACAGGGCCGCGGACAGGACCGGGAACCCGGACGGCAGCAGGGACGACGCCTGGGACGAGACCGTCCTGGACGACGACTTCATACGCTCGGCATCCACCACGGAGCCTTCCGCCCGGGCCCGGATGCTCGCCGCCCGCTGGCGTGCCGAGGCCCCCGAACCCCGGCCCTGGCGCTCCGACGAGGAACCCGCGGGCTGGTTCTTCAGCAAGGCCCGGCGCCGTCGGTGGCGGTGGCGGTAGCGGCGCCGTCGGTGGTGGTCGGCACCGGGGCGGACGGTGCCGGTGGGGCCGGCGGGGCATAACGGGACACCCGGCCTTAAATGGGTGGCGCCCCGCTCCCTTCCACCGGCACAGTGGTCGTGTCCACACCGCCGGTCACGGCCGGCGCCGCATTCCGGGAGTGGAGCCGGGGCACGCCTCTGCACGGCGGTGCGCCGGACTCCCGCCAGGGCAGCCCACGGCGGGCCGCGGAGCGACCACCTCCTCCGTCCGCCCGCTCCACTCGGGGAGCTGCCCGGGGCGGCCGCTTCGAGCACGCGACCTCACCCTCGCGTGGGCCGCCCACCCGGAAGGACGACGGGCCCGGACACGGCGGGCACACATGCCGTCAGCAGCGTCAGCCGTCGTCGTCGCCGTCCGTCAGCCCAGGCTCAGCAACCGCTCCAGCACCACGGCGATCCCGTCGTCCTCGTTGGACAGCGTGACCTCGTCCGCCACCGCCCGCAGTTCCTCGTGCGCGTTGGCCATGGCCACACCGTGCGCGGCCCACGCGAACATCGGGACGTCGTTGGGCATGTCGCCGAAGGCGACGGTGTCCTCGGCCCTCGCCCCCAGGCGGCGCGCCGCCAGCGACAGGCCGGTCGCCTTGGACAGCCCCAGCGGCAGCAGCTCCACTATGCCGGCGCCCGCCATCGCCACGGAGACGAAACCGCCCGCGGCGACACGCGCCACCTCCGCCAGCTCGTCGTCCGACAGCGTGGGGTGCTGGATGTACAGCTTGTTCAGCGGCGCGGACCACAGGTCGGACACGTCGTCGAAGGGGGTCGAGGGCAGCCTGCCGGTGACCGCGTACCCGGGACCGACCAGCACGTCGCCGTCCAGGCCGTCCCGGCTCGCCGCGAGATACAGCGGACCGGTCTCCGCCTCGATCTTGGCCAGTGCCAGGGCCGCCAGCTGCCGGTCCAGGGTCACCGAGGTGAGCAGCCGGTGCTCCCCGGCGTCGTAGACCTGCGCGCCCTGACCGCAGACGGCCAGGCCCTGGTAGCCGAGGTCGTCGAGGACATGACGGGTCCACGGGACCGCGCGTCCGGTGACCACGACGTGCGCCGCGCCCGCCGCGGTGACGGCGGCGAGCGCGTCACGGGTGCGCCGGGAGACCGACTCGTCGGAACGCAGCAGCGTGCCGTCGAGGTCGGTCGCGACGATCCGGTAGGGGAAGCCGCCGCTCACTTCGCGACCGGCGCCAGGACGTCCCGGCCGCCCAGGTACGGGCGCAGCACCTCGGGCACCCGTACCGAGCCGTCGGCCTGCTGGTGGTTCTCCAGGATCGCGACGATCGTGCGCGGTACGGCGCACAGGGTGCCGTTGAGCGTGGCCAGCGGCCGGACCCGCCCGCCCGTCGCCCGACCACCACCCCCGACGGAGGTCGCTTCGCTCCCGCCGGACTTCTCCCGGACCCGGATCTGCAGCCGGCGGGACTGGAACTCGGTGCAGTCCGAGGTCGAGGTCAGCTCGCGGTACTTGCCCTGGGTCGGGATCCACGCCTCGCAGTCGTACTTACGGGACGCGGAGGCACCCAGATCACCGGTGGCGACGTCGATGACGCGGAACGGCAGTTCCAGCGAGGTCAGCCACTGCTTCTCCCAGTCCAGCAGCCGCTGGTGCTCCTCCCGCGAGTCCTCCGGGAGGACGTACGAGAACATCTCCACCTTGTCGAACTGGTGGACGCGGAAGATGCCCTTGGTGTCCTTGCCGTGCGAGCCGGCCTCGCGGCGGAAGCAGGGCGAGAAGCCCGCGTAGCGCAGCGGCAGACGGTCGGCGTCGAGGATCTCGTCCATGTGGTACGCGGCGAGGGGCACCTCGGAGGTGCCGACCAGGTAGAGGTCTTCCTTGTCGAGGTGGTAGACGTCCTGCGCGGCCTGGCCGAGGAAGCCGGTGCCCGCCATCGACTGCGGGCGGACCAGCGCCGGGGTCAGCATCGGGGTGAAGCCTGCGGCCGTCGCCTGGGCGATCGCCGCGTTGACCAGCGCCAGCTCCAGCAGCGCGCCGATCCCGGTGAGGAAGTAGAAGCGCGAGCCGGACACCTTGGCGCCCCGCTCGACGTCGATCGCGCCGAGCAGCCGGCCGAGCTCCAGGTGGTCCCTGGGCTCGAAGCCCTCGGTCGCGAAGTCCCGGATCGTGCCGTGCGTCTCGAGGGTGACGAAGTCCTCCTCGCCGCCGACGGGCACGTCGGGGTGGACGAGGTTGCCGAGGCGGAGCAGCAGGTCCTGGGTCTCGGCGTCGGCGGCGTCGCGCTCGGCGTCGGCCGTCTTGACGTCGGCGGCGAGCTGGCTCGCCCGCTTCAGCAGCTCGGCCTTCTCGTCCGCGGCGGCCTTGGGGATCAGCTTGCCGAGCGACCTCTGCTCGGCGCGCAACTCGTCGAAGCGGACGCCGGACGACCTGCGCCGCTCGTCGGCAGACAGGAGAGCGTCGACGAGCGCGACATCCTCTCCACGGGCGCGCTGCGACGCGCGCACACGGTCGGGGTCCTCACGGAGCAGACGAAGGTCAATCACGGTGCCAAGGCTACCGGTGGTGGGTCCTGGCCCACGACTCACCATGGCTTGTCACGTGGTACGTAGCGTTATACACCAATCGCGCATTGTGCCAGTGAATGGGGGGTGCCGCTCAAGGGGACGGGGCGGGGTGCGGGCGTCCGGGGGCTTGATTTCCTTGCCCGGCGGGGGACTTGGAGCGGTGACTTGTCCACAGGTCATTGGTCCCCTCGTGAGTTATCCACAGCCTGTGGGGAAGATCTGTGGATTTTTCCATTGATCACTTCGGGGGCGGTGGGCGAGGTGCGGAATCCGCGCCGCGAAGCGTGACAAAAGCCTCTTTCATCCGGAAGGAGGTCACCCCAGGAGTGAATCAGGGGAAACGAATGGCCGAAGGGCGACCCACGGACCGCCGACCGGGTCGGAGACCCGCGGACCGATTAGTCGACACACCGACCCACCCCTGTCGACTTGTCCCCAGGAAGGGCGGACGGCCTGTGGATAAGTCGGGGAGTTGTCCGGACAGCCCATGGTGCCCGATCGCGGCTGGGCCGGACCACGGTCCCGGAACCGGCCGCCCTGGAACCGCCCGCCCTAGAACCGCCCGTCCTGGCACCGTGCGACCCAGTCCGCCGCCGAGACGAACTCCTCGTCCGAGGTTCCCGGCAGCGGTGCGGGCACCTCTTCCGGGGTGATGTCCGCACGCGGGTAGGAACCCAGATAGCGCACCTGTAGGCAGATCCGCTTGAGCCCCATCAGCGCCTCGGCGACCTTCCGGTCGGAGATATGGCCCTCGGCGTCGATGCAGAAGCAGTAGTTGCCGATGCCGGCGCCGGTCGGACGGGACTGGAGCAGCATGAGGTTGATCCCGCGGGTGGCGAACTCGCCGAGCAGGTCCCGCAGGGCGCCGGGGTGGTCGGCGCGCTGCCACAGGACGACGGACGTCTTGTCCGCGCCGCTCCGGGCGGCGGGCCTGGACGGCCGGCCGACCAGCACGAACCGTGTCTGGGCGTTCTCCGCGTCGTGGATGCCGGTCTCCAGCGCCTCCAGGCCGTACCGGGCGGCCGCGAACTCCCCGGCGAAGGCGGCGTCGAAGCGGCCCTCCTGGACCAGTCGGGCGCCGTCGGCGTTGGAGGCGGCCGATTCCCAGACGGCGTCGGGCAGGTGTGCCCGCAGCCAGTTGCGCACCTGCGGCTGGGCGGCGGGGTGGGCGGTGACCGTCTTGATGTCCGACAGCTGGGTCCCCGGCCTGACCAGCAGCGCGAAGGTGATCGAGAGCAGCACCTCGCGGTAGATCATCAGCGGGGAACCCGCGACGAGTTCGTCGAGCGTGGTGGTGATGCCGCCCTCGACGGAGTTCTCGATCGGCACGAACGCGGCCTCGGCCTCGCCGCCGCGCACCGCGTCGAGCGCGGACTGTACGGAGACGTACGGCACAAGCTGCCGGGTGGCCGTCTCGGGAAGGGTGCGCAGGGCCACCTCGGTGAAGGTGCCCTCGGGGCCGAGATAGGCGTAGCTCGCAGGCATGACCTCACCCTAATGGGCGCGTGAGGGAGGACGTGCCATACGAACGCCGTCCCGCGTCACCCTTCCAGCAGGTGCTGCCCCACGTACTCCCCCCGTCCCGCGCCGCCCGGCACCGCGAACAGGGCGCTCGCCTCGTGCCGGATGTACTTCGACAGGGCGTCGCCCCGGTCCAGCTTGCGCTGCACGGTGACGAAGCCGCGCAGCGGATCGGCCTGCCAGCACACGAAGAGCAGACCGGCGTCCGGGGTGCCGTCGGCGGCGATGCCGTCGTGGTAGGAGAACGGGCGCCGCAGCATCGCCGCGCCGCCGTTCTTGTCCGGACGGCTGATCCGGGCGTGCGCGGTGAGCGGGACGACGTAGTCGCCGTGGGCGTCCGTCTTCTCCAGGTCCATCTCCGTCGTCTCGGTGCCCCCGGACAGCGGTGCCCCGTCGGACTTACGGCGCCCGATGACGGCCTCCTGCGCGTGCGGGGACAACTGCTCCCAGTCGTCGAGGAGCATCCGGATCCGGCGTACGACCGCGTAGGAGCCGTTCGCCATCCAGGCGGGACCGGCGGAGCCGGTTGAACCGGCCGAACCGGCTGAAGCGGCCGAAGCGGACGGCGGGACGAAGATCCGCTGGTCGAAGTCGGCGTCGGAGGGCTTCGGATTGCGGGTGCCGTCGATCTGGCCCATGAGGTTGCGGGCGGTCATCGGGTGGGCGGTGGCGCCGGGGGAGCGGTTGAAGCCGTTCATCTGCCAGCGCACCCGGGCCGCGCTCCCGGCGTCCTTCTGTACGGCACGCAGCGCGTGGAAGGCGACGAGGGCGTCGTCGGCACCGATCTGCACCCACAGATCGCCGTCGCTGCGCGATCTGTCGAGGTGGTCGGAGGAGAAGTCCGGCAGCGGGTCGAGGGAGACCGGGCGCTGTTTCTCCAGGCCGGTACGGGTGAAGAAGCTGTGTCCGAAACCGAAGGTGAGGGTCAGTGAGGCGGGCCCGGCGTCCCGGGCGACGCCGGTGTCGCCGTGCGGGGCCGCCTCACCGGTCATGAGCCGCTCGGCGGTGGCCGACCAGCGGCGCAGCAGTGCGGCGGCCTCCTTGCGCCCGGCCCCGGCCGTGAGGTCGAAGGCGACCAGGTGGCCGACGGCCTGGAGTCCCTCGGTGATGCCGGGCTGATGTTTCCCGTGAAACATCGCCCGGCCGGAGCCGAGCGAGGTGAGCGGAGTGGCTCCGGCGGGGGCGGTGGCGTGTCCGACGGCGGCACCCGCCGCGCCGAGCACGAGTCCGGTGGCTCCGGCGGTGCTCAGCAGCCGCCGCCGGGACACGCCGCCGACCGCCGCCGGCCTCCCGGCGGCCACCGTGGTCTCGGGGGATGCAGGGTCGGCGGGGTCGGTGGCATCGATGGCGGCGGTGGTGCCGGTGGTGCGGTCCGTCCCGGTGTCCGCGGTGGGGTGGTCAGGCATGGTGGGTTCAGCCGATCTGCGCGTTCTTGGAGACGGTGGTCTGGTCGATGTCGGAGGTCCGCACGGTGACGGCGATCTTCCAGTCGCCCGCCATGGGGATCTGGAGCGCGGTGGCCGCCCAGTGCCCGGTGGCGATGTGGTCGGGGGCCACCGGAAGCGGGCCGATCTTCTTGGCGTCGAGCGTGAAGGAGACCTTCACCTCGGGGACGTCGAAGGCGCTGCCGCCGGGGCGCTGTACATAGACGTCCATCGTGTTGGCGCCGGTGCCGGCCGGGTCCAGTTCGAGCCGGACGACGCCCTTTCCGTCGGTGCCGCCGGTGTCGAAGGACATGTCCAGGGTCAGGGCGGCGCCGGTGGACGGTGCCGGGGACGAGGAGGACGCGGCGGTCTGGGCGGCCTCGGCCTCCCGCACGGTGCGGCCGGGCTCGCTCTGGGTCAGTACGGTGGTGACGGCGAGCACGACGACCGCCACCGCGGCCTCCGCGAGCACCGAACGGCGCAGCCCCGCGCGGTCCGTGTCGGCGTCGCGCAGCCGCTTGAGCCGGGTGGCGTTCACGACGGCACGCTGGCGGGCGAGCTGAGCGGCACGGGCGGCACGGGTGCCGGACGCGGAGGCCGTGGCGGATGTGGCGGATGTGGGCGTCGTCCGGCTGCCCTTGCCGTTGCGAGCCGCCGCGGGCTCCTTCACGCCCCGCGCCTCGTCCTTCTCGGCCGTCTCGACAGTCTCGGCCGCCTTAGCCCTCTCCGTCCCCTCCGCCTTGCCGGGCTTCCCGGCCTTCCCGGCTTGCTCGGTCTTCTGGGTGACGGCCGCCTCCGTCAGGCGTTCGGTCCACCGCCGTGAGAACCAGGCGAGAGCGACCATGACGGCCACCAGCCCGATCTTGGCGAGCAGCAGCCGCCCGTACGTCGTACCGGTGAACGCGGACCAGGAGCCGAGCTGCCGCCAGGACTGGTAGGCGCCGGTCGCGACCAGGGCAAGGACGGCGCCGAAGGCGAGCCGGGAGAAACGGCCCACGGCGGCGGCCTCGACCGGGGTGTCGGCGGGAGCCTTGTAGAGCGCGGTGAGCAGTGCGGTGAGCCCGCCCAGCCAGACGGCGACGGCGAGCAGATGGACGACGTCGACGGGCATCGCCACGGCGGGCTGGAGGCCGGTGGAGGCGTGTTCGGCCAGGGCCCAGCTCGCCGCGAGCCCGGCCGCGACGACCGTACCGCCGATGGCGAGCCCGAAGGCGAGGTCCCGCTTCTCCTCGCCGTCCTCGCGTTTGCCGTACGTACCGAAGAGCACGGCGATGAAGAGGGATCCGGCGGCGAGCAGCAGCAGCCGGGAGACGAGGGCCGCGCCGGTCTTGGTCTGGAGGACCTGGGCGAGCAGGCTCAGGTCGAGGATGTCGGCGGCCTTGCCCGACCCGGTGTACGAGCCGCGCAGCAGGAGGAGGGCGAGGGTGGCCGCGGTGAGCGCCAGCCAGCCGGAGACGACGAGCCGCTGCATGGCCTTGACGCCGGCGCCGCGCGGCCAGCAGGCGAGCACGAAGGCGGCGCCGCCGGCCAGCACGATGAACCCGGCGTACGACACGTACCGCCCGAGGCCGTAGAGCCACCCCACGATGCCTCCGCCTGCCGTCGGTCCGCTCGCGCTGACCGCGGTCTTCGAGGGGGTGCCGACCGAGAAGGTGAACGCACCGGCGACGGGATGGCTGTCGGCGGAGACGACCTGGTAGGTGACGGTGTACGTGCCGTCACCGAGGCCGGTTCTCACCTGCACGGCGTAGGTGGTGCCGCCGGGGTTGGACGGTTTGCCGACGTCGACCCGCTTGCCCCGGGGGTCGAGGACGCGCAGGGAGTCGTCGGCGAGGGCGACCTTCTCGGAGAAGGTGAGTGCCACCTCGGTCGGCGCCTTGGCGACCACCACCCCCTGCTGGGGGTTGCTGCCGGTCAGCGCGGCGTGCGCGGAGGCAGGCCCGGCGCCGGCGAGGAGCATGCCGGTGACGGCGAGGAGCAGCAGCACCAGGGTGCGGATGCGGGGGGTGATGGTCTGCGGCACGTTGGCCCTCCCTCAGTGTCCGGTCGCCGGGTTGTACGTGGCGGGCTTGACCGGCATCTCGACGGTGAGCGGACCGGATGTCGCGAAGTGCAGCTTCAGCGTCACCGTCCCGCCCTGCTTCGGCTGCTGCCTCAGCTTCTCGAACATCAGGTGGTAGCCCCCGCTCTTGAACACGAGTTGACCGTGTGCGGGGACGGTCAGGGAGGTGACCTCGGTCATCGTCTGCCCGGTCGTCCCGTGCAGGGTGACGCTGCCCGCCGTGTCGCTGGTGACGGAGGTCAGTCTGTCCTGGGCGCCGCCCTTGTTGGTGACGGTGAGGAAGCCGGCGGCCATGTCGGAGACGGGCTGGGGCATGTAGGCGGAGCTCACGGACAGGTCCGGACGGTCGCCCGAGCCGCCCGAGTCGCTGCCGCAGCCGGTCAGGGTGAGCAGCAGGGCGCCGGTGAGCGCGGTGCCGAGTACCGGGAGGGCGCGGTGCCGGGGGGAGACCGTCACGGCTTCGCCCCCTTGATCAGCTTGGGGAGGTCCTTGGTGTAGTCGTCGACGGTGGCGTCCTGGCCGTAGAGGACGTAACCGCCGTCGGTCTTCGGGGAGAACGCGATGACCTGCGTGCCGTGCACGGAGACGGTCTTGCCGTTCTTGTCCTTGCTGGTCGGTTCGATGGAGATGCCGAGGGTGCGGGCGCCTGCCTGGACGGCCGTGAAGTCGCCGGTCAGCCCGATGAACTGGGGGTCGATGCCCTTGAGCCACTTGCCGAGCTCGGCCGGGGTGTCCCGCTGGGGGTCGGTCGTGACGAACACGACGCGCAGCTTCGCCTGTTCGGCGGCGGGCAGCGCCTTCTTGGCCACGGCGATGTTGTTCATCGTCAGCGGGCAGATGTCGGGGCAGTGGGTGTAGCCGAAGTAGATCAGGGTCGGACGGCCGGCGGTCTCCTTGCGGAGGTCGTACTTCTTGCCGTGGGTGTCGGTGAGGACCAGGCCGGGCTTGTCGAAGGGCTGGTCGAGCACGGTCGCGGCCTGCCGGGTGGCGTCGGCGGAGACCACGGCGACCGGGCTGCCGCCGTCCCCGCTGCCGGAGCCGCAGGCGGAGAGGGTGAGCGTGGCGGCGGCGAGGAGTGCCGCGGCGGCGAACTTGTTCTTGCGCATGGATGGGTGTCCCAGGGGTGAGTGCAGTGCTCCGGCGTGCACCGGGGCCGTGCGGCGGAGGCACGGGCCCCGGTGCACGCCGTGGCGAGCGGGTCTCAGGAGGCGGTGCGCCGGCGCCCGGCGAGGACGCCGTACGCCACACCCGCGGCGCCGACGGCGATGCCGGCGGCGCCGAGGACGCGGGCGGTGGTGTCGCTGCCGGAGGAACCGGCGGCGACGGAGGCGGCGGAGGTCGCCTCCGTGGTGGCGGAGGCGTCCTCGGCGGTGGTGCCGGCGGTGCCATGGCTGTGTCCGTCGTCGTCGGCGGCGGAGAGCGTGAGGACCGGGGCGGGGTTCTCGGGTTCCTCCTGGCCTTCTCGCGGGACCTCGATCCAGCGGACGACCTCCTTGTCGGAGTACGTCTGGACGGCCTTGAAGACCAGTTCGTCGGTGTCCTCGGGCAGCGCACCGACGGAGAGGGGGAACTTCTGGAAGTAGCCGGGCTCGATGCCCTTGCCGTCGGCGGTCCAGGTCACCTTGGAGACGGCTTCGTCGATCTTCCGGCCGTGGACCTCCAGCGGCTTCGCGAGCCGGGACCTGGTGATCTCGACCTTCCAGCCGGCCAGCGGCTGGGCCAGCACGGAGGCCAGCGGGTGGTCGGCGGGGAAGCTGACCTCGACCTCGGTGGTCGAGGCGTCGTCACGCTCGTTGGGGACCTTGAAGTCCACGATCGCGTAGCCGCCCTTGGCGGCGGTGCCCTCCGGGGCGACGCTGACGTGCGCGAAGGAGGGGGTCGCCAGGGCGAGGACGGCGATCGCGGCGCCGCCGCCGGCGGCGGCGAGTCGGGAAGCCTTCATGGCAGGAACACTCCACTCGGGGTGATGATCCGGGCACGGCGGGGACCGGCTGCCGAGGACGGTCGCCGGGGACCGGTCGAGGAAGCGGACGGTCCGAGGAGAACGGTGCCGAAGGGGGCCGTGCCGGACTGCGGGAAAGGGATGCGCGGCCGTACGACGACGGCGGACGGCTCCTTCCCCGCCGTGCCCCGGGCAGGGGTTTCCGGTGGGTGCGGACGCGGTGTCGCTGTCGTGTCAGGCGGCGAGGGCGAGTGCGCCGGTGACGGGCGGGCCCCGCCTGATCACGGCGTGGCGGAGCGCGGTGGTACAGGGCTCGGGCGGTCGGGACCAGGCGGTACGCGGACTGCGCGGCCCCGGTTCGGGAGCGGCGGGCAACCCGGCGTACAGGGCGCGCGCGAGCGCCAGCGCGCCCCGCAGGGACCGTACGGACGCGCCGCCCTCGGCGACGGAGTGCGCCGACAGCTCGATCAGCCGCAGCAGTGCCAGATCGCCGCGCCGCAGCAGCCAGCCCGCGGCGATCGCGGCGAGGACGTGGCACAGCAGCATCGGCAGCGAGGGCAGCAGAGCGGTGAGGGAGGCGGTCCCGGGCACGGGGACGGCGGGCAGCGCGTCGGCCGTGTGGTGCGGCGCGGCCGTGCCGGTGCCGGAACCGGTGAACGTGCCGGTGGTCCGGTCGTAGAGCCGGGCGTCGGTGAGGACGCGCCGGGCATGGGCCGGGGTGATCGCGGCGGCCGTCGTACCGCACAGGATCCGGGCCGCCCGCGACACCAGCTCGGCGTCACTCGGGCCGCCCGCGGAAGCCGTGAACGCCGTGGAAGCCGTCGAAGCGGTGGCCCGCGCCATCGCCGTCATGGACGTCATGGAGGCCATGGGTGCCGTTCCCGACGCGGCGATCTGCTGGCCCAGCCCGAACAGGGTGTGCAGGGCCGTCTGCCCGAGGGCGAGCAGTGCGGCGATCCCGGCCGGTGAGCGGGTGCGCCCGGCCAGCGGCAGGGCGACGGCGAGGGCCCCCAGGAATCCCGCGGCCAGTGTCCACAGCGGGACCGTGGCGCAGGAAGCGAGGGTGTGACCGCCCACGCCCAGCACGACACAGACCGCGGCGAACACCGCGGCCCGCAGGATCCGGAGCCCGTCTCCGGAGCGCGCCCAGCGCTGATGAGGGGCAGTCATGGCGCGCTCATCATCGCACTGGGCCCCCTGGCCCCTTGCGGCAGGGGCGGGACGGGGCGTAGAGGCCACGGGCCGGGGAGCCGAGGGCGCCGGGGTTCACGGCGCCGGGGCCGAGGGCGTCAGGGCCGACGGCGGTGAACGGGACGTGGACGAACTACGTGAAGCGATGAGGACCGGACGCACCGGAAAGGTCGTGTTCGGTCGTCACATACACCGATTACGTCCGTCGCGCATCCCCCTGATGGGCCTCTTCTCGCCGACTCTGTGCTTACGGTTCGCGGCTCGGGGCAATACGTAACGGTATGTCGAGCCGCAGCCAGGAGGCTGGAGCATGAGCATCTGGTGGTCACTCCATTTGCGGCGCGACGCCGCGAGCGTGCCGCTCGCCCGCCGTCTCCTGCTCGGCACCATGGAGACGGCGGGCGTCGACCCCGACGTCTCCTACGACCTCTCCGTGGCGCTGAGCGAGGCGTGCGCGAACGCCGTGGAGCACGGCGGCGGGGGCATCGCCCGCGACGACGCCTCGCAGGCCTATCGCGTCACCGCGTACCTCGACGGCGAGAAGTGCCGTATCGAGGTCGCCGACTCGGGACCGGGCTTCCCCCGTCCCCATGCCGCTCGCCCCGCCCGCGCGGACGCGGAGCACGGCCGGGGGCTGGGGCTGATCAGAGAACTCGCCGACCACGTCCACATCGGCACCGAGCCGGGGCACGGCGGGGCGGTGGTCAGCTTCGACAAGATGCTGAAGTGGCAGAAGGACCCGTCGCTGCTCACCGCGTAGCGCGGGGCCCGGATCCTGGTCACGGTGCCGCCTTCCGGCTGGGCGCCGCCGGTGCTGCCTTGGGGGTGCTCCCAGCGGTGCTGCCGCCTGCTCCCCGGACCCCGTCGAGGACCGGGGACGCGTCCGGAGGCCGGGCCCCGGCGATGGTGCCGGGCCCCGGCCTCCGGAGCCGCTGTCAGCCCTTCAGCGCCGCCATCCACGCCTCGACGTCGTCGGAGCGGCGCGGGAGACCGGCGGAGAGGTTCCGGTTGCCGTTCTCCGTGATGAGGATGTCGTCCTCGATACGGACGCCGATGCCCCGGTACTCCTCCGGCACGGTCAGATCGTCGGCCTGGAAGTACAGACCGGGCTCGACGGTGAGCACCATGCCGGGCTCGAGGACGCCCTGGACGTAGGTCTCGGTGCGTGCGACGGCGCAGTCGTGGACGTCCATGCCGAGCATGTGACCGGTGCCGTGCAGCGTCCAGCGGCGCTGCAGCCCGAGCTCCAGCACCCGCTCGACCGGCCCCTCGACCAGGCCCCACTCGACGAGCCGCTCGGCCAGTACGTGCTGGGCGGCGTCGTGGAAGTCGCGGTACTTGGCCCCCGGCTGCGCGGCCGCGATGCCCGCCTCCTGGGCGTCGTACACGGCGTCGTAGATCTTCTTCTGGAGCTCGCTGTACGTGCCGCTGACGGGCAGGGTGCGCGTCACGTCGGCGGTGTAGAGGGTGTGCGTCTCCACGCCCGCGTCGAGCAGGAGGAGGTCGCCGGAGCGGACGGGACCGTCGTTGCGTACCCAGTGCAGGGTGCAGGCGTGCGGTCCGGAGGCGCAGATGGAGCCGTAGCCGACGTCGTTGCCCTCCACCCGGGCGCGGAGGAAGAAGGTGCCCTCGATGTAGCGCTCGCTGGTGGCCTCGGCCTTGTCGAGGACCTTCACCACGTCCTCGAAGCCGCGCACGGTGGAGTCGACGGCCTTCTGGAGCTCGCCGATCTCGAAGTCGTCCTTGAGTAGCCGGGCCTCGGAGAGGAAGATCCGCAGCTCCTCGTCCCGTTCGGCGGTGACCTTGTCGGTGAGGGCGGCCTCGACGCCGGCGTCGAGACCGCGCACCACGCGCACCGGGCCGGTGGCCTCGCGCAGCTTGTCGGTCAGTTCCCGGACGTCCGAGGCGGGGATGCCGTGGAGCCGCTCGGCCTCGGTGAGCGAGTTGCGGCGGCCGACCCACAGCTCGCCCTGGCCGGAGAGCCAGAACTCGCCGTTCTCGCGGTCGGAGCGCGGCAGCAGGTACAGGGTCTCCTGGTGGCCGCCCTCGACGGGTTCGAGGACGAGGACGCCGTCCTCGGTCTGGTTGCCGGTGAGGTACGCGTACTCGACGGACGACCGGAAGGGGTACTCGGTGTCGTTCGAGCGGGTCTTCAGGTTGCCCGCGGGGACGACCAGGCGTTCGCCCGGGAAGCGGGCGGAGAGCGCGGCACGGCGGCGGGCGGTGTGCTCCGCCTGCGCGACGGGCCGCAGATCGCGCAGCTCCGTGTCGGCCCAGCCGGACTTCATGTTCTCGGCCAGCTCGTCGGACACGCCCGGGTACAGGCCGTTCTTGCGCTGCTTGACGGGCTCCTGTTCGGCAGTCTCCGGGGTCTCCGGAAGCTCTTCTGCCACGGTCATCCTCCTAGATACGGCACCGGACCTCCCCCATCGTACGGTCGTACCGTCATACGGATCGGGACGCCGGGGCCATGGCACGGCGACGACATCCGGGCGCCCGGGGATCGGGGTCCGGAGTCCGGGGTTCGGCGTCCGAGGTCCGGGGTCCGGGGTCCGGGTTCGCTCGTGCTGGAGGAACCGTGGCCGCTCGCCGCGGGCCCGCCCGGCCCCCGGCACTGCTTGCCGCCCGGGTGACCGGGTGAGCGGGTGAGCGGCTCAGTCGAACCGTGCCGCCAGCAGGACCACGTCCTCCTTGCTGTCGGCCCGGTCGAGCCCGTCGGGCAGCATCGTGTGCAGCACGTGGTCGGCGATCGCGCCGGGGTCGCTGCGCAGCGTCCTCGGCACGGAGGCGGCCGCCGCGTGCAGCCGGGCGAAGGCACGGTCCACCGGGTCGCCGGTGCGGTGCAGCAGCCCGTCCGTGTAGAGCAGAACCGTCTCTCCTGCCTCGGCCTGGAACTCCACGCCGGGCGCCTCCCAGCAGGCGAGCATCCCGAGCGGCGCGGACACCGACGTCTCCGCGAACTCGGTGCGCCGTTCGCCGACCAGCAGGGGCGGACAGTGTCCGGCCCCGGCCAGCGTGATCCTGCGCTGGGCGGGCTCGCAGTAGGCGAACAGGGCGGTGGCCGAGCGGGCGGGCTCGGTCAGGCGCAGCAGCAGTTCGAGGTCGGACAGCACGGCGACGGGGTCCTCGCCCTCCATCACGGCGTACGCGCGCAGACTGGCCCGCAGTCGGCCCATCGCGGCGACCGCGCTCGGTCCCGAGCCGGTGACCGAGCCGACCGTCAGGCCGAGCGCCGCGTCGGGCAGCGGCAGCGCGTCGTACCAGTCGCCGCCGCCGCGCGGCCCGGTGCGGTGCCGGGCGGCGAGCTGCATCCCGGGGACGCGGGGGAGCCGGGAGGGCAGCAGTTCCCCGGCGATCGTCGCCATGGCGGCGCGGGTGCGCTCGAGCTCCAGCAGCCGTGCGAGGTGGTCGGTGGCGTAGCGGGTGTAGATGGCGACGAGGTGGCGCCGGCGTTTGTCCGGCTTCGCGGGCTCGTCGTAGAGCCACACGGCGGCGCCGAGGCGGCCCGCCTCCTCACCGGCCAGGGGCAGTGCGTAGGCGGCGGCGTAGCCGAGCCGGGCGGCGACTTCGCGGTGCCGGGGGTCGAGGCCGTCCTCGGCGAACAGATCGGGGCGCACCTGTTCGCCGTCGCCGCCGGGCAGCCCGTCGAGGATCCGGCCGTACGGCAGGGCGCCGCGCGGGACGGTCTCGATGTGCCCGAGGTCGGCGCGCGCCAGACCCAGACCGACGGTGGTGCAGGGCCCGAGCCCGTCGGCCGGTTCGAGGACGACGAGGCCGCGGCGGGCGCCGACGAGGGCGGACCCGGCGCGCAGCAGCTCCTGGAGCGCGGCGTCGAGGGTGGCGGTGCGGGCGAGGCGTTCGGTCAGCTCGTGGAGGGTGGTGAGGTCGGAGACCCAGCCGGCGAGACGGTCCTGGAGCAGGACCCCCGGTCCCGGGACGGAGGGGTCCTGACCTGCGGTTCCGTGGACGTGCGGGGCGGTGTCCGGAGGGAGTGCGGCCGGGCTGTCCGGTGCGGTGGACGCGGACGCGGCAGTGTGTGCGGGCGCGGGCACCTGTGAGTCGATTCCAGCCACTTTCGCGGGATGCGGGGCACTCATGACAACCGGCTTTCCGGCCGGCGCGTACTACTCAAAAGCATCACGAACCCCCATGTCATTCCGCGCCGCTGCAGTGGTTCCACACTTACACGCACTCGTGAGGGGATGTCCAGCATTGTCCTGCCGGGATTCCTGGTGTCCGTGGGCTTTTCGGGCCGCCCCCGCCGAACCCCTTGCGAAAAAGCAAAGTTGGCTTAAAACTGCCTCAGGGACGGGTTCATTGCGGTCGACTGGCCTTGTTCGGCGGAGCGTCACAACGGTCGCGATGGGTACGTACTCGGTGAAGGCCAGGGGTGGATGGGGGTCACCCGGAACCTGGCGGCGGACCCGGGCGTCATAGTCACCGACGACCGGCCCCAGTCTCCCGTGGCGGAGGCGAAGAGTAATTCGCGGATGGCAAAACGCCAGACTTCGCCACCCCCGCGCCGCACCGCGCTTCTGATAGACGCAGTATGGACGCGGACGCGGCCCACGCTCGACCCCCTGGGGTTCTCCTTGCTCTGAGCAGGGGTGTGATGCGCCAACAGGTACGCACAGTGAAGTGATCGACACATGACGTGATGTGGTCCACGGTGTTGCCAGCGGTGCAACGGAAAGGAACGAGCGCTCATGCGCGAGATCCTCGGAAGGCGACGCAGGCTCCTGTCCAGGCGGAACGGCGGGCGGCCTGAAATGCTCGGCGCGGCCCTGACCTTCGCGACGGAATGGCAGTGGCCGGTGCTCCCGGGTGTGGCCCCGGACCCGCAGGGGCGGGCCGGCTGCGCATGCCCCGACCCGGATTGCTCGGTGCCCGGTGCGCATCCCTTCGACCCCGGCCTCCTCGCGGCCACCACCGATGAGCGGATGGTGCGCTGGTGGTGGTCCAACCGGCCGACGGCGCCGGTCGTCCTGGCGACGGGAGGCCCGGCGCCGTGTGCGATCAGCCTGCCCGCTCCGGCGGCCGCTCGCGCGCTCGCCGCGCTCGACCTGGCCGGGCTGCGGCTCGGCCCGGTGATCGCCTCGCCCACCCGCTGGTCGCTGCTGGTGCGGCCGTACTCGCTGGAACAGCTGGGCGAACTGCTCTACTCCAAGGACTTCGTCCCGGGCTCCCTCCGCTTCCACGGAGAGGGCGGCTATCTCGCCCTGCCGCCGTCCGAGACCGGCCTCGGACAGATCCGCTGGGAGCGCGCTCCGCTGCCCGGCTCGGCCCGGCCGTGGGTGCCGGACGTGGAGGCCGTGGTGGACGCGGTCATCGACGCACTCACCAGCGGTACGGGTGTGAGCACACCGGAAGCCTGAAAGGGCGCTGTCGCCGCGATGGGCCGGGCGCCGGGGGCAACTCGGGCGCACCGGGCCGGGGTTGACGTTCCTCGCGGGACCGTGAGGGTCGCCGGGCAGGAAAAGACCCGGTTGCTGGCGACGGGGGATGCACCAGCAACCGGGCTACTGAAACGGTAACAAGAGATCGGGCGTTCGCAAATTCGATCTCGGCTATTCGGACACGGATTGCCTTGTCACGATGGGGAGTTGTGACACGAGTCACGAGTTGCGCACCCGCTGTGGCCGTCCGCGGGCCGTCCGCGGGCCGTCCGCGGGCCGGGTGTACGCCGGGTGTGCGCCGAGCGGGGCCGGGTGTGGCCGCATGGGAACGACTGATCGGACGGGTGATCGATCCCGTCCGATCATGAGCGTTCGCGATGTGCCGGCCGCCCCTCCGGTGACCTCAGCCGGTGACCTCAGCCGCTGACCGTCAGCGGCCAGCCGTCAGCTGAGGGTGACCTGGCGGTTGGTGAGTCCGCCGCGGGCCCGGCGCTCCTCGGCGGTGAGCGGCGCGTCGGAGGCGAGGGCGGCGACGAGACGCTCGGCGAACTCGGCGGCCGGCTTCTCGATGTCGTCCGCGCCGGTCCCGCTCGGCAGGTCCCACACCGGCACGGTGAGCCCGTGGGCACGGAAGGACCCGACCAGCCGGGTGCCCTCGCCGAGGCCGGAGCGGCCGGCCGCGTGAAGGCGGGCGAGCGCGTCCAGCAGGTGCTCCTCCGGGTACGGCATGACCCAGCGCAGGTGGTTCTTGTCCGGGGTCTCGCACCAGTAGGCGGCGTCGACGCCGGTCAGCTTCGCGGTGGGGATGGCGGCGGCGTTGGCCCGCTCCAGGGAGGCGGTCACATCGGGGGTGGCGTTCTCCGCGTCCGGCACCCAGAACTCGAAGCCGCTGTGCACAACTGGCTCGAAGGCGCCCTCGGGGTCGAGCAGATCCTGCATCCGGGGCCCGTCCGCCGGAGCGCGGCGGCCCTGGACCGGCGTACCCGGCTCGGCGGTCAGCGCCCGCAGGAGGGTGTCGGCGAGGTCGCGGCTGATGTCGCCGGACGCCGTGTCGTTCTGCAGGCCGAGCAGGACCGAGCCGTCGTCGCGGCGCAGGGCGGGCCAGGCCATCGGCAGCACCGTGGCGAGCGTGACCGACGGGACGTCCTCCGGCAGGCCGTCGCGGAGCGTCAGCCCGACGGTGGCCGCGGGCACCAGCTCGCGCAGCGCCACCCAGTCGCACTCGCCGGGCAGCCCCTCGAACGGGCGCTGCACCAGCTCGGTCACGGCATGCGCGGCGGCACGGCCGTGACATGCCTTGTAACGCCGCCCGCTGCCGCACGGGCAGGGCTCGCGGGCGCCGACGACCGGGACCTCTCCGTCGGTGATCTGCGGGCGGGCGCCCTTCGTCTGAGGTCGCTTCTTGGCCATCGTGGGTGTCTCCCGGTTACGGCTCGTCTCGTACGGGCGCGAGCCTAGCCGCTCGGACCGCGGGGGACGGGGCGCTGTGGACGACGGGGCGGCGGGGGCGGCCGGGGTCGGTGCGCCGGACACCTTGCCGCCCTCCCGACCGGCAGGCCACGTCGCAGGCGGGCCGCCCGCTCCCGCCGGGCCTCCGGCGGGCCTTCGCCAGGGTCCGCCGGTCCCGTCCGCTCCGGTCCGGTGCGAGCAGGGGCCGGTACGGCTCGGTCCAGGGCCCGGTTCAGGGCCGGTCCGGAACTCAGTCCAGGTCGTAGAAGGCGTCCGTGAAGTCGAGACGCGTCAGACCGTGCACCCCCGTCCGGCCCGTCAGCCCCGTCACACCTGGCGGCCCGTACCGGCCGACCGGCTTCGGCAGGTAGCCGGGGTCGGGTGCGTCCTTCGGCCCGGGGACCGGAGGAGGAGCGACGCGCGTGGCGAGACCGGTGCGCCGCCTGCGGGTGTCCCGGTCACGGACCCGCTCAGGACCCACCTCCTGCCGGAGGTCCTGAACCTGCCGGAAGTCCTGGACCGGATGCAGGTCCTGGACCGGGCGAAGATCACCGCGCAGGTCCGTACCAGTGCCCACAGCCGCCCCCGCCCCTACGCCCGCACCCGCGCCCGGAACCGCACTTGGGATCGCACCCGCACCCGTCCTCCTGCCGGAGCCCGTGGCACTGCCCGTGCCGCCGCCTGGACGGCTGTCCGCCCGGCCGTCCCCGCGGGCGTCGCGGCCGGTGTCGTCGCAAGGGCCGCCGTGGACGATCACCCATACGGTGACCTCCCCGCGGGCGTCGTCCCGTACGCCCCAGTCGTCGGCCAGCGCCGTGATGATGTTCAGCCCGCGGCCGCCGTGCGCGGTGACCGAAGGGGTCGCCGGAGCGGGGCGGGTGGGACCGCCGCCGTCCGTCACCTCCACCACGAGGCACCCGCGGGCGTCGACCCGCCATGCGGCCCGGACATCGCCGTCGCCGGCCGGCGCGTCGCCCAGCGGACGACCGTGTTTGCACGCATTGCTCAAGAGTTCGGAAAGGATCAGAACGGCATCGTCGATGACCGTTTCGGGGACACCGCCTGTACGCAATTGAGTGCGCATCCGGTGTCTTGCCTCCCCCACGCCCGCAGGGCCATGGGGTACGGCCATGCTCGACGACGTGGGCACTTCCTGTGCCACCACCAACGCCACCCCCGAGACCTCCTTCGCCCCACGCCACCGTGTGGATGCCCTGTCGGCCTGTACCGGAAACCGGCCATTGCCTGTACGGTGACGCATTCGCAATGAGAGGCCGGACGGCGTACGCGCCGGAGCACTTCCGGTGACGCCACGGTCACGGTCTGACGGCGCTCCCGCGGTCCGGGCGTCCGGAACGGCGTCCCCCCCGCTCAGCGCCGCCGCGCCGCTAGCTCCCGCTCTCGCTGCCACCGCGTCCGAGCCGCTCCAGCACCGCGCGCGGCCGGTTGGTGATGAGGGCGTCGACGCCGAGTCCGACGCACAGATCGATGTCCTCGGGCTCGTTCACGGTCCAGACGTGCACCTGGTTCCCCGTCTGCTTCAGCCGCTCGACGAACGCCGGGTTGTTGCGCACGATCCGGATCGAGGGTCCCGCGATCCGGACTCCGGCGGGCAGCCGCCCGTCGCGCAGCCGGGGCCCCAGGAACTGCATCAGGTAGACCGTCGGGAGGGTCGCCGACGCGGCGCGCACCCGCTGCAGCGAGCGTGCCGAGAAGCTCATGACCCGGACCGGCGACTCGTCCGCGGAGGCGGGGGTGCCGAGCCCGAACCGCGTCAGCAGTTCCAGCAGCCGTTCCTCCACCTGGCCCGCCCAGCGGGTGGGGTGTTTGGTCTCGACGGCCAGTTCGACCCGGCGCCCGGAGTCGGCGATCAGCTCCAGCAGCCGCTCCAGGGTCAGTACGGAGGTGTGCTCGGCCGGCTCGGACCACTGCTCCGGCTGCTCCGGCTGCTCGAGCCGCGCCGACCGCTGCGGCTGCCGCGGCCGTGCCGGCGACTCGGGACCGGTCTCCCAGTCGGGCTCCTCGCCCCGCCCGCGCGAGATGTCGCGCGTCTTCCAGGAACCGAAGTCCAGGGCGGCCAGGTCGGCGAGCTCCAGTGCGGAGACGGCGCCGCGGCCGTTGGACGTACGGTTGACGCGCCGGTCGTGGACGCACACCAGATGCCCGTCCGCGGTGAGCCGGACGTCGCACTCGAGAGCGTCGGCACCGTCCTGGATCGCCTTCATGTACGCGGCGAGGGTGTGCTCGGGGGCGTCCTCGGAGGCGCCGCGGTGGGCGACGACCTGGATACGGTGCTGTGGAGCGAGGGTCACCGCGACATGGTGCCATCGCCGGAGGACGGGCGGAGAGCGGGCGGATAAATAAAAATGCCAGATTTGCCGTATGTATACCTTATAAAGGATCGTCGGATACCCATAGCCACCGCTTATGGTGCTCTGACGGCCCGTGGGAAAAGCTGACGTCGTACACAGCGCAAGTGTGGGCGAGTGCTGCCCGTACGACGACAGCGCAACGACAGCCATGACCACAGCGCAAAGACAGCTGTGACGGACAACAGCCGTGGATCGAGGAGAAGAGCTGTGAGCACCGAGAACGAGGGCACCGCGGTACCCCCGGCCCCGTCCGCACCCCCCGTGCCGGTGGAGACTCCCGCGGCTCATCAGCAGACGACGGCCTACGACCGGAGCACGCAGACGACCCCCCTGCCCCCGGTCGGGCAGCCGGGCCCGCAGTCCGGCCCGGTGTATGCCGCGGCGGACGGCCCGACCGGACCGGCGGCCCCCTCGGGCGGCCCGGCGCCGGACGGCAGCTGGCCGCCCCCGCCCCCCGCCACTCCCCCGTACGCCGACGGCGGCGCGGGGGCCGGAGCGGGCGGCTGGGGCTCGACGTACCAGCAGCCGGCGCCCAAGCCGGGCGGCGGGCGCGGCGGGCTGATCGCCGCGGTGCTGGTGGCCGCGCTGGTGGCGGGCGGCCTGGGCGGCGGTCTCGGTTACACCCTGGCGAAGAACAACGACAACAACGGCTCGACCACGGTGTCGGCGTCGACCGACAGCGGGGCGTCGCAGGTCAAGCGCAGCGCCGGCACGATCGCGGGGGTGGCGGCGAAGGCGCTGCCGAGCACCGTCACCATCGAGGCGGAGTCGACGAGCGGCGAGGGCGGCACCGGCACGGGCTTCGTCTTCGACACGCAGGGCCACATCGTCACGAACAACCACGTGGTGGCGGACGCGGTGGACGGCGGAAAGCTCACCGCGACGTTCCCGGACGGCAAGAAGTACAACGCCGAGATCGTCGGCCATGCGCAGGGCTACGACGTTGCCGTCATCAAGCTCAAGAACGCGCCGTCGGACCTCAAGCCGCTCGCTCTGGGCGACTCGGACAAGGTGGCGGTGGGCGACGAGACGATCGCCATCGGCGCCCCGTTCGGTCTGTCCAACACGGTGACGACCGGCATCATCAGCGCGAAGAACCGCCCGGTCGCCTCCAGCGACGGCAGCTCCACCAGCAAGGCGTCCTACATGAGCGCTCTGCAGACCGACGCCTCCATCAACCCGGGCAACTCCGGTGGCCCGCTGCTGGACGCGTCGGGCTCGGTGATCGGTATCAACTCCGCGATCCAGTCGACGGGCAGCGGCGGCCTGGGCGGCACCTCCCAGTCGGGTTCGATCGGCCTGGGCTTCGCGATCCCGATCAACCAGGCGAAGTTCG
This sequence comes from Streptomyces sp. NPDC047000, assembly GCF_040644295.1. Lineage (NCBI taxonomy): Bacteria > Bacillati > Actinomycetota > Actinomycetes > Kitasatosporales > Streptomycetaceae > Streptomyces > Streptomyces sp. NPDC047000. The sequence goes on from NZ_JBEYWE010000016.1 coordinate 103,195, forward strand.
TCGCCCAGCAGCTGATCAAGACCGGCAAGCCGGTGTACGCGAAGATCGGCGCGTCGGTCTCCCTGGAGGACTCCACGCAGGGCGCGAAGATCACCGACCAGGCCTCGGGCGGTTCCGCCGCGGTCGAGTCCGGCGGCCCCGCCGCGCAGGCGGGCCTGAAGCCCGGTGACGTGATCACGAAGCTCGACGACACGGTGATCGACTCCGGCCCGACCCTGATCGGCGAGATCTGGACCCACAAGCCCGGCGACACGGTCAAGATCACCTACAAGCGCGGCGGCGAGGAACACACCACCCAGCTCACCCTGGGCTCCCGCACCGGCGACAGCTGACCGGACACCGCTCGACCGGCCTCCGCCCGTGTGCCGTGCACGCCCGTACGTCCGTATGCCGTGCACGCCCCGGTCGGGGGCCGGTCGCGTCTAACCTCTCCACCCATGAGCATGATCGGCGAGTACCTGCGTGTGACGCCTGCCGACCTGAGCAAGGCGATCGAGGACCCCGACTGGGCGGTACTCCTGGCGGAGGCGGCCCAGGACGCGGCGGACACCCACCCGGAACCCCGTCCGGCCGCCGCGCGCCACTTCTCCACGTACAAGACCTGGGACCTGCTCCGCCACCTCCTGACACGCGCCGTCTTCCCCGTGAACGTCATACAGGGCGAGGAACTGTTCCCCGACCCGGAGGACTGGGTCTACGGCCCGCCCCGCTACCTGCCCCCCGACCGCGTCCACGAGGCCGCCGACCGACTCACGGCCCTGACCTACGACCTCCTCATCGCCGGCGTCACCCCTGCCGAACTGACGGAGACCGAGGTCTACCCCCAGCACTGGGACGCCCCCGGATCACTCGAGTGGGCCCGCCCCTGGTACGAGGGCCTGGCCGAGTTCTTCGAGGCGGCGGCAACGGACGGCGACGCGATGATCATCTGGCTCGACTGACCCCCCACCGGCCTGTCAGGGACGCCCACAGCCGCGTACCGGTACGCTGTACCCGCTCCGCCCCTGGTGGGCCGGAGCACAGGTGGGTTGCCCGAGCGGCCTAAGGGAACGGTCTTGAAAACCGTCGTGGCGGCGACGTCACCGTGGGTTCAAATCCCACACCCACCGCGCAGGTCAGAAGCCTTGCAGGTCAGAAGGGGTGTCACTCTCCGGAGTGGCACCCCTTCCCTGTGGCCTTGTCCTACTCCGTCCCGCCCATGTCCCGGAGTCGACCAGTGCGCATGGGCCGGCGGTGGGCCGGGACGCCCGTGCGGAACCGGTGGTCGGTGGGGGCGGCCTCCGGGGGCGGGGCGGTCAGTGGAGTGGCTCGTCGAGGAGGACGTGGAGGAGGCCTACCAGGGAGCCGCTGCTGACGATCTCCTGGCGGTCGATCATGCCGCGGATCGCCGTCAGGGGGATCCATTCGATGCGGTCCGACTCGTTCAGTTCCGTCGGCGGCCCCACGTACGTGGCTCCGTCCGCGCGGAAGACGTGGTGCTGGGAGTCGGTGATGCCGTTGGCCGGTTCGGCGTAGATCAGCGGCTTGACCGGGCCCGGGCGCCAGCCCGTCTCCTCCAGGACCTCACGTGCGGCGGCGTCGGCCGGGGTCTCGTCCTCCTCCACCAGGCCCATGGGGAGTTCCCAGGCCCAGGTGTCCGTGATGAAGCGGTGGCGCCACATCATGAGGATCTCGCGCCGTTCGTTGACGACCGCGGCCACGGCCAGGTGACGGAGCTTGACGACGTGGTGTTCCCAGCGGTTTCCGTCCGGTGTCTCGATGTCGGTGAGCCAGAGGTTCACCCACTCGTTCTCGTAGATCGGACGTTCCCCGTGGATCTTCCACTGCATCGCTGTGGCCCCTTTCGATCGGGCTTCAGCATCGCAGAGCCTGCCCCTGCCGGTGGGCCGGAAAGGCCAGTTGGGGTGTTGGTCGTGTGTACGTGTTGTGTCTGTGGGTGTGAGGGTTGACGGCCGGGTGGCCCGGGTGGCCCGGATGGTCCGGGCCGCTTCCGGCAGGGACGTCAGGGGGCGGTCGGGGTGGCGGGGGTACGGGGTGTCGCGCGAGGGTGCTGCGGGGGTCAGGGCTGTAGGCCCAGGAGGGACAGGAGGTCGGTCACCGTGAGGGTGCCGAGGCCCTGGAAGCTGTAGATGTTGTGGTTGTTGATGTCTGTGATGTTCGTGATGTCGGTGCCGGCGCCGGTGTGAGGGCCGGCGCCGGCAGCGATGCCTGCGTCGGCGTCGGTGAGGGTGCCGGGGTTGTGGTCGGCTGCGTGGGCCAGGGGTGAGGCGAGTGCGGTGAGGAGCACTCCGCACACGACCGCCGCGCGGAGGCCGCGTTTCGTCGCTGATCTGAGCATGTCGCCGTTCCTTTTCCGTCGGTCTCGGGTGCGGTAGGTCAGGTGGCTCTGATCTCGCCCAGCGGGCGGTATCCCGCCCAGCACGGGGTGTCCAGGCGCAGGGTGCCGGTGCCGCCCGCGCCTCCGTCGCAGTACGAGGACGCGACGACCGAGTTCAGGAACGCGCCGTTCGGGTCGATGTCCGTTCCCCGGTACGGTGCCCCGGTGAAGCTGAACGCGCCCACGTTGAGCGAGTCGTACGGGCATCCCGGGTTCGACGAGAAACAGGCTGCCGCTTCGCCGATCGGGGGGTTTCCGTAATGCGTCGTGTTGAACGCCACCGTCCAGATGACCTGGGACGGAAGCGTGACGCCCGACGGGAAGGCGAACGTCAGGAGCCGGCCGATGGAATTGGCGCATCTCCCCGTGTTCGTGTTCAGGAATTTGCCCGCGTCCGCTCCCGTGCAGTTGGTCGGGTCCGCGGACGGGCGGTAGGGGATCGTCTGGGTCTGGGTCACCGTCGCGAGGAGGGCGCCGGGTGCCGGAGTGCCCGACGACGTGTTCACCGCGTAGATGTTCGCCGTGACGGGGTGCGTGAACGTGGCACCGGTCGTCGTGACGCAGTCACCGGTGTTCCAGTGGCCGCTCACGCTGCACGCGTAGCTCTGGAACAGTACGCGCAGCTCCGAGAGGGTGCGGCCCACCGGGGTCGGGCCCACCTCGTCCCCGAATTCGCGTGTCCCCGTCGCCTCGTAACCGAGGCTCGGCACCTGGGAGCATTGCAGTACGTCCACCGGCAGTGCCGTGTAGACGATGGAGCTGTCCTGCGAACCGGTGGTGCAGGGTTCCGCCGGCGGCTGCGGCGGCTGCTGCTGGGTGATCGATCCGATGCCTTGGAACGAGTAGGAATTCCCGTTGTTGATATGGGTGACGTCCAGGGTGTGGCCGCCGGGTTTTCCGTGTCCGGCGTGGGTGCCGTGATCGCCGTTTCCGTCGTGGCCGCCCGCGTGGGCCGCCTGCGTGCCCGCGGTAGCGAAAGCCGCGGCGGCGAAGAGCAGAGCGCAGAGTCTTCGGCTGAGGGAATGTCGCACTGGTTGGCCTCCTTGGGCATCAATCTGGGCCCAGAGGGAGGGGGAAATCCGTCAGGCTCTGCTGTGGGGACCGCTTTCTCCTTCTATCGGCGTACTTCCTTTACCCTTGCGGCCGGTTGCCCGTCAGGCGTGCCGCCGACGCCGTCGTCGCCCGCGCCTCGCGCTCCGTGAGTCCTGTGCGGACGGCCGCGTCCACCAGCGCGTCGGTCAGGCCGGGGCCCAGGCCGTTCTCGCAGGCGCGGCAGGCCGCCCAGAAGAGGCGGGTGTTGCGCTGGCCCGCGTGGGCCGACAGGACGAACTGCACCAGACCCTCGCCGTGCCCCCGGTCCGCGGGGGCCGGAGCCGACGTGCCCCGCTTCGGGCGGGGCGGCGGGAGCAGGAGGCGGAGGAGGGACCTCGGGCAGGGCGCCGGGGCCAGGTGTGCGGTGCCCGGCGCCAGCGTGTACACGCCCTGGTCGGTACGGGAGCCGGGGCCGACCAGGTAGCCGCCCGCGCCCCTGATGTCGATACCGGGGGCCAGCCGGCCGGCCGAGTTCGGGACCACGACGTCCGGCGGGCCGGTGAGCCACAGGTGGCGCCCGCCGGACGGGGTCAGGACGACGACCGTCGGCGGGATGGTGAACAGATGGCGCAGGGCCAGTTCGCGCAGCGCCGCCGAGGAGTCCGTGCCCGTCTTGACGTCCAGGTCCACGCCGATCAGACGGTACGGAGGCAGCCCGCAGGCGATGCCGTAACCGGTCGCCCGCGGCGCTGCGGCGAACAGCTCGCGGATCCGCGCCGGGTCGCTCGAGGCGTCGTACACCCCGTGGCCCGGGCGGCCGCACTCACCGTGGCAGGGCGGCGTCGCGGGGTCCTCGTCGTGGTGCGGGGAGCGCAGGGCCGGGAGCTTTGTCCGGGACAGTGGGATCACGGCCAGACCGCGTTCGGCGGCCGACAGGGCGTGTGCGAGGGCGAGGGCGGCGGCGTGTGCGGGGGCCAGGGGGGTGGCCTGTCGGTGGGTGGTGGCCATGACTTTAGTTTCGTACGAATGTTCGAGAATGGGAAGGGGGGTCTCGGGAGGCGATGTGCCGGGAGCGGTGGCGGGGGTGTTCGGCGGCTTGTTCCTGTGACCTTGACACCTTCCTCTGTCTGACGGACAGTCAGAAACTCGTGAGCGGCACCCTCAGCGGGACGACGGAAACGGAGTGCGGCCGTGGACGACGACGGGACGGCGGACGGCCCGGAGCAGCAGCCGGGCCGGCGGCTCAAGGCGTACGAGGGGCGGGTCGCCGCCCCCACGGCCGGTGGTCTCGACCCGGTCAACGCCCCGATGATCCGCCACTGGTGCGAGGCCCTCGGGGACCGCAGCCCCGCCTACACCGGGCCCGGCGCCGTCGCCCCGGCCACGATGCTCCAGGTGTGGACCATGTCCGGCCTCGCCGGGCGCCCGGGGCGTTCCGGCGCGTACGTCGAACTGCTCGGGCTGCTCGACGAACTGGGCTGTACCTCGATCGTCGCCACCGACTGCGAGCAGGAGTACCTGCGGCCGCTGCGGCCCGGTGACGAGGTCGCCTTCGACGCCGTCATCGAGTCCGTGTCGGACCGCAAGTCCACGAAACTGGGCAGCGGGTACTTCGTGACCACCCGCATGGACGTCCGGGTCGGTCGTGAACTCGTGGGCACCCACCGCTTCCGGGTCCTCAAGTACGCCCCGGCCGCCGCCGGTGCCTCCGGGGGCGCTGCCGGGTCCCCCAAGGCCGCCGCCGGTGCCTCCGGGGCCGCCGAGGGGAAACCGGCCGCCCGGCGGCCCCGGCCCGTCGTCAACCGCGACAACGCCGGTTTCTGGCGAGGGGTCGAGGACCACCGCCTCCTCATCCAGCGCTGCACCGCCTGCGGCACGCTCCGCCACCCCTGGCTGCCCGGCTGCAACAGCTGCGGCGGCCTTGGCTGGGACACCGTCGAGGCGAGCGGCGACGGCACCGTGTACTCGTACGTCGTCATGCACCACCCGCCCTTCCCCGCCTTCGATCCCCCCTACGCGGTCGCCCTGATCGAGCTCACGGAGGGGGTGCGCCTCGTCAGCGACGTGGTCGGCGTGCCGTACGACAAGGTGCGGATCGGGATGCCGGTACGGGTCGCGTTCCGCACGTATGACGAGGGCCTGGTGCTTCCCGTGTTCCAGCCCGCGGATCAGCCCGCAGACCCGGCCGATTTGGCCGGCCGCACCGGCCGTGCCCGCCCCTCGGACCCGCAGGAGGCCCGCCCGTGAAAGCCGGTGAGCGGCTCGCCCCGCTGGAGATCCCGATCACCCGCACCCTGATCGTCGCCGGGGCCATCGCCTCCCGCGACTACCAGGACGTCCACCACGACCCGGACCTGGCGCGGGCCAAGGGCTCCCCGGACGTCTTCATGAACATCCTCACCACCAACGGCCTCGTCGGCCGCTACATCACCGACCACTTCGGGCCCACGGCCGTGCTCCGCAAGGTCGCCATCCGGCTCGGCGCGCCCAACTACCCCGGGGACACGATGACGTTGACGGGCACGATCGAGGAGGTCGCCGGGACCGGTGACGGCACCGCCGTCACCGCGACCGTCCGGGTCACCGGCGCCAACGGCATCGGACGCCATGTGACCGGCACGGTCACCGTGACCGTACCGGCGCTGGCAGCCGCACAGGCCCCGGAGGACGGGTCGTGAGCCTGCGCGGCCGGGACTCCCTCGGCGGGCGGGCCGCCGTCGTCGGCATCGGGGCCACCGAGTTCTCCAAGGACTCCGGCCGCAGCGAGCTGAGCCTCGCGGTGGAGGCGGTGCGGGTCGCGCTCGACGACGCCGGTCTGGCACCGGCCGACGTCGACGGGCTGGTCACCTTCACCATGGACACCAGCCCCGAGATCACGGTCGCCCAGGCCGCCGGCATCGGCGAGCTGTCCTTCTTCTCCCGCGTCCACTACGGCGGTGGCGCGGCCTGCGCGACCGTGCAGCAGGCGGCGCTCGCGGTCGCGGCGGGCGTGGCCGAGGTCGTCGTCTGCTACCGCGCCTTCAACGAGCGCTCCGGCCGCCGTTTCGGCTCCGGCGTGCAGCACCGGGAGCCGTCGGCGGAAGGCGCCGCGCTCGGCTGGTCGCTGCCGTTCGGGCTGCTGACGCCCGCCTCCTGGGTGGCCATGGCCGCCCGGCGCTATCTGCACGCCTACGGTCTGACCCCCGAGGTGTTCGGGCACGTGGCCGTCGTCGACCGGGCGTACGCGGCGCGCAACCCGGCGGCGTACTTCTACGGCCGTCCCCTCACGCTCGCCGACCACGCCGCCTCGCGCTGGATCGCCGAACCCCTGCGGCTGCTGGACTGCTGCCAGGAGACCGACGGCGGTCAGGCGCTCGTCGTGACGTCGCTCGAACGCGCCCGTGACCTGCCCCGGCCGGCCGCCGTGATCGCCGCCGCGGCGCAGGGCGCCGGCCGCGCCCAGGAGCAGATGACGAGCTTCTACCGCGACGACCTCACCGGGCTGCCCGAAATGGGCGTCGTCGCACGCCAGCTGTGGCGGACCTCCGGACTCGCACCCGGTGACATCGACGTCGGGATCCTCTACGACCACTTCACCCCGTTCGTCCTGATGCAGCTGGAGGAGTTCGGCTTCTGCGGCCGGGGCGAGGCCGCCGGCTACGTGGCCGACGGACCGCTGCCCCTCAACACTCACGGCGGCCAGCTCGGGGAGGCGTATCTGCACGGCATGAACGGCATCGCGGAGGCGGTACGGCAGCTGCGCGGCACCTCCGTGAACCAGGTGGACGGGGCGGAGCGGGTCCTGGTGACCGCCGGGACCGGCGTACCGACCTCCGGTCTCGTCCTCACCGGGGACAGCCACCGGGCCTGACGCCGGGCCTGACGCCGCTCCCTCCCGCCCGGCACCGGCCCGGCACCGGCTTGGGCCCGGCCTGCCCCCGCCTCCCGCACGGATGAGCCGTACGGCCCTCGCGCGAGTGGACTCAGGGGCGGACCCGCAGTACATGCGGGCCGCTCGTCCACCTTCAGGAGGTGTAGACGGCCCCACCCCTACAACCTGAGGGGGACCCAGCTTCGGGACCTGGGGCCGATTTGCGGGAAACGCCTCGCTCTTAGCGTGGAGCCATGACCACATCCGTCTGCACCAGCGCGTCGGCCGTCGCGTACGCGACCTACCCGTCGTTCGCGTCGTACGTCATGGCCCGCCAGCCCGTGCTGCTGCGCACCGCCCGTTCGCTCACCGCCAACCCGAGCGACGCGGAGGACCTGCTGCAGACCGCGCTCACCAAGACGTACGTGGCCTGGGAGCGGATCGAGGACCACCGGGCGCTGGACGGCTATGTGCGCCGCGCCCTGCTCAACACCCGCACGTCGCAGTGGCGCAAGCGCAAGGTGGACGAGTTCGTCTGCGACGAGCTGCCGGAACCGGAACCGGCGTGGGGCGACGGAGACCCGGCGGAGCGGCAGGCGCTGCACGACGCGATGTGGCGGGCGGTCATGCGGCTGCCCGCGCGGCAGCGGGCGATGGTCGTCCTCCGGTACTACGAGGATCTCAGCGAGGCCCAGACGGCCGAGGTGCTCGGCGTGTCGGTGGGCACGGTCAAGTCGGCGGTGTCACGAGCCCTCGGCAAGCTGCGCGAGGACGCGGAGCTGGGGCTGGTACGCAGCGGGGCGGCGGCGTCGTAGCCGGACGACCGACCGCCGGCCGGGCCGCGGCCGGGTCACCTGCGGTCGTGCTGCGGGCCGGGCCCCGGCGATCGGGTCGCAGCCGGGTCACCTGCGGTCGTGCAGCGGCCGGGTCACCGGTGCTTGCGGCGCGGCCGAGGGACCGTCGGTCGTGTCCCGGCGGGGTCATCGCGGTCGTGTCGCGGCCGGACGACTGCCGGTGGTGCCGTGGCCCGGAGGCGGAGACCGCCGGTCGGCGCGGGTCGAGGTCACCCGCTGGGGCAACCGGTCGAGGTCACCGTCGAGGCCGCCGGTCAGGCGACCCGTGGAGATCGTCCGGCGTGCCGCAGCCCGCGATCATGGTCCTACCTGCGTCCCTGTGAGGTTCCCGACGTGCCCGGCGAGAGCGGTGTCACCAGTTCCCTCACCCCCGCCTAGTGACATACCGCGTGGTATGTGCGCACAATCAGCGCAAACCCTGACCACCGCGCAGGCAATGTCGCCGCCCCGGGAGGACGCCGTGCTGAGCACCATGCAGGACGTACCGTTGCTGATCTCCAGGATCCTGACCCACGGGTCGACGGTCCACGGCACCTCCGAGGTGATCACCTGGACGGGGGAGGGCGAGCCGCAGCGCCGTACGTTCGCCGAGATCGGCGCGCGGGCCGCCCAGCTGGCGCACGCCCTGGCCGACGACCTCGGGGTACGCGACGACGACCGGGTGGCCACACTGGCGTGGAACAACGCCGAGCACGTCGAGGCGTACTTCGCCATCCCCTCCATGGGCGCCGTGCTGCACACCCTCAACCTCCGCCTTCCGGCCGGACAGCTGGCCTGGATCGTCAACCACGCCGCCGACCGGGTGATCATCGCCAACGGCTCGCTCCTGCCGCTGCTCGCCCCGCTGCTGCCGCACTTCGAGAGCGTCGAGCACGTCGTCGTCACGGGCCCCGGCGACCGCGGCCTGCTGGCGGGCGCCGGGGTGCGGGTGCACGAGTACGAGGACCTGCTCGCCGGAAAGCCCACCGCCTACGACTGGCCCGAGCTGGACGAACGCCGTGCCGCCTCCATGTGCTACACCTCCGGCACCACCGGCGACCCCAAGGGCGTGGTCTTCAGCCACCGCTCGATCTACCTGCACTCCATGCAGGTCAACATGACGCAGTCCATGGGCCTCACCGACCGGGACACCTCGCTCGTCGTGGTCCCCCAGTTCCACGTCAACGCCTGGGGCCTGCCGCACGCCACCTTCATGACCGGCGTCAACATGCTGATGCCGGACCGTTTCCTGCAGCCCGCGCCGCTCGCCGAGATGATCGAGAAGGAGCAGCCGACACACGCCGCCGCCGTCCCCACCATCTGGCAGGGCCTGCTCGCCGAGCTGACCGAGAAGCCGCGCGACGTCTCCTCCCTCGTCCAGGTCACCATCGGCGGCTCGGCCTGCCCGCCCGCCCTCATGCGGGCCTTCGACGACCTCGGCATGCGGGTCTGCCACGCCTGGGGCATGACGGAGACCTCACCGCTCGGCACCATCGCCCGCCCGCCGGCCTCCGCCGTCGGCACCGACAAGGAGTTCGCCTACCGCCTCACCCAGGGCCGCTTCCCGACGAGCGTCCAGGCCCGCCTCACCGGCCCCGGCGGCGAACGCCTGCCCTGGGACGGCGAGTCGGCCGGTGAACTGGAGGTGCGCGGCCCCTGGATCGCGGGCGCCTACTACAACGGCCCCGACGCCGAACCCCTGCGCCCCGCCGACAAGTTCAGCGACGACGGCTGGCTGAAGACGGGCGACGTCGGCACCATCTCCCCCGACGGCTTCCTCACCCTCACCGACCGCGCCAAGGACGTCATCAAGTCCGGCGGCGAGTGGATCTCCTCCGTCGATCTGGAGAACGCCCTGATGGCCCACCCGGACGTCACGGAGGCCGCCGTGGTCGCGGTACCGGACGAGAAGTGGGGTGAGCGCCCGCTGGCCACCGTCGTCCTCAAGGAGGGCTCCACCGCCGACTTCGAGTCCCTGCGCGCCTTCCTCGCCGACGAGGGCCACATCGCAAAATGGCAGCTCCCCGAGCGCTGGACGATCGTCGAGGCGGTACCGAAGACCAGCGTCGGAAAGTTCGACAAGAAGGTGCTGCGCCGCCGGTACGCGGACGGGGACCTGGACGTGACGCGGCTCTGAGCGGCGGGCGCCGGGCGCCGGTGTGGCCGGGCCCCCGGATCTCCGGGGGCCCGGCCACACCGGTGGTCCTCGGGCCGCGTCAGTTGGTGCCGATGCGCGCCAGCAGGTCCACGATGCGGGCCTGCACCTCGTCGGTGGTGGACCGCTCCGCGAGGAACAGCACCGTCTCGCCCGAGGCCAGCCGCGGCAGGTCCGCCGGGTCGACGGCGGCCGTGTAGACCACCAGCGGAGTGCGGTTGAGCTGCCCGTTCGCGCGCAGCCAGTCCACGATCCCGGCCTGCTGCCGCCGCATCTGCATCAGGTCCATCACGACCAGATTGGGCCGCAGCTGACCGGCCAGCGTCACCGCGTCGGCGTCGCTCGCGGCCCGCGCCACCTGCATCCCGCGGCGCTCCAGAGCCGAGGTCAGCGCCAGCGCGATCTCCGCGTGCTCCTCGATGAGCAGCACCCGCGGCGGGTGCTGCTCGCTGTCACGCGGCGCGAGCGCCTTCAGCAGGACGGCGGGGTCGGCACCGTACGCCGCCTCGCGCGTCGCCTGCCCGAGACCCGCGGTCACCATCACCGGCACCTCGGCGGCCACCGCCGCCTGGCGCAGCGACTGCAACGCGGTACGGGTGATCGGTCCGGTCAGCGGGTCGACGAACAGCGCGGCGGGGAACGCCGCGATCTGCGCGTCCACCTCCTCGCGCGAGTGCACGATGACGGGACGGTAGCCGCGGTCGCTGAGCGCCTGCTGCGTCAGCACGTCCGGCGCGGGCCACACCAGCAGCCGCCGCGGGTTGTCCAGCGGCTCCGGGGGGAGTTCGTCGTCCAGCGGCTGCGGGCGCGGGGCGTCCGCCACCTCCACGGCGCCGCCCGGCCCGTCCAGCGGCTCGGGGCCCTCGGCGGCGTTCTCGTCCGGGGCGCCTATCGCGTACGAGCGTCCGGCGCCGTCGGTCGCCTTGGTGAGGCGGGGCTGCCCGGGGGCGGCGGCCCCTGCGCCTGTTCCCGGTCCCGTGCCTGTCCCCGCCGCCGGTCCGGCCAGGGACGGCTGCGGCTGGGCGAGGGGCCGGCCGGGGGACTGGTCGGCCGTCGGGCGCGGGTGGTCCGTGCCGGGGTCGGGCGGGGTGCCGAGCTTGCGGCGCCGTCCGGCGGAGGTCCCGTGCGGCGGGGTGACCGAGACGCCGGGCTGCGGGACCTGTACCTGCGCGGCCTGCGCCGGCCGGGTGAAGGGGACGCCCTGGCCGAGGGTACGGACGCTGAAGGCGCGGCCCTGGGTGGAGCCGGGGTCGAAGGGGAGGGCCGGCTGGGGAGCGGGCGCCTGCGCGGCGGGCGCGGGCAGGGGGGCGGGCACGGGTGCGGGTGTCGGGACGGCTGCCTCGGCGGGCAGCGGCTGCGCCACGGCGCGGGGCTGCGCGGGTTGCAGGGGCTGCTCGGCGGGGAGAGGAGCGGCCTGGGGCGGCTGCGGCTGGGCAGCCGGGGCGGGCTGCGGCGCCGCGGGTACGGGCTGGGCGACGGCCGGGACCGGGACGGCCTGCGCGACGGCGGGCCGGCCGGAGGGCACCTGCACGGGCCGGCCGGGGGCGACCGGGAGGGGCTGGGGCTGAGCGGCGGCGGCCTGCGCCGGGACCGCCGCGGCGGGAACGGGCTGCATCGGGGCGCCCTGCGCGGGCACGCCCTGCGCGGGCACAGCCGGCACCGGCACGCCCGGCACCGGCACGCCCGGCACCGGCACGCCTTGCGCGGGTGCGCCCGGCATCGCGGCGGCCTCGGCCGACGGCGCGGGCTGCCCCGGCGGCAGCGGCTGGCCGGGCGGCAGTGGCTGGCCGGGCTGCGGATCCGGCTGGGCCATCGCCCGGCGCCTGCGGCCCGTGGGTGCCTCGGTGGGGTGCGGCTGGGGTGGGGTGTGGTCGTCGGCCTGATCGTGCGGTGCGACATCGTGCCGCCCCTCGGCCGCATCCGGCGTGACGGCGACGGGCACGGGAGCCCCCGGCAGGGGTGCTGCGGGCACGGGCGTACCGGGCAGGGGCGTACCGGGCAGGGGAGCCGCGGGTGCCTGGCCCGGAACGGAGACCTGCATCGGTAGCGGAGCCGGTACCGGTACCGATGCAGCTACCGGCATCGGCATCGGCATCGGAGCCGGTACGGGTGCCTGTGCGGTGCCGTCCTCGGGCGCGCGGTCCGCGTCGGCGGGCGGCAGCGCGAAGACGGGACGGGGACCCGCGCTCGCCTCCTGCGCGGCGGCACGTTCGGCCGCGGCGGCCAGGGCACGCCGGCGGCGTCCCGAAGCCTGCGTACCGTCGTCGGTGGTGCCGGCACCACCGCCGGCACCGTCGGGGCCGGAGACCGCGGGCAGCGCGGGCATGCCTCCGGGCGGTACGGCGGCGGCCGACGCGGGCACCCCTCCGGGCGGTACGGCGGCCCCCAGACCGGTGCCGACGGCGGCGGTGCCCGCGGCATGCTCGGCCGCGGTCACCACGGCACCCTCCGACACGGCGGGCGGTACGCCGGTGCCCTGGCCGGCGGTGTCCTCGGCGGGCCGGCCCCGGCGCCGTCCGGTACCGCCGGACGTGTCGGTGCTCTCGACCACGACGGCCCCGGTCTCCTCGGCGGGCCGTCCGCGACGCCGACGCCCGGTCGGCGTGGGCCCCTCCGCCTCCGTGTCACCGGTCGTGTCGGACGCGCCCGGGACCTCGCCGTCCAGGAAGGCGTCGACGGACGACCGCCGTGCCCGGCGCCGCCCACCAGCGGAGGTGTGATCGGCGTGTTCCTCGGAAACCGGCTCCGCACCCGCCCCCGGTCCGGCGACGCCATCGGGACCCACGGCACCGGCCGGCCCCGCGGCCGGAGCGGGATCCATGACGGGCGGAGCCTGATCTGCCGCCGGCACCGGACCTGGCACCGGATCCGGCACCGGAGTCGCGACCGGCACCTGATCGGTCACGGGGGCCGGATCCAGGGCCATCATCTGCGGCTGCTGCTGCACCGGAACGGCCCCCGCCCCCGCCCCGAGGGGAACCTCGAGGACGTAGGCGCTGCCGCTCATACCCGGCACCTCGTGCGTCTGCAGCACACCGCCGTGGGCCCGTACGATCCCGCGCACGATCGGCTCGTGCACCGGGTCGCCCCCGGCGTACGGCCCGCGCACCTCGATGCGTACGACCTCACCGCGCTGTGCGGCGGCGACCACGACGGTGCTGTCCATGTAACCGCCCGCCGAAACGGGCGCGTTGCCCGTCGCGTCGACGCCGGCGACGTCGGCGATCAGATGGGCGAGGGCGGTGGCCAGGCGCTGGGGATCGACCTCGGCCTCGATGGGCGGGGCGTGCACGGCGAACTGGACCCGGCCGGGGCCGATGAGCTCGATGGCACCGTCGACACCGGCGGCGACGACGGCGTCGAGCATGACCTTGGCACGGCTGATGCCGGTGCCGCCGGAGTCGAGGAGCTGGAAGCCGAGGACGTTGTCGATGAGGGTCGTGATCCGGGCGTAGCCGGCCGAGAGGTGATGCAGGACCTGGTTGGCCTCGGGCCACAGCTGCCCGGCGTCGTCGGCGGCGAGGGCGGCGAGTTCGCGGCGCAGCTCGTCGAGCGGACCGCGCAGGGAGCGCCCGAGGAGGACGGTCAGCTGCTCGTAGCGGGAGGCGAGCGTCTCGTAGCGGTCCTTCTCCTGCTCGGCGAGTGTCGCGTAGCGGTCGTTCTCCCGTTCGGCGAGCGCGGTGTAGCGCTCCTCCGCGGCGGCCAGTTCCCCGGCGTGCCGCTCGGTGAGCTCCTCGACCTCGGTCACGTGCTGCTGGCGCAGGGCGGTGAGGTCGGAGGCGTGCTCCTCGGCGAGCCGCTCGATCTCGGTCTCGTGCTCCTTGTCGGCGGCGGCCTTCTCGTCGGCGAGGGCGTCGAAGGGGCGCCGGTCGGTGAAGGTCAGCACGGCGCCGACGAGCTGGTCGCCGTCGCGCACGGGTGCGGTGGTGAGATCGACGGGGAGCATGTCGCCGTTCTTGGCGAACACGACCTGCCCGCGGACCCGGTGCTTGCGGCCGGAGCGCAGGGTGTCGGCGAGCGGCGACTCGGAGTACGGGAAGGGGGCACCGTCGGGACGGGAGTGCAGGACGAGGGTGTGCAGTTCCTTGCCGCCGAGGTCGCTGGCGCGGTAGCCGAGTATCTGAGCGGCGGCGGGGTTGACGAGGACGATGCGCCCGTCGGTGTCGGTGCCGATGACCCCTTCGGAGGCGGCCCGGAGGATCATCTCGGTCTGCCGCTGGGAGCGGGCCAGCTCGGCCTCGGTGTCGACGGTGCCGGACAGGTCGCGTACGACGAGCATCAGCAGCTCGTCGCCGGTGTAGCCGTATCCGTCGTACGCCTGCTGGCCGTTCTCCAGGTTGGCGCTGGTGACCTCGACGGGGAACTCGAGGCCGTCGGTCCGCCGGGCGGTCATCCGGGTCGGCTTGGTGCGGCCCTGCGGGTCCATGTGGTCGGGCCGGCGCATGGAGCCGGGGATGAGGCGGGAGTCGAACTGCGGAAGCAGGTCCAGCAGCCCCCGCCCGACGAGGGCGGTGCCGGGCGCCTCGAACGCCTCGAGGGCGATCGAGTTCGCGTTGACGACCGTGCCGTTGGCGTTGACCAGCACCAACGCGTCAGGGAGCGCGTCGAGTATGGCTGCGAGGCGAGCAGCGCCTCGGGATGGCCTGCTGCTCACGAGCGCTTCCTCCCTGTTACCGCGTGTTGCCGACCGCTCCGGCCATCTTGCCAATCGGCCCGCGGTGTGTCACGCGAGGGAGTCTAAGGGAGGGGGTCGCCCGGGGGGTGCCGGATGAGAGGGAGGTCGCACGACGAAGTGGCGGCGGAAGGATGCAGAACCTGTGACGACACGTTTCCGCTCGCGCTCCGGTACCCGCGGAATCGTGGGGGACGTCTCTCGACCCGCGGGAAGACCTTTGCCCGGCGGCCTCTCCGCCTAGTACCGTAGGAGGCGATTGGTGACACGGCGCTAGCCTGTGTCATCATCTGCAGGCACCACTCGCGCACCCGCGCGGGGGGTCGTGCTGGAGGCGTCGCCTAGTCCGGTCTATGGCGCCGCACTGCTAATGCGGTTTGGGCCTTAAAGCCCATCGAGGGTTCAAATCCCTCCGCCTCCGCGCTTGATCACCGAAGCCCCGGTCCTCAGGACCGGGGCTTCGGCGTTGAGACGCCTTCTTGGCTGTTTTTGCAGGTCACAAGGGGTGGACCAAACGGATTTCACATGGCGGCGGCAGTCATGTAATGTTCTTCCTGTCGCCGGGACGGGCGGAAAACCCGAAGCGGAAGACGACAACAGAACAAGCACTCGTAGCTTAACGGATAGAGCATCTGACTACGGATCAGAAGGTTGCAGGTTCGAATCCTGCCGAGTGCACAGCAGACCAGAGGCCCTGTGGAGAGATCCACAGGGCCTCTGGCTTATGCCGTGACGGCAGTGCTTGACGGCAACCGCCTCAGAAGGCGCGGGGGCTCTTGCCGGCAGCTGCTTGAAGAGGCAGGTATTCCTGTGCCCGGCAGGAGCGTGTGCGTCAGACGGTCGCGGCCAGCCAGCCGATGGTCTCGGTGGTGTGCTTGCCGTCGCTCTTGGTGGCGCCGGCGTACACCTCGTTGAGGCGGATCAGGAAGCCCGTGTTCGTGACGTCATGGACGCGGATCCCCGGCGTCTCCGGGCCGTTGAAGGTCTGGGTCAGCGGGAGGACGACGACGTTGGAGCCCGCGGGGAACGGAGTCGGAAACGTGACGCGCGTGAAGGTCGAGGTGTTACCGCCGGTCGTCTCGATCGGGTTGTCGGACCTCAGGTCGATCTTGCCGGTCTGAATGAAGCTCATCGTCGACTTCTCTCGTGTGGAGGGATGGACAGCTCGGCTGTCTCCGGCAGCCGACGGGAGACTCGTCACCAAATGGGCGATGTATTCCGAAGTCCCACAAATGGGTGATCGTTTTTCGGACAGGGGTAGATGCTGCGCTTCCTGGCTGGTTCACGGGCCAAAGGCGTTCAGCCGGCCGGCTACGAAGGCGCCGGCCCCGCCGCCGTCATCGTCCGGATCGTGGTCGTCACCCCTCGGTGCGTCGCCGACCTGGTCGAAGGCGGAACGTTGCGAGTCGAGCCGTACGAAGGTGCAGACGTCCATGGTCACGCGAAGGGAACTGGGGCCGAGGACTTCCCTGATCATGCGGGCGTCGGCGCCCTCCTCGTGGGGGAGTGACGCGCAGGTGTGGCGCGGATCGCGGAAGCCGGACCTTACGGACGCCGGCGCGGACGCACAGTGCCTCGAAGAAGCGGTTCAGGTTGCGCGGCTCGACGGGGGCCCGTTCTTGGTGGTGAAGACGAAGCCCTGTCCCGTGCCCTTCCAGTTGCCCCCTGCGCCCTTCCGGTCGGCGATCTGCTGTGCCCGCTGAGCACGGAGCGCCGTCACGCACTCGGCCGGCAGGGCGACACGACGGGCCGAGCGCTGAGTCTTCGGTGCGACGATCAGCAGCTCACCGCCGACGCGCGGTAGGGCCTGCCGAACCGTGAGCACGCCTTCGTGAAGGTCCACGTCCGACCAGCGGAGCCCCAGCAGCTCACCCGCTGGAGACCGATGCGGACCGCCGGCTCGTACGCGGCCCAGAGCCGGTTGTCGCGAGCCGCCGCCAGGAGCTGACGTCCTTCCTTGACGGTGAGCGGTTCGATCTCGCGCTTCGCGCCCATGCTCAGCTCCGCGTTCCGGGCGATGCTGAGGGCCAGGGTCGGAAGCCCGGAGAAGTGCATGAGCCGGGCGACCGCGGTCATCTGGTCGGCGGGCAGCCCCCGGTTGAAGATCCGCTCCCACGAGGTGGCGAACAGCTCCACCGGCTTGACGGGGCGACCGGGCCGGAGGCCGTTGGGAAGACCGGTCTCCGGGCCGGTGATCTTCAGGGCCTCGGCGCGGTCCTCTTCCATGAAGAAGAAGGCGATCGTGCAGAGCTTCGTGCCGGTCTCGCGGTGGGTCGCGAACTGCGTCTTCTCGGTGTCCGCGTACTTCGGCACCGGCCGGGTGCCGACCATGATGTCGGGAGAGATCGAGATGCCGAGCGAACGGTTGACCTTCAGGTTTTGACGGGAACTCCGTAACGACGGCACGCCGGAGACAGCGTGGCACGGCCATCGTGCGCTGGTCCTGTAGATCAGCCACTGGCTGCGACGGCAGCGTCACGCGTCACCTCTGAGGCCGCCACCGCCGAGGGTGACAGGCACGGTGAGAAGCTCGATCACAAGCTTGACCGGCACCGATGACGGCAGTCGCGGGCACGGGTCGGCCGCTGGGGGCACGGGCCGGTGACCACTGATCGCATGCTGTGATCACCGCTCGTTCAGCCGGGCTTTCAGCTCCCGCAGCCGTTCGCTCCAGACGCAGACCAGCTGATGGAAGCCACCCGCGCTGCGGTCGCGAGCCGATTGCAGCCGTGACTCGGCGAGGTGCAGCCAGCCGTGCTGATTCCCGCTCTCCGCGGGGAAGGGAGAAGCGGAAGAGGTGAGTTCCGCGGCCCAGGTGATGGTTTGTCCGCGCAAGAAGGCGGTGTCGACCCATTCATGGCCGGAGACCATCTCCATCACCCTGCGTCCGTTGAAGCAGTTGTACGCGCGCCATGCGCCGGCGAGTGCTGCTTCCGGATCCCGTTCCGCGGTGAGTATCGAGTGCCGCAGGTAGAGGCTCCCCAGAGACCTCAGTGCATCGACATCCGTGAAATGCTTCTCCACGAGGTCGTCCACGGCAAAGACGTCCAGAGCATCAGCCGGTTCACGCGCTCCCTCGTCCTCCGGGCGGTGTTCCTCGCCGCCGCCCGCCTTGCCGGGATCCGCCGTCCGCTGCCGGCGTTCGTCGAGGTAGGGGCCGGAGTTGCCGACGTAGTCGTCACCGAGGAACTCCGCGAACGTGGAGTCGGCCATGCCCCAGTCCACCGGACTGTTCAGTTCGAGGGCGATACGGGCGGACAGCAGAGACACCCGGTGCGTCTGTGAGTGGAGTGCGGTGACCTGCCGCAGAAGATCCGCGGCCATGCGCAATGCGCTCTCCCGTTCCTCGGTGGCCAGCCCCTCCTGATGGAGTGACTGACTCAGCAGGCATTCGGAGGCATCGATCATGTCCCGGCGGAAGCGGTCACCGTCGGTCTCCTCCCGGACCGACTTGATGTACAGCTGAGCGGCTTTCCCGTACTCCCAGATGTACCGGTGATAGGACGCACGGGTTCGCCTGACGCTCAGGTCCCGCGGGAATTTCTTTTCGGCGTCGGCCAGGAGTTTCCAGACAGGGCCGTGATCCACTTCGAGGGGATGCCTGCCGTAGATGGCGCTCCAGCGCTGGTATTCACGGCTGAGCCTGATGCGGGCGTCGTACAGAGCCCATGTCGGCCCGTAGACGCGTTCGTGCGTCAGCAGCGCGTTCAGGCGGATCCGGTTGACCTGGTCCATCCGTGTCTGCTCGGGGGAACGACCGGTGTTCCAGGTGAGGCGTGTGGGCTGGTTCCGCAGTGCGACTGACAGGCTGCCCTCCCGACGCCAGTCGCCGTCCAGACACCACAGGTGCAGCAGGGCCATCGCATGGTTCCCGTACCGCGCCTCCTGGCTGCTGTCGAGCCAGCTGCGGATCTCCGCGACCGCCTTGGCGTGCTCGGGAGAGGGGTTCCGTCCCTGGCCGTCCCCGAACCATTCCT
Organism: Streptomyces sp. NPDC047000; assembly: GCF_040644295.1. NCBI lineage: Bacteria > Bacillati > Actinomycetota > Actinomycetes > Kitasatosporales > Streptomycetaceae > Streptomyces > Streptomyces sp. NPDC047000. Next base: position 122,091 of record NZ_JBEYWE010000016.1, read on the forward strand.
CCGAGAGGCGTAGCAGACGGAGCCAGATCCTGTGCGTGCGCGCGGAGGGGAAGTCCTTCGCGGCCTGCCGGGCGATCTGGATGCCTTGCCGCAGTTTCGGTCGGGCCGCGGACGGTTCGTTGCGCTCCAGGAGTGCGTGGGCCAGGAACGCGTGTGCCTCCGCGAGCTCGGCCATGTGCTCCACGTCCATGACGGGGGCAGGGCCCATTCCCTGGTCCGGCCGTGGTGGTTGCAGGAGGGTGAGGACCTGCCTGGCACCCTCGTACTGCAACTCGGAGTCGGCATGCCGGGCGTGTACTCTGCGCAGGAAACGGGATGCCTCGGCGAGCAGCGGCGTTCCCCACTCGTTCCGGGGTCCCCAGACGTCCTCCAGCGTGGACAGGGTCGCGTTGCCGAGGTCCAGCCGTTCCCGGTCGTCGCGGATCTCCTGTGCGTACGCATACGCGCTGGTCAGGAGATTCCGCGTCCACTGATGCAGGCGCTCGGGCATGTCAGTGGCCAGGAGCGTGTTTTCTTTGGCGAGGCTGTACGCCGTGTGCGCGGCGGTCTGCCGCTCGTCCGCGGTCATCGCCGTCGCACGGCGCAGCCCGGCCATCCGATAGGCGAGCCAGTTGCGGGTCTGCCGGGCCTTCGCGTCAGGAGCCGGAGGCAGCATGACGAGAAGCTGCTCCGCCCACCGGATCGTGTCACCGACGGAGTCCAGGTCACTGGCCGCGACCTGGGAGGCAGCCGTGTTCAGGGTCCAGGACACGGACCAGAGCAGGTGATTGAGCCGGGCGTCCGCCCGGCCGTCCTGCTGGGCGGCCAACTGCCGCGCCAGCCGTACCCGGGCGGGAACGATCTCGGCGAAGACACGATGCCGCCTCGCCCCGTGGAAGCCGCACTGGTCGACCGCGCGCAGGATGTGCCAGGGGATGTCCCCACGGCATGCCTCCAGAAGACGTACCGCGTGGTCGAACAGGTGAATGAAGATCTTGCCTGTGTTCGCCTCCTTCGCGGAGGCACGGGATGCCAGATTGAGGCGTCCGGCCGTGGCGTACAGCTCGTCGATCCGTTCCCATGACCACGCGCCGGTGTCGGCGGCCGTCTCGTCCTCGGCGGTCCGTGAGCCGACCGCCGAGGCAGCGGGTTCCTTCGTGCTGTCCTGTGGAACCGGTGACGTGCCGGCGGACCAGGTCTCGATCGTCTGTGCCACGGGGAGCAGGGGCGCTTCCGCGGACTGGCTGTTGACGTAGAGGCCGAGCCGGTCGCGCAGTCCCGCCAGCGCGTGGGGGACATGGCGGTCGAGCCATCCCGTCGCCCGGCGCAGCGACTCGATGACCTGGAGCAGTACCTCGTCCGACGACGCGTCCGACCGCCCGTCCGGCAGTACCGCGGTCCCCAGCCGCTGGGCTGCGGTGGTGAGCCGCCGGTCGAGTTCGTCGAGGGCTCGGTCCGTCCCGGATCCGCCGGCGGGACCGACCGCGTCCAACAGCTCTTTCCTGAGCGCTGCCCGGCTCACCAGGCTGATCTCGAAGCAGGGGACGTGCTCTGCCGGGGAATCGGAGCCGGCCACGGGCCGCCAGGGAATGACGACTCCGTCGTGGTAGAGGACTCGCACCGTGTCCTTCGGCAACCCGAGAGCGCGCAGGACGTCGAGGGAGAGCGGCAGCTTCTCGACGACGCCCCACACGGTGAGGACGGACCGCGCGTGCGCGGTGTCCTCGCTCCGCATCGTGGACCACGCCCTGTCCAGTGCTTCTTTGACGGTCGGGATCGCGGCATTCACCAGAGCGTTGTCGACCTCCCCGGGCGCGACTTCCTGCACAGTTCCGTGGTCGGTGCGGCGACCGGCGAGAAAGCTGTCGAAGTCGTCCTCGCGATGCTGGCGAGCCACCAGCCGGACGGCGCGTTCGATGATCCCGGGGCGGCGGGCGAAGTTGTCATGGACGAGCTCCAGCGCGTTCACGTCTGTGACGAGGTTCTCGTCGGTCAGCCAGTCACCGATCAGAAGCAGGGCGTCGGACGTGTTCAGTTCAGGCACGGTGACCGGTCGAGGCCACCAGCGGCCTCCGTCGAGTTCGACGGGGTCACCGGTCTCCACGAGGACGGCCGCCCGTCTGAAGACATCCTGCTTCAGCAACTCGTCCAGCTCACGGACGACTTCGGGGCGTGACAGATCGATGCGCGAGGCCTTGACGACGAGGATCAGGCTTCTGCCCTTGACCTGCCGGGGCAGAACGAGACCGAACAGGCTGTCGGCTCTGCGTTCGGCGACCACCGAGAGATCACTGTCGTCCAGGGTCTGGTGCAGTGCTCGGGCGATCGCCTCGAGAAGGGGCTGCTCAGCTGCCGAGCTGGGCTCGATCTCCAGTACCACGGGCGGAAAGGGAAGCGGGCTGAGCGTATCGGCCCGGTCGACGAGTGCGGTGAGCAGCGCGGACTTGCCTACCAGTTCTCCTCCGGTCACCGGGAGGACCTGACCCGCTCGCACCCTCCGGCCGACTTCGCCCAGCAGGTCTTCACGGCCGAGGAACGGAGTGGGCAGCGGCAGAGGGTCGGGGCCCAGGTACCGGATCCGGTCGGCCTGTTCCGGTGTGCGTACGCCGTTGTGCGGTGCGGGCACCGAAAGGTCTGCCGGTTCGTAGAACTGGTCGTACCCGCGGTTGTTCACCCAGGGCAGTTCACCCACCGGCGATCCATTGGTCACCGGCTGGGGATACCCCTCGCCGGTGAGCAGACCGTCGATACGCGCCAGAAGCTGGGCCGGAGTCCAGAATTCCTGATCAGGGGGGCCGTCGTTCGCGAGGCATCGGAGCAGGGCGCGTCCGAAGGCCGTGAACTCGTGGTCCTCGGGCGCCTTGGCCGTTCTGTTCGCTTCGCAGGCCGCGATGACGTAGCAGCCCTCGGGCACCTCGCCGTGGACGTGCTGTTCGAAGGGCAGGGCGCCCATGGCCAGCCCGGCATGACAGCAGTCGATCAGCGCGAGCTTGCTGCTCGCGCCTCCCGCGTCCACCGCCTGCATCAGTTCGGCGAACTCGAGCATGGTGTTCGTCTCGGAGGCTGAGGAATGCGGGAGCGGCAACAACAGCCGCCCCTTCACGTTGACGCCGTGCCCCCCGAAGTAGAGGACGAAGCATTCTTCTGCGGCCTGGGACGCCTCACGCACGATTTCGAGCAGTTCCTCACGAGTGCAGTCGTGTGCGTCGACCACCTGACAGTGGCCGTGGCTGATTCCCCAGACGCTGAGATCGCGCAGCTGCTTCTTGAGCCCCCTGGCCGTGCGCGCTGTCGCGTGGAGGTCGGTGAACTTCGCATCGGTGAAGGTGCTGGATGCGATGAGAACGGCTCGCGATCTATTTGCACTCGGCGGCTTGTGAGTCATGAACTACTCGAGCGTGTCACGCAGTTTGCGAAGCAAAGCCTCCGCTGTCTCGAGATCTCGTGCCTCGATGGTGACCGTCTTGGTGCCGTCCGGAGCGTCGGCGCGCTCGACACGGAGCGCCGGCCTGTCCTCCACCGGACCGGAGTCGCCCCTCGACCTCCAGTAGTCGACGAGCGACTGCGCCAGAACGCTGATCAACCCCGCGTCCATGGTGAAGTGCAGACAGTCCGTCAACACCCCCATCTCACCCGCACCGGTGGCGACGTGCTCACGCGCGATCACCACACGCCGCAGACCCCGTTCGGCCTTGAGCCAGTCCTCAAGTGTCTCCAGTCCGTCCGCATCGGCGTTCACCAGACGAAGTGCGATCCTCACTTGCCCCCCTGAACTAACGATTCGTCACACATTTAGGCTACCAGGTGCCTTACGGGGCGGACTTGCTCCATATCACCTTCGCCTGCCACGGTCGGAATGCCGGGGACGGCGCGTCCGGACCCTTCCGTTCGAGCGCGTCAATGCCCATGAAGCTGATGGAAGCCCGTGCCGGTCGAAGTTCATGGAGGAGGTATTTCCCGGCAGGTGTCCCGGCGCGTCATTCCGGCAGTTCACCGTTTCGGCCAGTGGGACTTGCCGTGATCGTGCGGCGGCTCGGAGAACGCGCCGGATTGCCACAGGCGCTTGTACGACCGCATTCCCCGGAGGTTCGAACGGCCCGTGAGCCCGCCCGGCGTGACAGGTCTCCTGGCAGTACTTACGGTACTCACCGACGGCGCGGCAGCGCTGTCCGTCCGACAGGGGAACGAGCCTCAGTGAGAATCACCGCGGCCCAGCCGCAGGACCTGTCCACGCTGCTCGCCTTCCGTGAGGAGGCGGCGGCCTGGTTGTCCCGTCGCGGCACCGACCAGTGGCAGCGGCCCTATCCCGCCGAGAAGCTGCTGGAGTCCATCGAGGCCGGGAGCGTCTTCCTGGTTCTCGACGGGGTGGCGACGGTGGCGGCCGTCACCGTGACCCCCGATGCGGAACCGGGCCTCTGGCCGGAGGCGGAGCTGTCGGAGCCCTCCCTGTTCGTCGGCAAACTCTCTGTCACGCGGAGCCGTGCCGGGCGGAACGTCGGGGGCCGGCTGCTCGACTGGGCCGGGGACCGTGCCTGCCGGGCGGGCGCCAAGTGGCTCCGGCTGGACGCGTGGACGACGAACACGGATCTGCAGGCGTACTACGTCCGCCAAGGGTTCGGGCATGTCAGGACGGTCCTGGACGGAAAGGCCGTCGGCGGAGGCCCTCGCGTCTCGGGCTGGCTCGCCCAGCGCCCGGCCTGTCCCGCCGCGCATCACGGGTTGGTGGACGAGACCCCGGATCCCGAACCTCTCCGCGGAGTCTGAAGCAGGCGCCTGCCACGCCCGTTCTACGGTGCCGCAGGTCTACGGTGCCGCAGGCGACTGCGAGGGCAGCAGCCCGTCACCGGCGGCGGGGGCGGGCGGACGACGCGGGGTCATGCGATGGGCCAGCCACTCCAGGTTCTCCCACACGCGGGGTTCACCGTGCCGTTCCCGCTGCGCTTCGGCCCATGGCCGGTAGTTGTTCCAGACCGCGAGGACGATACCGCCCCACGCCTCGTCGATCACATCCCGGTCGAAGGCGTCCGTCTGCGCTCCGACAGCCAGGAAGTTGAACGTCGTCAGGTAGGCGGTGATCAGCTTGGTCGTGTCGTCGTCACCCGACAGCGAGCGGCTGATCAAGGCCGCGATCCCGGCCTCGTCCCGTTCATGCGGTATGCCCTCGTCGAACAGCAGCTTCCGCCGGTCCATGTTGGCGGTGAGGTACTCCATGGTCGCCTGTTTACGGCGCCGGTCGTGATCCTGTTCGGTGCTGCGCGACAGCAGGATCAGCTGCCACGCCACGGCCGCGAACGCCACGACGCTGACGAGCAGCGACCCGAAAGACGCGACCAACGACCACGATTCATACGACGTCACGGCCGAACACTCTACGGAAGACGCCCTGCCGGCGGGGGGCGTTCCCGACATCACGGGCCGCGTCGTCGTGATCAGCGGTCACCGCCGCCGTCGGCGGCGGTTCGTCCACCGCCGGACGGGTGCACCGGGTCGGTGCGGAGCACTGCTCGTACGCATCCTGCCGACGGTTCTCACCGGCGTCCGTACGGGTGCGGTCCGGTCAGAGGGAGCGCCACGTCCCGACCCCTGGTCTCCCGGCCGGCCATGTACGCCACTCGGGTCAAAACGGCCGTGCCGGGCGGCGGGAACCGGTGACGTCCGGCCATGCTGATCCGGGGGGTACGCCGGACTCCGGTCCACCGGACTCCAGGACTCCGTGAGAAAGGGCGTCCCGTCCCATGCAGCCCCTTTCCTCCGCTCCCCCGCCCGCGCCGTTCCGCCGTCGGGACCGGTCCCGACGGGTCCTGGCCGGGTTCGTTCCCGCGCTGCTGCTCACCGTGCTGTCCGTGGTCCGCGGTCCCGCCGCCGCCCGCGCGGACGGGGCGGCGGTCTCCCCGGATCCGGCCGCCGTCGCCGCCGGGCTGACCCGGGCCGCGCGTCCGCTGGTCGGCACGGAGCCGGCCGGTCCCGCGGCCGATCTCGCCCCGCTGGGGCGCGCGGTCGGCTCCTCCGTGATCGTGGGCCTGGGCGAGGCCACCCACGGCACGCATCAGTTCTTCACCCTCCAGGACCGCGTCTTCCGCTACCTGGTGCGGCACAAGGACTTCACGTCCTTCGCCCGGGAGGCGGGCTGGAACGCCGGACTGCGCATCGACGACTGGGTGCTCACCGACCGCGGTGACATCCGGCAGATCATGCGGGAGGTCTTCCAGAGTTCGGACCGCCTCTGGAACAACCAGGAGTACCTCGACCTGTTCCGCTGGATGCGGGCCTACAACACGCGGCACGTCCAGAAGGTGCACTTCACCGGCAACGACATCGCCCCCGTCGAGCCGCAGCTCTACGACAGGGTGCTCACCTACGTCGGCCGTCACCTCCCGCGGCTGTACCCGGACGTCGCCCGGCTGTACCGGGGTCACCCGCCGGATCCTGCGCCCCCTGGGCCTCGCCGCCACGTCCTTCCCCGGCTGCTCGCCCCTCCTCCCCGCCCCGCGCCTGCACGGCTACACCAGGCCGGACCCGTCCGGACCGCGGATCCAGGACGTCACGGACTACAACCCGTCCTTCGCCGCGGGCAACGGCGACATGATCTCCACGGTCGGTGACCTCGACCGCTTCGACTCCGCCCTGCTCGGCGGCCGGCTGCTCCCCGCCCGGCTGCTCACCCTGATGCTGACCCCGACCCCGGGCTCCTTCCCCGGCACCGACACGTTCCGCTACGGCTTCGGCGTGGTCGTCGCCCGCACCCCGTGCGGGGTCACCGTCTACGGCAACGCCGGTTCGATCCAGGGCTACCAGACGTGGATGAGCGGCACCGCCGGCGGCCGGCACACCCTGTCCTTCGCCCTCGGCAACGACTGGCTCGACCCGACCGGCACCGTCGTCGACGCGATCACCGGGGAGTACTGCGCCCGTTGAGACGCCCGCGCGCACGACCGCGGACACGCCGGCCTCTCCGGCCCCTTCGGCAGGAGGCCGCGGGGGTTCAGGACGGGCTGTTCCGACCCGTGGGAGGGGATGGACTCGACGGGGTGACTCGGCCGATCGTGAGGAACATGAGAGATCAGCCCCGCATGCCCGCCGACATGCCCGCCCGCACCCCCGCCGGTACGTCCGCCGACATCGCCGACGTGCGTCGCTTCCGGGAGCGGCTCGGGCTGCCCGGGTTCGTCGACGTGCACACCCACTTCATGCCCCACCAGGTGCTGAGAAAGGTGTGGGGCTACTTCGACGCCCTCGGGCCGCTCACCGGTGGCATCGAGTGGCCGATCCGGTACCGCCACGAGGAGGACGAACGAGCCGCGCTGCTGCGGGAGTTCGGCGTGCGGGCGTTCACCGCGATGCTGTACCCGCACAAGCCGGGAATGGCGCGGTGGCTGAACGAGTGGGCCGCCGGGTTCGCCCGGCGCACCCCGGACTGCCTGCACACCTCGACCTTCTTCCCCGAGGCCGGTGCCGAGGAGTATGTGGCGGAGGCCCTCGACGCGGGTGCCCGGGTGTTCAAGGCCCATGTGCAGGTCGGGGCCTACGATCCCGCCGATCCCCTGCTCGACCGGACCTGGGGGCTGCTGGCCGAGGCGGGCACTCCGGTCGTGGTCCACTGCGGTTCGGGGCCCGCGCCCGGCAAGCACACCGGTCCCGGGCCGGTCGGGCGGGTGCTGGCCCGGCATCCCCGGCTGCGGCTGGTCGTCGCACACCTCGGAATGCCCGAGTACGAGGACTTCCTCGGCCTCGCCGAGCGGTACGCGGAGGTGCGGCTGGACACGACGATGGCGTTCACCGGCTTCGGGGAGCGGCTCGCGGCGTTCCCGCGGCGGGCGCTGCCCCGTCTCGCGGATCTGGGTGACAAGGTCCTGCTGGGCTCGGACTTCCCCAACATCCCCTATCCGTACGGCGAACAGCTGCACGCGCTGGAGCGGCTCGGGCTCGGGGACGCGTGGCTGCGGTCCGTGTGCCACGACAACGGCGCGAAACTGTTCGGCATCCGGTAGTCCCGGCGGCTCCGGTAGTCCCGGCGGCTCCGGTAGTCCCGGCGGGGCCGGATAGGACCGGCCCAGGGGTTCCCTGAGAGGTGCCTGTGAGGTTCTCAGAGAAATCACAGATTTCTGAAAGGGTGTTCTCAGAGGACCCGGACAAGGTGTGCACTATGACCACGACCTCGCCCCAGGGGCGCACCGAACTGCTGAGGCCGGACGGGAGCCCCGTCCGCGTGCTGGTGGTGGACGACGAGTTGTCGATCACCGAGCTTCTGTCCATGGCCCTCCGCTACGAGGGCTGGCAGATACGCAGCGCGGGCGACGGGCAGGGCGCCCTCCACACCGCTCGCGAGTTCCGTCCGGACGCCGTCGTCCTCGACATGATGCTCCCGGACATGGACGGGCTGGCCGTGCTCGGCCGGCTGCGCCGCGAACTGCCCGACGTGCCGGTGCTGTTCCTGACGGCCAAGGACGCGGTGGAGGACCGTATCGCCGGGCTCACCGCGGGCGGCGACGACTATGTCACCAAGCCGTTCAGCCTGGAGGAGGTCGTGGCGCGGCTGCGCGGGCTGATCCGGCGCTCCGGGGCCGCCGACCGCCGCTCCGACTCCGTACTGGTGGTCGGGGACCTGACGCTCGACGAGGACAGCCACGAGGTCTCGCGCGCCGGGACGGACATCCACCTCACCGCGACCGAGTTCGAGCTGCTGCGCTTCCTGATGCGCAACCCGCGGCGGGTGCTGAGCAAGGCTCAGATCCTGGACCGGGTGTGGTCGTACGACTTCGGCGGCCAGGCCAACGTGGTCGAGCTCTACATCTCGTACCTCCGCCGCAAGATAGACGCCGGCCGGGAGCCGATGATTCACACGCGGCGCGGGGCCGGTTACCTGATCAAGCCCGCCGTGTCATGAGCGGACGGCGACGGCCACGGCCGCGTGCGCAGGCGCGACGAGCGCGCAAGCCGCGCACCCTGCGGACGCGGCTCGTCGTCGCGTCCGTGGTGCTGATCGCGGTGGTGTGCGCGGTGATCGGCACGGTGACGACGCTGGCACTGCGCTCGCACCTCTACGACCAGCTCGGCAACCAGCTCGTCGAGGTCGCGGCCCGCGCGGGCGGCGGCTTCCGGCCGCCCGGCGACCAGCAGCCCAAGAACGGTGCCGCCGCGCTGCCGGACCAGAACGGCCAGCAGCAGAAGGTCCTCAGCCTCAGCGACTTCGTCACCAAGGGCCCCCAGCCGCAGTACACCGTCGCGGCGAGCGTCGAGGACGGCCGGGTCACCGAGGGCAAGGTCGGCAAGAAGACGAAGAACAGCAGCGGCGTCCCCGTCATGAGCAGCGGCTCCCTGAAGCAGCCGCAGCTGGCCGCCCTCAACTCCGTGCCGAAGGACGGCAAGCAGCACACCGTCGACGTACCCGGCCTCGGCCAGTACCGCGTGCAGTACACCACCGGCCCCAACGGCACGTTCTACGTCGGCATCCCGACCACGGACGCCGACAGCACCGTCAACGCCCTCATCCTCGCCGAGGTGAGTGTCACCGCCGCCGGCCTGATCGCCGCCGCCCTCGCCGGGACGGTCATCGTCGGCGTCGCCACCCGCCCGCTGCGCAAGGTGGCCGCGACGGCGACCCGGGTCTCCGAACTCCCCCTGCACACCGGCGAGGTGAACCTCAGCGAGCGGGTCCCGGAGTCCGAGACCGACCAGCACACCGAGGTCGGCCAGGTCGGCGCCGCGCTCAACCGGATGCTCGACCATGTGCACGGCGCGCTGCACGCCCGCCAGCAGAGCGAGATGCGGGTACGGCAGTTCGTCGCGGACGCCAGCCACGAGCTGCGCACCCCCCTCGCCTCGATCCGCGGGTACGCCGAGCTGACCCGGCGCGGACGGGAGCAGGTCGGGCCGGACACCCGGCACGCGCTGGGCCGTATCGAGTCCGAGGCGGGCCGGATGACGCTGCTCGTCGAGGACCTGCTGCTGCTCGCCCGGCTGGACGCCGGACGGCCCCTCCAGTTCGAGCAGACCGACCTGATCCCGCTGGTCGTCGACACCATCAGCGACACCCGCGCGGCCGGCATGGGCCACAACTGGCGCCTCGACCTGCCCGACGAACCGGCCCTGGTGGCCGCGGACGCGGCCCGTATCCAGCAGGTGCTGGTCAATCTGCTGGGCAACGCCCGCAAGCACACCCCGCCCGGCACCACCGTCACCGCACGCGTCCAGCGGCGCGGGCCGTGGATGTGCATCGACGTCGAGGACAACGGCCAGGGCATCCAGCCCGAGTTGCTGCCGCACGTCTTCGAGCGGTTCGCGCGCGGCGACTCGGCGCGTTCGCGGGCCACCGGTTCGACCGGTCTGGGCCTGGCCATCGTGCAGGCCGTGGCGACCGCGCACGGCGGCGCCGTGACCGTCGACAGCGTCCCGGGGTGCACCAGGTTCACCGTGCACCTGCCCGCCCTGGCCCCCGCCGTGCCGCATCCGGCGCCCGAAACGAACTGGCAATCACACTCACAGGCGCAGCACAGTGCCACCACATGGGTGCAACAGGGCGCTTGACGAGAGTCGGTGTCATGCGAACCGATTCTTCTCCCGGCACCCTGCCGGCGCGGGAGCACCTCCCGGCCGGTAACGCCGGTACGCCTGTCCTGGACGTAGTGATCCCCGTCTACAACGAGGAGAAGGACCTCCAGCCATGTGTGCTCAGACTGCACGAGCACCTCGCCCGCACCTTCCCGTACGCGTTCCGCATCACGATCGCGGACAACGCGTCCACGGACACCACCCCGCAGGTGGCGGCACGGCTGGCGGCCCAGGTCCCGGAGGTCGTCAACTTCCGGCTGGAGCAGAAGGGCCGCGGCCGGGCCCTGCGGACCGTGTGGTCCGCCTCGGACGCACCCGTCCTCGCGTACATGGACGTCGACCTGTCCACCGACCTCAACGCCCTGCTGCCGCTGGTGGCGCCGCTGATCTCGGGCCACTCGGACCTGGCGATCGGCTCCCGGCTCTCCCGCAGCTCCCGTGTGGTGCGCGGCACGAAGCGGGAGTTCATCAGCCGCACCTACAACCTGATCCTGCGCGGCTCGCTCCAGGCCCGTTTCTCGGACGCGCAGTGCGGGTTCAAGGCGATCCGCCGTGACGTCGCCCAGGCGCTGCTGCCGCTGGTGGAGGACACCGGCTGGTTCTTCGACACCGAGATGCTGGTGCTGGCCGAGCGGGCCGGACTGCGCATCCACGAGGTGCCGGTGGACTGGGTCGACGACCCCGACTCCACCGTCCACATCGTCCAGACGGCGACCGACGACCTGAAGGGGGTGCTGCGGGTGGGCAAGGCCCTGGCCACCGGTTCGCTGCCGCTGGACCGGCTCGCCCGGCCCTTCGGCGACGACCCGCGCGACCGCGACATCCAGGACGTCCCCAAGGGCCTGGCCCGGCAGCTCGTCGGCTTCTGCGTCATCGGCGTCCTGTCGACCCTCTTCTACCTGCTGCTGTACAGCGGCTTCCGCACCTTCTGCGGCTCCCAGGTCGCCAACGCGCTCGCCCTGCTCGTCTCGGCGGTCGCCAACACGGCGGCGAACCGGCGGCTCACCTTCGGGGTGCGCGGGCGCGGCAGTGCCGTCCGGCACCAGGCGCAGGGCCTGGTCGTCTTCGCCATCGGCCTGGCGCTGACCAGCGGCTCGCTCGCCGCCCTGAACGCGGCGAGCGACCACCCGGCGCACTCCACCGAGCTCGCGGTGCTGGTCGCGGCCAACCTCGCGGCGACCGTGCTGCGCTTCCTGCTCTTCCGGGCGTGGGTTTTCCCCGACCGGGGGGAGACCGGCGGCCCGTCGTCGCCGGTGATCGCCTCGCACACCCCGGTGCCGGTCCCGGCCCAGGCCCCGTCGCCCCAGGTGTACGCCGCGTCGGCGCCCGCGCCCGGCCCGTACGGCGGCGACCTGCCGTACCGGTACGGCGGCTCCTACGCCACCCCGCCCCAGACGCCTCAGGCACCTCAGGCCTCCCAGACCTCCCAGGCCCCCCGGTTCCGTGCCGGTGACGCCGTGGACGGCACCTGGAAGGACGTGACGATGCCGCTTCAGCCGGTGCGTCCGCACGACACCGATCCGAGGGACCCGCGATGACCACGCACTACGACCCCACGGCCCGTCCGGGGGACACGGATCCCTCGGCGGCCACCTCGGCCCCTCCGGCCACCTCGACTTCTCCGGCCTCTTCGGCTCCTTCAGCTCCTTCGACCCCTTCGGCTCCTTCAGGCTGGGGGCCACCCCGGATCACCGCGCCTGAGCCACCTCCGGCCGCGGCCCCGGTCCCGGCGTCGCAGGAGCCCGTCGCTCCCGCCCCGGTGCCCGCCCCCGCCGCGGGGGAGCCGAAGCAGCCCTTCGGGCGGCGGCTGTGGCGCGGCCGGCCCGAGGACCCGCGCTGGGCGCGCCCGGCCTTCCTCGGCCTGCTGGCCGCGACCCTCCTGCTGTACCTGTACAACCTCAGCGCCTCCGGCTACGCCAACTCCTTCTACTCGGCGGCCGTCCAGGCGGGCAGCAAGTCCTGGAAGGCGTTCTTCTTCGGCTCGCTGGACGCGGGCAACGCGATCACCGTCGACAAGCCCCCGGCCTCGCTGTGGCCGATGGAGCTGTCGGTGCGGATCTTCGGGCTCGACTCGTGGGCGATCCTGGCCCCCGAGGTGCTGATGGGCGTGGCCACGGTCGCGGTCGTCTACGCGTCCGTACGGCGCCGGTTCAGCCCGGCGGCCGGTCTGATCGCGGGCGCGGTCCTCGCGCTCACCCCGGTCGCGGCGCTGATGTTCCGGTTCAACAACCCGGACGCGATGCTGGCGCTGCTGATGGCGGTGGCCTGCTACTTCGTGGTCCGCGCGCTGGAGGACGGCCGGACCAGGTGGCTGCTCTGGGCGGGTGTCGCGATCGGCTTCGCGTTCCTCGCCAAGACGCTCCAGGCGTTCCTGATCCTGCCGCCGCTGGCGATCGTCTACGCGGTGTGCGCGCCGGTGCCGGTGAAGAGGCGCTTCGCGCAGCTGGCCGCGGCGACCGGCGCGCTGGTGGTGTCCGGCGGCTGGTGGGTCGCGATCGTCGAGCTGTGGCCCGCCTCGTCCCGTCCGTACATCGGCGGCTCGCAGAACAACAGCTTCCTCGAGCTGACCTTCGGCTACAACGGCTTCGGCCGGCTGAGCGGCGACGAGACCGGCAGCGTCGGCGGCGGTGGCGGCGGTACCGGCACCGGGCAGTGGGGCGAGACCGGCTGGAACCGGATGTTCAACTCCGAGATCGGCAGCCAGATCTCGTGGCTGCTCCCCGCCGCGCTGATCCTGCTCGTCGCGGGCCTGGTGGCCACGCGCAAGGCCCGGCGCACCTCGGTGACCCGGGGCGCGTTCCTGGTGTGGGGCGGCTCGCTGGTGATGACCATGGTCGTCTTCAGCTACATGGCGGGCATCTTCCACCAGTACTACACGGTGGCCCTCGCCCCCTACATGGCGGCCGTGATCGGCATGGGCGCCGGACTGCTGTGGGAGAAGCGCCGGGAGACCTGGGTGTCCCTCACCCTGGCCGCCTCGGTCGTCGCCGCCGCGGCCTGGGGCTACGTCCTGCTCAACCGCACCTCCGACTACCTGCCCTGGCTGAAGTGGCTGGTCCTGATCGGCGGTCTGACCAGTGCCCTCGGCCTGATCTTCGCGGGGCGCGTCACCCGGCAGGTGGCCCTCGCGGCGGCGTCCGCGGGCCTGATCGCCGCGCTCGCCGGTCCCACGGCGTACACCCTCAGCACCGTGCAGGAGGGCCACACCGGGTCCATCGTCACGGCCGGTCCGGCGGCCGCCGGCATGATGGGCGGCGGTCCCGGCGGCGGTGGCCGCGGCGGGTTCGGCGGGCAGATGCCGGGCCGGAACCAGCAGGGCCAGAACGGTCAGACCGGCCAGAACGGTCAGAACGGTCAGCAGGGCAACGGCAACGGCTTCCCGGGCGGCGGGATGCCCGGCCAGAACCAGCAGAACGGCAACGGCAGCACGCAGGGCCAGGGTCAGAACGGCAACGGCTTCCCCGGCGGCGCCGCGACCGGCGAGGGCGGCGGTACGGCCGGCGGCGGTGCCGGCGGTCTGCTGAACGGCGCGAGTGTCTCCGACGCGGCGAAGAAGCTGCTGGAGAAGAACGCCGGGCACTACACCTGGGTGGCCGCGTCGGTCGGCTCGCAGAACGCCGCGAGCTACCAGCTCGCCACCGGCGACCCGGTCATGGCGATCGGCGGCTTCAACGGCACCGACCCGTCACCGACGCTGGCGCAGTTCAAGGCGTACGTGGCCGCGGGGAAGATCCACTACTTCATCTCCGGCGGCGGCATGGGAGGCGGCATGGGCGGCAGCTCCAGCGGCACCTCCTCGCAGATCAGCTCGTGGGTGCAGAGCAACTTCAAGAAGGTCACGGTCGGTTCGGCCACCTTCTACGACCTCACGCAGAAGACGAGCGGGAGCTGAGAGGGGTTCATGAACGGCAGCCGGTGAGCCGCGGCTCGAGAGCGGGAGCCGACGGCGGCGACGGAGGAGCGGGAGTCCCCGAGACGTCCGCCCGGCTCCCCGGCTGACCGGAAGGGGCGGTGGTCCGACGGCGGACCACCGCCCCTTCCGTGCGCCCGGCGGCCTGCGCGGGCCTACGACCCCGCCACCAGCCGCGCCGGGAAGCCGCCGGTGGCCACCGGTCCCCAGCGCTCGGGGGTGATCCGGATGATCGACTTGCCCTGCTTGACCATCGCCGCCCGGTACTCGTCCCAGTCCGGGTGCTCGCCGGCGATGTTGCGGTAGTACTCGACGAGCGGCTCGACGGAGTCGGGCGTGTCGATGACCTCCGCGGTGCCGTCGACCTGGACCCACGGCCCGTTCCAGTCGTCGCTCAGCACGAGGACGCTGACCCGCGCGTCCCGCTTGGCGTTCCGCGTCTTGGCGCGTTCCGGGTAGGTGGAGACCACGATCCGCCCCGAGTCGTCCACCCCGCAGGCCAGCGGGGACCCCTGGGGGCTGCCGTCGGCACGGCGGGTGAGCAGGATGGCGCGGTGCCGGGGGCGGACGAAGTCCAGCAGCTCGTCCAGCGATACGGCGGTGTTCGTCGCGATGTTCGGTGCCATGCCGGGAAGCCTAGGCGCTGACGGCCGCGGGATGGGTGACCTTGCTGGACCTGTGCAGGGGGCGTCGCAAGGTGCTCGTACGGACGGGTGCCATGCGAACGGCCCGTGACGGGGGCGTGCCGCTGTTCACGGCGCGCCGCCCGTCACGGGCCGGTGCAGGGTTGCGGTGCAGGGACGGTACGACCGGTACCGGGACCGGTCAGGTCAGCCGGTCGGCTTCGTAGCGGCGTCCGTACGGTTTCCCGTGCCGCCCTGGTCCGCCGGTGCGGCCGAGGCCACCGCCACCTGCTGCGGGGCCGTCGCCGGGGCCTCGGCCGGGCCGGCCGCGTCGGCCGTCTCCTCGGCCGTCTGGGACATGGCGCCCTTGGTCCGCAGCGGGACCTCCTTGATGAACAGGGTGATCAGGAAGGCGATCAGGGCCATGGCCGAGGCGATCAGGAAGACGTCGGCGATGCCGTGGCCGTACGAGCTCTCCATGACGTTGCGCAGCGGGGCGGGCAGCTTGTCCATGTCCGGGATGGCGCCGGAGCCCGATCCGGAGGCCAGGGCCGCGTACTTGGGGCCGAGGGCGGTGATGCCCTCCCGGGCGTAGTCGGTGATCCGGGTGGCCATGACGGCGCCGAGGGCCGAGACACCGATCGCGCCGCCGAGGGAGCGGAAGAAGGTGACCGTGGAGCTGGCGGAGCCGAGGTCGCCGGGGGCCACCTGGTTCTGGGTGCACAGCACCAGGTTCTGCATCATCATGCCGATGCCGAGGCCCAGCAGCGCCATGAAGACGGCGGTCTTCCAGTACGGGGTGTCGTAGCGGATGGTGCCGAGGAGGCCCAGTCCGGCCGTGACCAGGACACCGCCGCTGACCAGCCAGGCCTTCCAGCGGCCGGTGCGGGTGATGAACTGCCCGGAGACGGTGGAGGAGACGAACAGGCCGCCGATCATCGGGATGGTCAGCACACCGGACATGGTCGGCGACTTGTCGCGGGCCAGCTGGAAGTACTGGGCGAAGAACACCGTGCCGGAGAACATCGCGACGCCGACGAACATCGAGGCGGCGGACGACAGGGTGATGGTGCGGTTGCGGAACAGCCGCAGCGGGATGATCGGTTCGCTGGCCTTCGTCTCGACGAGCACGAAGACGGCGCCGAGGACGATCGAGCCGCCGACCATCGCGACCGACTGCCAGGACATCCAGTCGTACTTGTCACCGGCGAAGGTGACCCACACCAGCAGCAGCGAGACCGCCGCCGAGATGAACAGCGCGCCCGCCCAGTCGACCTTGACCTCGCGCCGGACGACCGGCAGGTGCAGGGTCTTCTGGAGCACGATCAGGGCGATCACGGCGAAGGGCACACCGACGTAGAAGCACCAGCGCCAGCCGAGCCACGAGGTGTCGGTGATGACACCGCCGAGCAGCGGGCCGCCGACGGTGGCGACGGCGAAGGTGGCGCCGAGGTAGCCGGAGTAACGGCCGCGCTCCCGCGGCGAGATCATCGCGGCCATCACGATCTGGGCCAGGGCGGACAGACCGCCCACGCCTATGCCCTGCACGACGCGGCAGGCGATCAGCATGCCGGGGTTCTGCGACAGGCCGGCCGCCGCGGAGCCGAGGACGTAGATGATCAGCGCCGTCTGGACGAGCGCCTTCTTGTTGTAGAGGTCGGCGAGCTTGCCCCACAGGGGGGTGGTCGCGGTCATGGCGAGGAGCGAGGCGGTGACCACCCAGGTGTAGGCGGACTGGCCGCCGCCCAGCTCACCGATGATCTGCGGGAGGGCGTTCGAGACGATCGTGGACGACAGGATCGCCACGAACATGCCGAGCAGCAGCCCGGAGAGGGCCTCCATGATCTCGCGGTGGGTCATCGGGGCCTGGCCTGCGGGGCCCGACCCGTCCTCGGTGTGGGCCCGCACACCGGCCGGTGTGGTGGTTGCCATGGACTTCCTTCTCTTGTGGGGTCTACGCGGTCGCGGGTGTACGGGGGGACGGCGGAGGGGATCCGGCCGGGGCGAGCGGTGCGGTGTGGGACGGGGTGCGGGAGTGCAGGGAACGGCAGTCGCCGAAGCTCTCCCGCAGCCGGGTCATGAGATGGGTCAGCCGGCCGACCTCGTCGTCGGTCCAGTTGCTCAGCCGCTCGGCCAGCAGATCGGAGACCCGGCCGGACAGTTCGCCGAGCACGGCGTGTCCTGCCGGGGTGAGACTGAGGATGCGCGAGCGCTTGTCCGCCGGATCGGGCAGCCGCTCGATCCAGCCGCGCTCGGCGACATGGGCGACGTGCCGGCTGGTCACGGACATGTCGACGGCGAGCAGCTCGGCGAGCCTGCTCATCCGCATGTCACCGTGCCGGCCGAGCAGCGTCAGGACGGCGGCGGAACCGGACGGGCACTCGGGCGGCAGGATCCGGCCCATGTCCCGTTTCACGGCTCCGAGGGCGCTGAGCTGACGTGCCAGCTCCTCGAACTGCGCCTGCCCCGCCATCGCACCTCCCGTAGGGTCTGTTCACTGTTGTGGTTGCTCTGGGCAACCATATGGGCGTTTGGTTGCTGAAGGCAAATAAATTGGGGACCATCGCTGCAAAAAGTTGGCAAAGGCAAGTATTTCGGAGGTAAATTCGCAGGTGGCCCATGTCGTGGGCATGATGGGCCCCGCACTTGGGTGGATAGCGCGGATTCGCTAGTGTCTCGGGCCATGGCTAACACCCAGGGCCCCCAGGGCAACTACGACCCCGCCGGCAGCACCCAGATGTTCCGCGCGTTCGTCGACGAGGCCCCTCCGGGCCCCCAGCAGCAGGCGGCCTCCTCCGGTCCGCGCATCGGCCTGATCATCGGCATCGTCGTCGCCGTGGCGGTCGTCGCGGCGGTGGCCTGGCTCGCGCTGAAGTAGACCGGACGATTCGGACCGGGCTCCCGCGGGAGGCGCGGAAGCCGGGGGTCACCTCGACGCACCGGCGGTGCCGGGCGTCGGGGCGGTGCGGAGACGGGCGCCGGCGCGGTCGTACGGCCGTGTGAGGCGCTCGGTGTGGACGGGGGTGGCCGTCGGGTGCCCGTGGATCCCGCGCCGGGACACGCGGCGTTTGTGGGGGCCGCCGGGCCCGTCGCTGCCGTGTGTGTGCTCGCACGCCGGGGAGCGCCCCTGTGCCCGTACCGGCCGGGGGCCGGTCCGGCGACTCCCGCGGCACCCGCCGTTGTACGGCCTGGACGGACGACGGCCGCCGGAGCCCCTGAGAGGGTGCTCCGGCGGCCGTTCGCCGTTGCCTCGTGTCGCACGTGTCAGCCGGAGGACCGCCCCGTGCATCGCGTCATGCGCTGCCCCATGTGGCCCGTCACGGTGACTGACGTGCCGTCAAGAAGCGATCCTCCGGGGGTGAGGAACCTCAGTCGGAGATGAGGCCCTCGCGCAGCTGGGACAGCGTCCGGGTCAGCAGCCGGGAGACGTGCATCTGGGAGATGCCGACCTCCTCGCCGATCTGGGACTGCGTCATGTTGGCGAAGAAGCGCAGCATGATGATCCGCCGCTCACGGGGCGGGAGTTTGGCGAGCAGGGGCTTGAGGGACTCGCGGTACTCGACGCCCTCCAGCGCGGTGTCCTCGTAGCCGAGGCGGTCGGCCAGGGAGCCCTCGCCGCCGTCGTCCTCGGGGGCCGGGGAGTCCAGCGAGGAGGCCGTGTAGGCGTTGCCCACGGCGAGGCCGTCGACGACGTCCTCCTCGGACACGCCGAGCACGGCGGCGAGTTCGGTGACCGTCGGGGAGCGGTCGAGCTTCTGGGAGAGCTCGTCGCTGGCCTTGGTGAGGGCCAGGCGCAGCTCCTGCAGGCGGCGCGGCACCCGCACCGACCAGGAGGTGTCCCGGAAGAACCGCTTGATCTCGCCGACGACCGTCGGCATCGCGAACGTCGGGAACTCCACGCCCCGTTCGCAGTCGAAGCGGTCGATCGCCTTGATCAGGCCGATGGTGCCGACCTGGACGATGTCCTCCATGGGCTCGTTGCGGGAGCGGAAGCGGGCCGCCGCGTAGCGCACGAGGGGGAGGTTGAGCTCGATGAGGGTGTCCCGGACGTAGGCGCGCTCGGGGCTGTGCTCGTCGAGTGCGGCGAGCCGCAGGAAGAGGGAGCGGGAGAGGGTGCGGGTGTCGATGGCTTCCGGGGCGATGACCGGGGCCGGAGCGGCCTCGGTGACCACTGCCTCGTCGATGGGGCCGCCGAGTGCGTCGATCGCCTCGGGCGCGGTGTCGCTCTTCTGGAGCGTGAGCACCTTCGAGCTGCCCTGTTCTGCGGACATGCCACCCCCTTTGGGTCGCGGGACGGTCGGGGCGGCGTTCCTCGTCGAGGAATGCAGCCTTCACCTGAATACCGGAGCCGGAGCCACGGCAAACGCTCTTCCCGCAGAATGTCACATGTCGGCAACACGCTGTAGTGACATGTCGACATGTGAGTAACGAAACAGCCCTGGAAAGAAGGGGTCTGACGGTGTATCGGTGGACAAGTGTCGGGAAGTGACCCGGTGGGTGATTCGCTCCTTACGGTTACGTCTCGATCCTGTTTGCGGATCTCAGTCGCTGGAAGCTACGGGCCAGTAGTCGCGAGACGTGCATCTGGGACACCCCGAGCTCCGCGCTGATCTGCGACTGGGTGAGGTTGCTGTAGTAGCGCAGCAGCAGGATCCGCTGCTCGCGTTCGGGCAGCTGGACGAGCAGATGCCGTACCAGATCGCGGTGTTCGACCCCGTCCAGCGCCGGGTCCTCGTAGCCGATCCGGTCGACGAGCCCCGGCAGTCCGTCGCCCTCCTGGGCGGCCTCCAGGGAGGTGGCGTGGTACGACCGTCCGGCCTCGATGCAGGACAGCACCTCGTCCTCGCCGATGCGCAGCCGCTCGGCGATCTCGGCGGTGGAGGGGGAGCGCCCGTGGGCGGTCGTGAGGTCCTCGGTCGCGCTGTTGACCTGGACCCACAGCTCGTGCAGCCGGCGCGGTACGTGCACGGTGCGGACGTTGTCCCGGAAGTACCGCTTGATCTCGCCGACGACCGTCGGCATCGCGAACGTGGGGAACTGCACGCCCCGGTCCGGGTCGAAGCGGTCGATGGCGTTGATCAGGCCGATCGTGCCGACCTGGACGACGTCCTCCATGGGCTCGTTCCGGGAGCGGAAGCGGGCGGCCGCGTAGCGCACGAGCGGGAGATTGGCCTCGATGAGCGCCGTGCGTACGCGGTGGTGCTCCGGCGTGCCCGGGCGGAGTTCCTTGAGCTGGGTGAAGAGCACCTGGGTGAGCGCGCGGGTGTCCGCTCCCCGGCGTTTCACGCCGGGGAGCGCCTCGGCGGGCGCCGGAGGATGCGGGACGGGGGCCTCCTCCTGGGGCGGCGCAGTACTGGCCGGCACGGTCAACGCCACCTCTTCTTC
The DNA here is from genome assembly GCF_040644295.1 of Streptomyces sp. NPDC047000. Classification (NCBI taxonomy): domain Bacteria; kingdom Bacillati; phylum Actinomycetota; class Actinomycetes; order Kitasatosporales; family Streptomycetaceae; genus Streptomyces; species Streptomyces sp. NPDC047000. The sequence goes on from NZ_JBEYWE010000016.1 coordinate 142,536, forward strand.
GGTCAATCATCCGTCAAAAGCGGTCATAGCATCACAAGACATGTGCACTGTGTGCAAGCACCCCATAGCGCCGTGTTGAGGGCGAGTTGGGTGGCCGTGAGCCGCTGGGCGGACCGCCGGGAGCGGTGCCGGGACGGCCGCCGCCCCTCCCGGCACGGCAAAGCCCCCCACCGGACGGCGGGGGGCCGGATGTGCGCGGGGCCCGGAGGCGTGCCGGCGGGCGTGGCCGGCGGGGATGCGTCAGTAGGCGTAGTCGGCGATCACCCAGGTGGCGAACTCCCGCCACAGGCCGACGCCGGCCTGGTGCGCGGGGTGCTCCACGTAGCGGCGCAGGGACTCCGGGTCGTCGAAGCCGGAGTTGATCGCGAAGTCGTAGGCGATGGGCCGGTCGCTGATGTTCCAGCCGAGTTCCCAGAAGCGGATCTCCGGGATCTCGCCCTCCAGCGCCTCGAAGGCCGCCACGCCCGCCCGTACCCGGGGGTCGTCGCGCCCGACGCCCTCGTCGAGCCTGAAGAGGACCAGATGGCGGATCATGACTGCTCCCGGGGGATGCGGGCGGCCGGCGGTGCCCGGTCCGCCCGGCGCGGCACTGGTGGTCAGTTGTGGGCGCCGTCGGCGAGCCAGGTCATGAAGTCGCCCACCGCCTTGGCGGCGTCCGATATGCCCTGGAAGCCTATCTGGACGTAGTCGGCCGCCTTCGCCGGGTCCGTGATGATCACGTACAGCGCGAAGACCACGAGCACATAGACGGCGATCTTCTTCGCGTTCACCGCCATGTGCGGCCTCCCCTGTGACTGCTGTCGCCCTACGTGGCTGCTGTGGCCCCAAGTCTCCTTGTCACCGGCGCGAGTGTAACCACCGCGCGCCCCCATGCCCGTAATAGGGACCAATGGCCCGCACGCCAAGGGCCTTTGCCGGTCCCGCGGAAACACCCGCGGCCCCAAGATGGATTCCGGGCCCAGGGGATCTGGCAGGAATCCCAGGGCCGGGACGGACCCCACTGCGGGGTACACGCCGTGACCTCCCCCGTTACCGGCGTGTACTTGAGGGTCCGGGTCTGCACCGGGGGAGACGACGCACATCCCCCGCGCCGTCTCCCCCGAATTCCCTTCTCCGGCGCCTCTCGCGCCTTTTCTGCATGCGCCTCTCGCCGCTCTTGCATCTCTCGCGCTTCTCGCGTGCCTTCTCCGGCATCACGCCTCTCGCGCCTCGCGTCTCTCTTACGCCTCTCGCGCCTCTCTTACGTCTCGCGCGCCCCGGCAGCTCTCTCGCGCCTTTTGGGCCTCGTCGGACGCTCGGCCTCGCCGGACGCTCTGCGCACGTGACCGGGACGGACGCGGAAGGGGCGTCCGGTTCGATGAACCGGACGCCCCTTCTCTCTGCGGTAGCGGAGGGATTTGAACCCTCGGTGACTTGCGCCACACTCGCTTTCGAGGCGAGCTCCTTCGGCCGCTCGGACACGCTACCGAGGGAGACTTTACAACACGGTGGGCCGTGGTCCGAAATCCGTTCCGCCGCAGCCCGGTGGCAGGGCGGCCCCGGGTGCCGACGCGGTTTCAGCGGGCGCGGAAGAACTCCGTCAGGAGGCGGGCACAGCCGTCGGCGAGGACGCCCTCGATCACCTCGGGCCGGTGGTTGAGGCGCCGGTCGCGTACGAGGTCCCAGACGGAGCCGGCCGCGCCGGCCTTGTCGTCGCGGGCGCCGTAGACCACCCGGTCCACCCGGGACTGCACCAGGGCCCCGGCACACATCGGGCACGGTTCGAGGGTCACGACGAGGGTGCAGCCGGTCAGCCGCCACTCGCCGAGCCGTGCGGCGGCCCGGCGCAGCGCGAGCACCTCGGCGTGGGCGGTCGGGTCGCCGGTCGCCTCGCGCTCGTTGTGCCCGGTGGCGAGCACCGTCGTACCGTCCGCGGACAGCACGACGGCGCCGACGGGGACGTCTCCGCCCGGGACGGCCCGCCGCGCCTCGTCCAGGGCGAGCCGCATCGCGGCCCGCCAGCGGTCGCGTACGGGATCAGGGGCCGGGCCGGGGGCCGGGCCGTCGGTGTTGCCTGGGCCGGTGGTGATGTCTGGAGCGCCGTCTCCCGGGTTTCCGGGGTTCTCCCGGGCCCGGGCGGTCAGCGGACGGTCTCCAGTACCTCCGAGGCGCCCAGGGCCTCGGCGATCGAGCTCAGCGCGTCCTCGGCGTCCAGGCCGCGCAGTTCCTTCTCGTCGACGCCGAGGTCGTCGAGGACCTCCGCGTCGCCGACCGGTCCGTGCGGGACCGCTTCGGCGGCGGGGCCGTCCTCGTCGTCGTCGGTCTCACCGTCCTCGGTGCCGTCGAGGTCCAGCGACTCCAGGTCGGTGCCGTCGTCGCCGGGCTCCCGCCCGAGCAGTTCGTCGGTGAGCAGGATCTCGCCGTACGAACTGCGGGCGGCGGCGGCGGCGTCCGAGACGTAGATGCGCGGGTCCTCCTCGCCGTCCACCCGGACGACACCGAACCATGCGTCTTCCTGCTCGATGAGCACGAGGACCGTATCGTCGTCGGTCGAGGCTTCACGGGCCAGGTCGGCCAGATCCGACAGGGTCTCCACATCGTCGAGCTCCGTGTCGCTCGCTTCCCACCCGTCTTCGGTGCGCGCGAGCAGTGCGGCGAAGTACACCGTGACTCTCCCACTGGTCATAGGCGTGCCGGTTGGGGGTCCCCCCGGCGGAGGTTCTGGGCGGGAAGAGCTGGGCTCCGAGCCCCACCCACTCGGAATCGTGGCAGAAACCAGGCGCTCAGGGGATGTCTTCGACCCCCTGTGTCCGGCTGTTTCGGCCGCTCGTCCATGGAGGACTCACCAGCGCACTCGTTGCCGCCACCTGCGGATCGTACGCGGGTTTTCCCCGCGGCCGGTCACGGCCTTCCGTACAACGCGCGCCCACGGTGTGATCTTCCCTACCACCGGAACGTCCGCATGCGCATCGCGTGCCGCAGCCGGGCCGCCTTGGCGCGCCGCGGCTGGACCCGGTCGCGCAGTTCGCGGGCCTCCGCGAGATCGCGCAGGAACTGGGCGCGGCGGCGGCGCCGCTCGGCGTCGGTCACCGGCGGGCGGCCCGCGACGGGTATCTCCGCCGGTGCCTCGTCCCCTTCGCCGGAGGCGCTGTCGGGCAGGTCAGGCATGGGTCACCACCTCGGTCCGTCCCGTCCACCTTCCCTCGCCCAGGCGGTTTGATGCCAGCAGCCGAGGGCGGCGAGCGCGGCTACTGTTGTGCACATGCGTCTCCACGTCGTCGACCACCCCCTGGTCGCCCACAAGCTCACCACGCTGCGCGACGAGCGCACCGACTCCGCGACCTTCCGCCGGCTCGCCGACGAACTGGTCACCCTGCTCGCCTACGAGGCCACGCGGGACGTACGCACCGAAGCGGTCGACATCCGGACCCCGGTCGCGTCCACCACCGGCGTCAAGCTGTCCCACCCGCGCCCCCTGGTGGTGCCCATCCTGCGGGCCGGGCTCGGGATGCTGGACGGCATGGTCCGGCTGCTGCCCACGGCCGAGGTGGGCTTCCTGGGGATGATCCGCGACGAGGCGACCCTGAAGGCCTCCACGTACGCCTCCCGGATGCCGGAGGACCTGTCCGGGCGTCAGGTGTACGTGCTGGACCCGATGCTGGCCACCGGCGGCACGCTGGTCGCCGCGATCGAGGAGCTCATGCGGCGCGGCGCCGACGACGTCACCGCCGTGGTGCTGCTGGCCGCGCCGGAGGGCGTCGAGGTCATGGAGCGCGAGCTGGCGGGCAAGCCGGTGACGGTCGTGACGGCGGCCATCGACGACCACCTCAACGAGCACGGCTACATCGTCCCGGGCCTCGGCGACGCGGGCGACCGGCTGTACGGACTGGCCGGCTGACGAGCCGCCCGCCCGCCCGGCGGCCGATGCCGGGCCGCGGCCGATGCCATGCCATGCCGTGCTGTGCCGTGCCGGGCCGTGCCGACCCGAGGGCTCGGGCCGCGGGTTCGGGCCGCGGGTTCGGTGGGTGCGCGGTTCGGCCGGTGTGCGGTTCGGCGGGGCATCGGGCGTGCGGGCGGGGCGACCCGTCCACCGGGCGGGGCGTCTCGCGGCCGTGCCGGTGTGCACCGGCCCCTGTGTCCGGCGCCGGACCGCCTGGGAGGATGACGCGCATGGAAGCAGCCTTCGCCCGTGCGGTCTGGCAGGTCCTGGAACCGCTGCACGCGGTCACGTACTTCGCGCCGGAGAGCCGTGAGGCCAACCGGGCGGTCGGCCTGCGCGGCTTCTGGATGGGCTACTTCGCGACCCGGGCCGCGCCGCTGGGAGCGGTGACGGCCGGTGCGGTGGAGGCGGCCTTCTTCAACTTCCACCCCGCCATGGTGCGACGTGCCGTCCCCGGCGCCTGGGGGTTCGCCGCGCCCGAGGCCGTGCTCCGCGCCCGCGCCGGGGCGGCCACCGCGGCACTGCGCCGCGTGGTGCCGTCGGTGGCGGACGCGGCGGCGCGTCTCGTCCCGCTGCTGGAACGGACGGTCGCCGTCGCGGACGGCGCCGGGCGCCCGTTGTTCGCCGCCAACCGAGGCCTGCCGACGCCCGAGGACCCGGTCGGCGCCCTCTGGCAGGCCGCCACGGCGCTGCGCGAGCACCGCGGGGACGGCCATGTCGCCGTGCTGACCGCCGAGGGCCTGGACGGCTGCGAGGTCCATGTGCTCTTCGCCGCGTGCGAGGGCGTGCCCGCGGCGGTGCTGCGGGACAACCGCGGCTGGTCGGAGGAGGAGTGGCAGGCGGCTTCGGACCGTCTCGCCGCACGGGGACTGCTGGAGAGCGGTGGCCACCCCACCGCCGAGGGACGCGGTCTGCGCGCCCATGTCGAGGCCCGCACCGACGCCCTCGCCGTCCGGCCCTACCGCGCCCTCACCCAGGCCGAGGCCGACCGGCTCCTCGGCCTGCTCGGCCCGCTGGCCGACCAGGTCCTCACGTCCGGCACCATCCCGTTCCCCAACCCCATGGGCCTTCCGGCCCGCCGTGAACGGACGTGACACGACGGTGGCCGCGCGGGTTCGCGGTGCCGGGCAGGCCCGGTCCGCGGGTGCGTATGCCGCCCGCGGGTGCGTATGCCGGGGGACGTGTACGGTTACGGCGCCGTCAGCAGGGCTTCTTCGACGCGGTGGCCGCCGGCTGCGGTGCGGTCAGCGCGGTCAGCGCCTGGTCCGCCGACGCCTTTTTGTCGAGCGTCTTGAAGGCGTCGCCGATGATCAGGTCGACGTCGGCGCCCTTACGGGCGTCGGTGCGCAGCTCGGCACCGCCCACCTGGGTGCCGAGCACCGGCAGGGCGGACTTGAGGGACGACAGCGGGCCCAGCAGTACCGCGCTGCCGGTGACCTTCTTGTCGTACTCCTTGGCCGCGTTGCCCACCTCGCCGATCTTGAAGCCGCGCTTCTTCAGCTCGTCCGCGGTGCCCTTGGCGAGGCCGCTGCGGGCCGTGGCGTTGAACACGTTGACGGTGATCTGGCCCGGCTTCGGCAGCACCGCCGCGACGGTGGGCGACGGGCTCGCCTTGCCGGCGCAGCCGGACTTGACGGAGGCCGCGGACGCGGTCCTGCCGCCGCCCGTGAACACGTCGATGAGCTGCAGCGTTCCCCAGCCGAGGACCCCCAGCACGGCGACGCCCGCGACGACGATGAAGACGAACCGGCCGCGTCGCCGGGGAGGGCGCATCCGAGGGAACTTGTCCCCCGTGATCCGGTACTGGCCGCCCATGCCGGGGGGAGTCAGCATGCTCATGAGCGCAGCGTAGTGCGCCGGAGCTGCAATGCCTACTAGATGATCATTCGACGCCGAGGGAGCACCCGAAAGGGCCAAGCGGGCCCCCGGGACCGACGGCCGGAGGAGCCCCGCGACGGACCGCCCCCGGCTAGTCCAGTTCGAGGACGCGGGCGTGCAGCACCTGACGCTGCTGGAGGGCCGCGCGGACGGCGCGGTGGAGGCCGTCCTCCAGATAGAGGTCGCCCTGCCACTTCACGACATGGGCGAACAGATCGCCGTAGAAGGTGGAGTCCTCCGCCAGGAGGGTCTCCAGGTCGAGCTGCTGCTTGGTCGTCACGAGCTGATCGAGGCGGACCGGGCGCGGCGCGACGTCCGCCCACTGCCGGGTGCTCTCCCGGCCGTGGTCGGGGTACGGCCGGCCGTTTCCGATGCGCTTGAAGATCACACGGAAAGCCTACCGGCCAAGCGGTTCCGGGCGCAGCCATGGCGGCGGAGTGTGGGGCCGGAAAAGACGGGGGAAAAGCCGCAGCAATGGAGATCAAGGTGTCGAAACGGCCCGTCCTGGCGCGGCATGGCGCGGCGTGGCGCGGGTCCAACATCACACCGGACGCGAGGAGCCCCGGCAGCGGCCGAGGCAGCGGTCACCCCCGCGGTTGCACCGACGGTGACAGCGCTTGCACCGGTCGCCACATCGGCGGTCGAGCGGGCGGTCACGTCGGCGGTCGCACGGGCGTCGCACCGTGCGCGGGGCGGCGGGTGCGGGGCGCGTGTCCGCGGGTCCGGGGGACGGGACGAGGTTTCCGCACGTTCCGGCGCGCCGCGTGAGCGGGGCGGACGTTCTGTCCGTACGGGATACGGAGCAGGAGTGACGGAGCGACGACGGAGCGGCGACGTGGAGCGACGGCCGAGCGGGGAAAGCACCGGGACGGCGGACGGCGGGCGCGGCACCCGGCGGGCACCCCTGCCGCGCCGGTGGGGTGTGCCGGGCGCGCTGGCCGTCCTGGCGGTCCTCCTCCCCTTCCTCCTCCTCGGTACGGCGGCCCCGGCATCGGCGCACGCGGCGCTGCGCGGCTCCGATCCCGCCGACGGGAGCGTCGTCGCGTCCCCGCCCCGCTATGTGACGCTGACCTTCAGCGAGTCGGTGGGCCTGCTCGACGACTCGTTCCGCGTCCTGGACCCCGGCAACAAGCGGCTCGACACCCCCGGACCGGAACACGCGCCGGGCCGTTCGGACACCGCCCGGGTCAGGCTCCCCGGCGGGCTCGGCACCGGCACCTTCACGGTGGCGTGGCGGGTGGTCTCGGCGGACAGCCACCCGGTGTCCGGCGCGTTGACCTTCTCGGTCGGCAAGCCCTCCCCGACCCCGCCGCCGGTACCGGTGTCCCCCGTGGAGCACCCGCTCACGGGCGGTCTCTACGACACCGCCCGCTACGCCGCCTACCTGGCCGCCGCCCTCCTCATCGGCACCGCGGCCTTCGCGGCCCTGTGCCGCCCGCCCGACCGCGGCCCCCTGCGCACGCTGCTCAGGTCCGGCTGGTGGATCCTGGCGGCCGCCACCGCCGTACTCCTCCTGCTGCGCGCCCCCTACGAGACGGGCACCGCCCCGGTGACGGCGTTCGACGCGTCGGCCCTGCACCGCACCCTGACCGGCCGTCCCGGCCAGGCCCTGCTGGCCAGGCTGGCGCTGCTGCTGTGCGCGGCCGTTCTCGCCGCCCGGACACGCCGGGCCGGCGGGACGGCCCCGCCCGCCGTCCTGGCCGCCGGCGGCGCCCTCTCCGTCGGTCTCGCCCTGACCTGGGCGGTCTCCGACCACGCCTCCGCCGGTGTCCAGGTACCGGTGGCCATCGCGTCGTCGGTGCTGCATCTGCTGGCGACGGCGGTGTGGCTGGGCGGCCTGGCGGCGCTGCTCACGACGCTGTACCGGACCCGGCCGGACCGGGCCCTGGTGCTCTCCGTCGTGCGCTTCTCCCGGCTGGCGTCCGGGGCGGTGGCCGTTCTGGTGATCACCGGCGTCTACCAGTCCTGGCGCGGCCTGGGCTCCTGGCAGGCGCTGACCGACACGCCGTACGGCCGTCTGCTGCTGCTGAAAGTGGCCGCGGTGACCCTGCTGCTGACCATCGCGGACCGCTCCCGCCGCTGGACGGCCCGATGGCGACCGGCGGTGGCTGTGGGGGCGGCGGGGGACACTGAGGCCGCGGCGGAGGAGCCGGAGATGGCGGGGACGAAGGTGATGGCGGTGGCGGCCGGCCGGAACAAGGCCGAGGGCCGTGACGAGGCAGGCGCCGCGACGCCACCCGGCGCGACGCCACTACCCGCTGGGCCGTCCGCTGCTCCTGGGACCCAGTCGCCCCCGCCTCCGCCCGGAACCGGCGACGACCCGACGCCGGCCGCCTTCCACCGGGCGCTGCGCCGCACGGTGCTGGCCGAGGCCGCGGTGGCCGCCGTGGTCCTGCTGCTGACGACGCTGCTGACCGGCACCGTGCCGGGCCGGGCGGCGAAGGAGGCGGAGGAGGCGGGGGCCGCCGTCGGCCTGCCGGTCGCGGCGGTCACGGTGATCCCCTTCGACGTCGGCACCCCGGGCGGCCGGGGCACGGTGCAGATCACCTTCGATCCCGGCCGCGTGGGCCGCAACTCGGTCGAGGCGGTGGTCTTCGGTCCCGACGGCGGCCTCGCCGGCGTCCCCGAACTCCGGCTCTCCCTCACCCTGCCCAGCCAGAGGATCGGTCCGATCGACGCCAAGGTGACCGACCTGGGCGGCTACTGGGGCACCGGCAGCCTCACCGTCCCCGTCGCCGGAACCTGGACGGTGAAGGCGACGGTACGGGTGTCCGACCTGGACCAGGTGACGGTGTCGAAGCCGGTGCGGATCGCACGGTAGCCGTACGAACCCCGCCGACGGACCCCGGCCGTGGCCGGACGGGCCCATGGCGGGAAGGGCCGTACGGCCCGACGCTGGAGATAGGGGACAAGGGAGGAAAAAGGGGAGCACCGGCGTCTTCGGACGGAGAACGGAGGCAGGGTGATGAGCGTCAGCGGACTGGTGGTCGTCGGTGTGGACGGCTCGGCCTCCGGCCTCGGGGCGGTGGAGATCGCGGCGCACGAGGCACGGTTGCGCGGAGCGGGGCTGCGGGTGGTGCACGCGTTCTTCTGGCCCGCGATGCACGTGCCGCTGGGGCGCTCTCCGCTGGGCCCGCCCGAGGGCGGGATCCGGAACATGGTCGAGCGTCTGGTGGCCGAGGCGGTGGAGCGCGCCCGGGCGGTGGAACCGGACCTCGACGTCAGCCATGTCGTCATGACCGGCGAGCCGCTGACCGTCCTGGAGGCACAGTCGAGGGACGCCGAGCTGGTGGTGGTCGGGTCCCGGGGCATGGGAGGGTTCGTGGGACTGCTGGTCGGCTCCACCGCGGTGCATCTCGCGGCGCACGGCCGGTGCCCGGTGCTGGTCGCCCGGGAACGGACGCGGCGGGAGGGAGCCGCGTCGGCGGACGGGCCGGTGGACCGGCAGACGGACGGGCCGATCGTGCTCGGTGTGGACGGCTCCGTCGCCGGTGAGCGGGCGGTGGAGTTCGCCTTCGCCGAGGCCGCGTTCCGCGACGCGGGCCTGGTCGCCCTGCACGCCTGGACCACGTGGAACGCGCCGCTGCCCGCCCCGCCGGACCCGTCCGAGCCGTACTCCGCCCCGCCCGGCGGCCTCGCCGAGGAGGAACAGAGGCTGCTGCACGAGGCCCTCGCCGGGCATCAGGAACGGTACCCGGGGGTGAAGGTCGAGCACCGGGTCCTGCACGGCAGCACCCGGGAGGCGCTGATCGAGGCGAGCCGGTCCGCGCAGCTGATGGTGGTCGGCGCGCGCGGGCGGGGCGGGTTCGCCGGGCTGCTGCTGGGCTCGGTCAGCCAGGCCCTGCTGCATCACGCGCACTGCCCGGTCGCGGTGGTACGGGGCACACTCGGCCCGCAGTGAGACCCACGGACCCGCGCCCCGGGGGCTGGGGGCTGGGGGCTGGGGGTGGCGGGCCGGCAGGGCGATGGACCGGCAGGCCGTAGACCGGAAACCCGGTGGACCGGCAGGCCGCGAACCGGAAGGCCGGCGGACTCCCGAAGGCCCGCGGACCCGCGAACCTGCGGGTCCGCAGGTTCGGGGACCGGCGGTAGTCGTCAGGCGGCAGGGGTGCCTGGCGGCGTACCACGTGACGGCAGGGGAGAACCGCGATGCGTGATCCGGCGACCGTGGACACCGGCACGGACAAGGGCGGCGGAGGCCAGGGCAGGAGCAGCGGGGGGAGGGACACGGCCGCCGTCCCCTCGCCCGGCCCTGTGCCGCCCTCGCCCCCGCCCGTGAGCGATGCCCACCGGCTGCCCGCCGCCGAGATCGCCGCGCGGCTCGGTGTCGACCCCGTCACCGGTCTCACCGCGGCCGACGCCCGGCGGCGCACCGCGGCCTGGGGCGCCAACGAGCTGGCCGAACCGGCCCGCCGTCCGCAGTGGCTGCGGCTGCTCGACCAGTTCCGCAGTCTGCTGATCGGCATCCTGATCGGTGCCGCCGTGGTCGCCGCGGTCATCGGCGACATCAAGGACGCCGTGGTCATCGCCGTCGTCCTCCTCATCAACGCCACCATCGGCTATCTGCAGGAACGCCGTGCCGAGCGCAGTCTGGAGGCCCTGCGCGGGATGCTGGTGCCCACCGCCCGGGTGCGCCGCGACGGCGAGGTGACGGTGGTTCCGGCACGGGACCTGGTGCCGGGCGACGTGGTCCTGCTGGACGCCGGGGACCGCGTACCGGCCGACGGACGTCTCGTCGTCGCCGAGTCCGTCGAAGCCGCCGAGGCCGCGCTGACCGGTGAGTCGCAGCCGGTACCGAAGACCACCGCGCCCACCCCGCCCACCGGGGACGCCGGGAGCGCCGGGACCGGGGACGCCGGGAGCGCTGGGGGTGCGGCCGTACCCGTCGCCGAGCGCACCGCCATGCTGTTCATGAACACCGCGCTCACCCGCGGCCGGGCCGAGATGATCGTCACGGCCACCGGGATGCGCACCGAGGTCGGCGCGATCGCCGAGGCGCTGCGCAGCGGGGCCGAGCCGCCGAGCCCGCTCCAGGTGCAGATGGACAGCCTCGGCCGGCGCCTCGCGCTGGTCAGCGGCGTGGCGGTGGCGGCGTACGCGCTGGTGGCGCTGGTACGCGGCGAGGACACCGCCGATCTCGCACTGCGGGCGGTGGCGCTGGCGGTCGCCGCGATCCCCGAGGGACTGCCCGCCGTCCTGGCGCTCACCCTCGCCCTCGGCGTCTACCGCATGGCCCGGCGCGGCACCATCGTCAAACGCCTCGCCTCCGTCGAGTCGCTGGGCTCGGCGACCGTGGTGTGCAGCGACAAGACGGGCACCCTCACCCTCAACGAGATGACCGCCCGCGCCCTGTGGGCCGCCGGCCGCCGCTACGACGTCACCGGCGAGGGCTACGGCGTCTCCGGCACCCTGCGCACCGCCGACGGCGACGGCGGTACCGACGGCGGCCACGGCGAGCCGGATCCGCTGCTGCGCGAGGCGCTGCTGCCGTTCGCCCTGTGCAACGACGCCCGCGTCACCCCCGGCCGGAACGGCGGAGGCGTCATCGGCGACCCCACCGAGGCCGCCCTGGTCGTCCTCGCCGCCAAGGCCGGTCTCGACGCCGACGCCCTGCGCGCACGGTCACCGCGCACCGGGGAGGTGCCCTTCGACCCGGCCGCCAAGTTCATGGCCACCTTCCACACCGACGCCGACGGCCGCACCCGCGTCCACACCAAGGGCGCCGTCGACGTGCTGCTGGACCGCTGCTCCCACGTCCTGACCGGGCACGGCCCCGTCCTCCTCACCGACGAGCGCCGCCGTACGGTCGTCGAGGCCGCCCGGGAGATGGGCGGCCGGGGCCTGCGCGTCCTGGGCGCCGCCACGGCCACCCTGACCGTCACCGGCGGGACGGACGGCCCGGATCCGCGGGCGGTGACGGGCCTGACGCTCACCGCCGTGGCCGGTATCGCCGACCCGCCCCGTCCCCAGGCACGCGACGCGGTGGCCCTGGCCCGGGCCGCGGGGGTCGCCGTCAAGATGATCACCGGCGACCACGCCGACACGGCGGCCGCCGTCGCCCGCGAACTCGGGATCACGGGAGACGTCGTCACGGGCGCGGAGCTGGACGCCGAGCGGGACACCGGGCGGGACGCAGGGCGGGACACCGGGCGGGGCGGCAAGCGGGACGACGCGCCGGATGCCGCGCCGGATACCGGACCGGGTGACGACGACCGGCTCGCGGAACGCATCGAGAGCACCGGCGTCTTCGCGCGGGTCGCGCCCGAGCACAAGGTGCTGATCGTCCGCGCCCTGGCCCGGCGCGGCCACATCGTGGCCATGACCGGGGACGGCGTCAACGACGCGGCGGCCCTGCGCGCCGCGCACATCGGCGTGGCGATGGGCGTCACCGGCACGGACGTGGCCAAGGAGGCCGCGGACATGGTCCTCACCGACGACGACTTCTCGACGATCGTCCGCGCCGTCCGCGAGGGCCGCTCCATCTACGACAACATCGTCACGTTCGTCCGCTTCCAGCTGTCGACCAACATCGGGGCGATCCTCACGCTGCTCGTCACGGTGCTGGCGGGGCTGCCCGCGCCGATGTCCGCCATCCAGCTGCTGTGGATCAACATCATCATGGACGGACCGCCCGCGATGGCGCTGGGCGTCGACCCGCCGCGCGGCGACGTGATGCGCAGACCGCCCCGCTCGCCGGACGAGCGCATCCTCGGCATCCGGCGTCTGACCGCCATCACCCGGGCGGGCGCGGTCATGGCTGCGGGCACGGTGGCCGTCTTCGCCGCCGCCCGCGAGCTCACCGGCGGTGCGACGGCGGCGACGATGGCGTTCACGACGTTCGTGCTGTTCCAGCTCTGCAACGCCCTCGCGGCGCGCACCGAGGACGGCCCGGTCCTGGGCCGCCACCAGCTGTGCAACCGCGTCCTGTGGATCAACCTGGCGGCGGTCCTGGTGTGCCAGGTCGTCGCCGTGCAGGCGCCGTTCGCGCAGGGCGTGTTCGACACGGTCGCCCTGAGCGCCGCCCAGTGGGCGGTCTGCCTCGCCACGGCGTCCACGGTCCTGCTGGCCGAGCACGCGTGGCGAACGGCGGCCGGAGCACTGCGGCGGCACACGGACCGCGGCTGACCGCCGACGGGCCTGTCAGGCGGTCAGCCGGTCAGGCGTGGTCGGCACAGCAGGGGGTGGGGTCGGGCACCTCGAACGGTGCCAGCGTCCCGCCGACGGCCGGGACGAGAGCGAGCGTCAGCCGTCCGTCCCGCCATTCGGGCCGTACGTGATCGCGGGTGAGGACGGGGGTGGCGGGGTCGGGTCCGCCGTCGTCCGGGCCGCCGGGGCCGGCCGGTGCGCCGATCACGGTGATCCGTTCCACGGCGCTGAGTCCGAGCACCTCGGCCACGGTGACCGTGCCCGTGAGGCGGTCGGAGCCGGGGTAGAGGACGGCGCGTCCGCCGAGCCGGCCGCCGTGTTCGCCGGCGGCGAGGGCGGCGGCGGAGACGCCGGCGGGGGAGCCGTGGGTCCGTTCGCCGAACACCGCGCCGAGAACCGGGGGCAGGTGGCCCCCTTCCTCCACCGGTCCGGTGATCCGCTCCCACACGGCGTCGGCGTCGGTGACGACCGCGTCGGCGACCCCGTCGGCAACCGCGTCCGCGTCCGTGGCCGTGTCCGGGCCCTCGGGGAAGGCGAACGACACGACGGTGCCGCGGCGTTCGTCGGTGCGGACGAGGTGGGTGCAGACGACCGTCCCCGGCGGGAGGCCGCCCAGCCGTGCCACGAGGTCGTGGACCAGATGGTCGGCCTCGGCCAGGGACACCGTCCCGGCGTCCACCCCGATGACGGGGCGGACGCCGGGCGCGGCATGCGTACGGGTACCGCTCATGCGGGCAGGACCCACATGGGGTTGGAGTAGAACCAGAGGTCCTTCCACGGGTCTGCGTCGCCGACGACGTCCATGGCCGGGCCCACCGGGTCGACGGAGGCGCCCTTGAGGCCGACGGCGGAGCGGTTGCCGTCGGTGCCGCGCAGCCGGACGTAGACCGGTTTGTCGACCTTGCCGAGGGAGTAGGTGAGACGGACCGTACCGGTGGCCTTGTTCACCTCGAAGGACTTCACGACCTTGGTGGCGGGCGTGGTGAAGACGTCCCTGTCGGCGACCGGGCCGGTGACGTCGCCCTGGATGACGTCGACACGGGCCAGCGTGGGCACGAACTGCGACCAGTTCGGGCCGCCCGCGAGGCCGATCTCGACGATCAGGTCGACCTGGCTGCCGCGGCGCACGGTCAGCGTGTCGCCGAGGGTGACGGCGCGGTTGCCGGAGCGGAGCTGGGCGTTGAGGCCGCTGATGAGACCGCCGTGGTCGACCCAGACACGGCCGGCGCGGATGCCGTCCATGACCGCCTTGTAGGAGAAGGAGGAGGCACCGACGTGCGTGCGGGAGTACTGGCCGGGCCAGTAGTCGCCGTCGGAGAGGTCCATGACGCCGCCGTAGACCGGGTCGTCGTAGCGGCCGTTGGCGTTGAAGTCGCTGTTCGGGCCGCGCACCGAGGTGTCGGTGTAGACGTTGTGGGAGTCGGAGTTGGCGGTGATCCACCACGGCTTGCCCTCGGCGAGCAGGCTGTCCCACAGACCGCCGACGGTGGCGGTCATCCAGTCGAAGCCGCCCCAGGTGCGGTAGCTCTCCAGCGGGTACGCGGCGAACGAGTCGGCGCTGGGGCTGTTGTCGTAGTAGCCGCGGCCGGAGCCGGGACCCTGCGGGGCGGCGATACCGGCGGCCTGGTGGCCGGGGGCGCCCTCCATGCCGACGGCGATGCGCGGCTGGGCGTCGCGCCAGCCGCGGATCTCGTGCGGGGAGTCGATGCCCTTGCGCGCCGGGTGGTTGGCGAGGAACAGGGCGTCCTTCACCTTGCGGCGCTGGATCTGCTCGGCGAGGAAGTTGACGCCGGCGATGGCGAGGGCCTCGTTGGCCGCGGTGTTGGCGGTGGCCTTCTTGACCGAGCCGTCGAAGGAGTTCTCGAACTCCTTGAGGACGGCCACCTCGTTCCTGCCGGGGTGGACGAAGACGGTGCCGTGCTCGGCGGCCGGGATGTTCCACTCCAGGCCCTGGAAGACCAGGGTGTCCTCGATCTTGTCGCGGGCGGCGACGATGTCGGGGTTGACCTTGTCCACACCGATCTTGGCGTGGGCGTCGCTGCCGTGGTCGGTGATGACCATCCAGTCGAGGCCGTGCGCGTTGCCCTGGCGGACCTGGTCGATGACGCGGTACTTGCCGTCGGAGCTGTGCTGCGTGTGGATGTGGTGGTCACCGGACAGCCACAGGTAGCCGCCGGACCGGTCGCTGCGCGAGCCGGAGGACGCGGGCACCGCGGCCGCGGCCTGCCCGGCACCGGCGAGCACGCTGCCGGCGGCGAGCCCGGCCCCGAGCAGACCGGTGCGGCGCAGCATGGAGCGGCGCGAGAGCTGGCCGGGCGTCAGCTCGGCGTCCGGGACGGAGAGGTCGAGGGCGGGCGGCAGCGAAGTGGCCTCCCCGCTGTCGTGGTCGTGATGGTGGTGTCCGGAACCGTGGCTGTGACTGTGGCCGTGGCTGTGGGTCATTACTCAACTCCCGCGGGCGGCAGGGACGTGCAGGCTGGGGACGTGCAGAGTCTGGGAAGCCCGGTTGAACGACGGGGGTCGGGCCGGTGCTGCGCCGCCGAACGGCTGATGTGCGGCGGGGGTCCGGGCCGGGCGGGAGGCCTGCCGGAGCGGACGGCCGGGTCGGAAATGAGCCACGCGCGTCCGACCGGTGGACGGCACATGACGACGGGCCGGCAGCCGCCGCCCGGTGAGGGGAGGGGGGCGGCTGCCGGCCCGTGCGCCTGGGGGTGGTGCGGCGGTGGTGCGGTCGCGTCAGTCGTCGTAGCGGTCGTCGCCGCCGTGGCCGCTGCCGCTGCCGTGGCGGTCGTGGCCGTTGTCGTCCGTGCCCCTGTCGTCCCGGCCGTTGTCGTCGAGACCGTCGTGGCGGCGGTGGTCGCCGTGGTCGTCCGGCGTGGCCTGGGCGGACGGCGTGGAGCGCGCCGACGGCGTGGCCGTGGAGTCGTCGCGGCCGGTGTGGTGGCCGCTGTCGTCGGGGGTGCCGGTCGCGGTGCCGGCGGTCGGGGCCGGGTGGGCGGTGTGGCGCCGGTGGCCGGGGGCGTCGTCCGTGCCGCGGCCGTGGCCGGGGGTGCGGCCGTGGTCGTCGGTGAGGGTCATGGCGGTCGCGGCTCCGGCGCCGCCGAGCAGCAGGGCGGCGGTGAGCAGGGCGGCGGCGGTGCGGTGACGGCCGTTCAGGGAACGCTGGAGAACCTGCATGGCGGGTGGTCCTTTCCGAGGTCCGGCGGGTGGGCCCGACGTGGGGGCCCGACGTGTGGGTCTGCCGTACGGCGTCTGCCGTCCGGCTTCATGGGGACCACCGTGCGCCACCGATCCTGAAGCCCCGCTGAACGATCCTGAAGATCGCTTCAGCAACGGTCTGAGACGCTGGCCCCATGCGCCTGCTGATAGTCGAGGACGAGAAACGCCTCGCCACCGCCCTCGCCCGGGGCCTCGCCGCGGAGGGCTTCGCGGTGGACGTCGCCCATGACGGCGTCACCGGGCTCCATCTGGCGCAGGATCAGGACTACGACCTGATCGTGCTGGACATCATGCTGCCCGGCCTCAACGGCTACCGCGTCTGCGCGCAGCTGCGGGCGTCCGGTGACGAGACGCCGGTGCTGATGCTGACCGCGAAGGACGGCGAGTACGACGAGGCCGAGGGCCTGGACACCGGCGCCGACGACTACCTGACCAAGCCGTTCTCCTACGTCGTCCTGCAGGCCAGGGTCCGCGCCCTGCTGCGCCGCCGCACCCGGTCCGCCGCGCCCCTGCTGCGGATCGGTGACCTCACCGTCGACCCCGGTGCCCGGCGTGTCGAACGGGCCGGGACGGACATCGCGCTCACGGCGAAGGAGTTCGCGGTCCTGGAGCATCTCGCGCTGCACGCGGGCCGGGTGGCGTCGAAGGCGGAGATCCTGGCGCACGTCTGGGACTTCGCGTACGACGGGGACCCGAACATCGTCGAGGTGTACGTCAGCGCCCTGCGCCGCAAGATCGACGTACCGTTCGGACGGCGGTCGATCACCACCGTGCGCGGAGCGGGGTACCGGCTCGAGGCCGGCGGCGGCCGTGATGCGTAGCCCGTTCCGGCTGCCGCGCCCCTTCGCCTCCGTACGGTCCCGGGCCGCGCTCGCCGCCACCCTGGTGGTGTCGGTCGCGCTGATCGTCACGGGGATCGCCGTGACGACCGTGCTGCGCGACAACCTCACCGACCGGGCGACCCTGGAGTCGGAGATCGCCGCGCGGACGGTGGCCGGTTCGCAGCAGGCGCTGAACGGCGACTTCGGGACGGGCCGCGGTTCCCCGGACCTCCCGGACGCCGGAGGCCGGCTGGTCCGGGTGACCGACTCGACGGGCGCGGTGCTGGCCGCCTCCGACGACGCCGTACGCCGCCGGAGCGCGATCCCGGACTACGCGCCCGCCCCGAGGACGACCGCGACCCCGTCCCCGACCGCCACCCCGGCCGCGACACCGACGTCGGTGTCCTCGGCGGCCTCGGTGTCCTCCGACGATCACGGACACCGCCGGGGCCGCGGCAAGGGCGGCGGCGAGGACGGCAGTGGCGGCGGCGGTGACGACGTCGGTGACGACAGCACCGGCGGCAGCACCCCCGTCGGCGACGACAGCTACAGCACCCCGCCCCGCGGCGAGGTCGGCACGGCGGTCGTCGTACGGACGGTCCCCGTGCGACTGCCGGACGGCACCGTACGCGACTACCGCTTCGCCGCCGTCCAGGGCACGACGTACGACGGCCGCACGTACACCGTCTACGCGGGCACGTCCCTCGCCGACGCCCAGGCGGTCCTGGACCAGGTCGAACAGGCGATGCTGGTCGGGCTGCCGTTCCTGCTGCTCGTGGTGGCCGGGGTGACGTGGCTCGTCACGCGGCGGGCGCTGAGACCGGTGGAGGGCATCCGGGCGGAGATGGCGGAGATCACCGGCAGCGGGGACCTGACGCGCCGCGTTCCCGAACCGGCCTCCCGGGACGAGATCGCGAGGCTGGCCCGCACGACCAACGAGACCCTGGCCGCGTTGCAGGCGTCGGTCGACCGCCAGCACCGTTTCGTCGCGGACGCCTCCCACGAACTGCGCAGCCCGATCGCGTCGTTGCGTACCCAGATCGAGGTGGCCGACCAGCACCCGGGCCTGCTGGACACCAAGGACCTGCACCAGGACGTGGTACGCCTCCAGCACCTGGCCGCGGACCTCCTCCTGCTGGCCCGCCTCGACGCGGGCGAACAGCCGGCCGGCACCGCGTTCGACCTGACGACGCTGCTGCACGAGGAACTGGCCCAGCGTCCCGCCACCGACCGCGTCACCCCGGTCCTGACGGTCCCCGACGACCCCCTGGAGATCCGGGGCAGCCGGAGCCAGCTCTCCCGGGTCCTGGCCAACCTCGTGGACAACGCGCAGCGCCACGCGGCCACGGCCGTCACGGTCACGGCGGCCCGGACCGGCGGCACGGTCACCCTCACGGTCGCCGACGACGGCGACGGCGTCCCCCCGTCCGACCGGGAGCGGATCTTCGAACGCTTCGTCCGCCTCGACGAGGCCCGCAGCCGCGACGAGGGCGGCGCGGGCCTGGGCCTGGCCATCGCCCGGGACGTCGTGCACCGCCACTCCGGCACCCTCACGGTGACGGACTCCCCGGTGGGCGGCGCCGCGTTCCGGGTCACGCTCCCGGCCTGCGGCAGCCCGGCCCCCGGAGCGGGAGCCTGGCTGCCGCCGCAGACCGGCGGCACCGCCTGACCGCCCCTCACATGCGCATCGCCATCGGCAGGGCGAACAGGTACACGTTGAACGCGCCGAACACCAGCAGCAGGACGGCGTACGGCGCCAGGGTCGCCCAGGTCCGCGCGGCGGCGGGCCCGGCGGCCCCGCCGGGACCGGCGGATCCGGCCGAGGGGGCCGTACCGGCTGCTGCCGGGCCGCGGGCGATGCGCCAGGCGGTGTACGCCGAGCCCGTGACGCCGAGGGCGACGACGGCGTACTGCAACACCTGGATGGTGCCGGTCGGGACGAACGCGGTCGAGGCGCCGTACGACCCCTGGCGGCCCAGTGCCTCGAGGGCCGTGTAGAACACCGACCTGCCCTCGGCCAGCAGATGGAACAGGTTGTGCGCCACGTGCCCGGCGACGTCCAGCGGGATGAGCGCGTACCCGAACCGGGTGAAGTTGTCCCGCACCGTGCCGCCCGCCACCCGGGATGCGACGAACGAGGCCGCCGCGAGCAGCGCCGCCGGGACGGCGATCGCCACCGCGAACGCGGCGGTGAAGATGACCCCGCGGCCGGTGATGCCGAAGGTGCCGGAGATCCAGTCCAGTACGTCGTTCCAGACGCCGAGCATCGTGATGTTCTGGATGAAGACGATGCCCATGATCGCCACGGCGAGGAAGGTCTCCTCGATCCTCGGCCTGCGGACGAACCACAGCTCCTTGGTCGGCGGACGCAGCGTCAGCGTGATCGCGTCGTTGGGGCAGTTCTTGACGCAGTTGGCGCACAGGTTGCAGTTGGCGGACGAGTCCATCGTCCGGGGGAACTCGAACAGCGGGCAGGCGGGCGCCGCGTCACCGCCGTTGAAGCACGCCGCGCGTGCCGTGCAGGTGGCGCAGATGCCGGTGTCGGCGCGCAGCGCGACCGCGCCGGTGCGGGCGTAGTTGCCGGAGAGGCCGCCCAGGAAACACAGGTACCGGCAGAAGGTGCGGCGGGTGAAGAAGGCGCCCGAGACGACCACGGCGGTGGTCATCAGCAGGAGCAGCATCCCGGTGCCCCACGGCGACTCCACGATGCCGAAGACATGGTCGGCCCAGGTGATGGCGATGAACTGGGCGTCGATGATCCAGATGCCGTAGCGCTTGAGGAACCGCGGCACCGGCCGGTTGACGCCGACCAGCCGCTGCACCAGGTCGGACAGCTTGCCGAACGGGCAGACCGTGCACCACGCCCGCCCGACGGCGACGAACACGACCGGGATCAGCGGCCACCACAGCACCCAGACCAGGGCGGTGCCGAGGTTGTCGTGGGCGGCCTGGGGTCCGACGAGGAGCTGGTAGACGACCACGGCGAACACCGCCGTCGCCGCGTACTGGAGCACCCCGGGGTACCAGCGGCTGCGGGCGACGGCGCGTACGGGCTTGTAGTCGAGGAGGTTGCGGCGTGTGGGGGTGACGGTCATCGCCCGGCTCCCTTCCTGGCGGCGCGCGTACGGCGGCGTACGACGGCTGCGGACGCCATCACGCCCCCGTTGACGACGCCGAACGCGCCGAGGACGGCGGTGCGGGGGTGGTCGGTGTCGGTGGTGGTGGTCTGCCCGTGGGTGTGAGACCCGCTCATGCCCGGCATGTCCATGCCGTCCATGCCCTTCATGTCATCCATGCCGTCCATGCCGTCCATGCCGGGCATGTTGCTCATCCCGTGGCTGTGGGTGTGGCTGTGGCCGGGGCTGTCGGTGTGGCTGTCGCCGTCCACGGAACACGTGGCGCCGGTGCCGTTGGCGGAGAGGGTCGGGAACGGGTCGGGGGTGGCGCTGCTGCTCGACGAACCGGTCGTGGGGGACTGGCAGGCCTGTGCGGCGGAGGCGCCGAGGAACGCGATGGCCGGTACCGCCAGACAGACCACGGCGGCGCGTCGGAGGACGTGTTTCATCAGAGAGATCCCTTGGAGGAAGAAGCGGGAGCCGGGAGCGCTCAGCCGGCGGCGGAGGAGACGGCCAGGCGCTTGACGAACGTCCTGCCGCCGTCACGGGAGTCGTAGACCCCGTCCTGGGTGGCGGCGAGCACGCGCCCGCCGGTGTAGGCGGTCAGCGCCTCGGGCTGTCCGCCGGGTACGGTGCCGGTCCGCCGCCAGTGGGCACCGCCGTCGGCGCTGACGTGGAGGCCGCCGGACAGATCGACTCCGTAGAGGGCGTCGGCGGCGGGCCAGGACAGATAGGCCATGACCTGCCCGGAGCCGGGGCCGAACGTCTTGCCGCCGTCGGTGCTGGTGGCGACACCGGCCTCGGTGGTGGCCAGTACGACGTCCGCGTCCTTCGGGCTGACGGCGAGGTCCAGCGCGGCGATCCTGGCACGCTCGTCCCAGGTGGCGTGGGCGTGGTCGGTGCTGACGCGCAGAGTGCCGCGGGTGCTGTCCCAGCCGTAGACGGCGTCGTGCGCGTACGCGAGGGCGTGGAAGTCGGTCGAGCCGCCGAGGGAGAGCGTCTTCCAGGTCCTGCCGCCGTCGGCGGACCGGATCAGTCCGCGGTCGGCGGCGTCACCGCTGCCCTGGGCCGGATGACCGCTGCCGAGGAAGGTCTTCGGCCCGATGACGGTGAAACCCATGTAGTCGGCGGTGTCACCGACCCGCCGGGCCGTGCCGTCCTGCGCCACGGCGACGACGCCGTGGTGCGTGGCGACGTACAGGCGCCCGTCGGAGGGGTCGATACCGACGCCGTGGACGTGTTCGACGGCCAGGGCGCCACCGGCCCGGTCGCTGCTACTGCTGTTGCCGCCGCTGCTGCTGCAACCGGAGAGGACGAGGGCGGCTGCGCCGGCGGTGGTGAGGCCGAGTCCGACGCGGCGGGAGAGGGAACGAGCGCTGCTCGTGCGGGAACGCATACGGAAGTACTCCTGCGGAGTGAGGAGGAGGCGCGCCGGGGACCGGGCGCGGGACATGGCTGACCGTCCGCCGTGCGACCACCGTCCGCGGCACACCGCGGCGGCGGACACGGCAGGGGCCCTGTCCTAGATCCGCAGGAGTTGAAGTTCGCTGAGCGAGGGAGGCGCGCGACCGCCCTCCCGGCCGATGTCGGCGGACCGGACCCCGTCCCCGGACCCGGCTGCCGGACCGAACGGGGTGGGCAGCGGAGCGGCGAGCCCCGGCCCGGTGCCGAGCGCGGCGGAGGCGCAGTTCACATCGGCATGCTGCGCGTGCCCGCCGCCGTCACCGTCGCTGTCACTGCGGCAGACGGCCTCGCCCCCGGACCGGCCCCACATGTCGGCCGTCCCGAGACGCATGCCGGCCACGGAGGAGTCGGCGGGGCGCGCCGAGTGAGCGGAGTGCGCCGAGTGGGCCGCGTGCGCCGAGTGCGCGGAGAGGTGATCGCTCCCGGCCACCGCCGACGCGCCGAACCCCATCCCGTGCATGCCGACCAGCCCGACCAGCAGCCCGAACACCAGCACCGCCGGCCACCACATCGGCGGCGACGGCGCGCGGCGGGGCGGCGCGGAGGCTGTCACAGCGCCCATGCTACGGACGTCCGGCACCCGCGCATGACACGACGAGCGGCTCGTGACCGAAGCAGAAGTAACGCCTGCTACATTTGTCGACGTGTCGCATGGGGAACCGGTGAGCCGCTGGCTCGTCGTTGTGGTGAAGGTCCCGGTGGAACCGTCCCGGCACCGGGTCGCCGTCTGGCGGCAGCTGCGGAGGAGCGGTGCGCTGTCCCTGGGGCAGGGAGTGTGGGCCGTACCGGACGTACCGGTCTTCGCGGACGGTGTCTCCAAGGCGGTCGCCCTGACCGGGCAGGCCGGTGGGCAGGCCATGACCCTCACCGCGTCCGGACGCGACAGCGAGGACGCGGCCCGCTTCCAGGCGCTGTTCACCGCCCTGCGCTCCGAGGACTGGACGGGGTTCCTCGCCGACTGCGGGAAGTTCGAGGCGGAACTCGCGCAGGGGATCCACGTCGCCGGGTTCACCCTCGCCGACCTGGAGGAAAAGGAGCAGTCGCTGGAGCGGCTGCGGCGCCGGTACCGCGATCTCACCGCACGCGACGTGTTCGGCGCCCCGGAGGCCGCCGAGGCCGGCAGGCGGCTGAAGGAGTGCGCCGCGGCCTGCGAGGACTACGCGGAACGCGCCTTCCGCGCCTTGCACGAGGCACCGGTGGGCGACGGCGGATGAACCGGCCGGACCGGCCGGACCGGGCCGACGGCACGCACCGGCCCGACGAGCCCGACAAGCTCGCTGAGCCGGACGGGCCGGTCCCGCCGCGCCGGATGTGGCCGCTGTACGCGGCGGGGTTCACCACGGCCTTCGGGGCGCACGGCATCGCCGCGAGTCTCGGCAGCGGCGCCGAGGTTTTACCCGCAGGCCCCGCAGGCCCCGCAGGCCCCGCAGGCCCCGCAGGCCCCGCAGACCCCGGACAGTCCCCGCAGGCCCCGTACGGACTGTCCGGGGCTATCCGGCGAGCGACCCGCCGTGCTGGGCGCCGGACGCGGACTGCCACGCCTGCATCCCCGCTCGGGACGCCTCCCTGGCCTGCCGCCACTTCGCGGCCGCCTGCTGGGCCGGCGGTACGTCCATGTCGCGGATCATGCGCCGACCTGCCGTGAACACGGCGAAAGCGGCGATGGCCATCCCGGCGCATGCCACCACGGCACCGGCCGCAGTGAGCACGGCACCGGTGGTGACGAGCCGGGTGTCGATCTCGATCGCACGGTGGGAGTCGTGGTGGTGCTGGTTCATGACACCACCATCCAACGGACGAAACCACCTCGCATCCCCACCGGCCGTCCGGTATCTGTGAGCACGTGCACGGGCACCGCGGGACGGATGGATCGGGACGGAGCGTGGCGGATCGGGACGGATCCTGGTATCACCTTCGAACCGGTGGCCGACCGTTCGTGCCGGCCCCTGACAGCCTCTGCCCGCCGGCCGGGTCCGCGCACAAGTCAAGCCCTCCACCGGCCCGGCGGCCGAACGGCGGTCGGAGCCGGGAAGACACGGTCGGAGCGGCGAAGGCCTGGTGCACCGCCACCTGAAACCCGTGCTCACAGACACCCAGCCGTGCGCAGCCGCGCGCCGGAGCTGTGCGGGGCTGCGCACGGCTGGGCTGCGTGGGGCGGGCCTTGGGTCGGTGGGGCGGGTCAGACGGCCGTGCGGAGGGTGAGGAGGGTGATCTCGCTCGGTGCGAAGATCCGGAAGGGCGGGCCCCAGAAACCGGTGCCCCGGCTGGTGTAGAGGAGGGTCCGCTCCCCGTGCCGGCTCAGCCCCTGCACCACCGGCTGGTCGGTCCGGACGAGGTAGTGGAACGGCCAGATCTGGCCGCCGTGCGTGTGCCCGGAGATCTGCAGGTCGATGCCGGCGGCAGCGGCGTGCCGGACGAACTTGGGCTGGTGCGCGACGAGCAGCACCGGCCGCCGCGGGTCCGCCCCGGCCAGCGCGGTCTCCAGGTCGGCGCGGTGCCCGGCCAGTCCCGACCCCTCGGCGGTCACGTCGTCCACACCGGCGAGGACCAGGGCGTCCCCGCCGCGCTCCACCACCAGGTGCCGGTTGTGCAGCGGCTCCCAGCCCAGCTCCGCCATCCGGTCCAGCCAGCCCTGGGCCTCCCCGAAGTACTCGTGGTTCCCGGTGACGTAGACCTTCGCCAGCCGCGCCCGGACCGTGCCGAGCGGGGCCGACTGGGCACGGCGCCGGTCGGGGGTGCCGTCCGCGATGTCGCCGGCGTGCACGACGACGTCCGCCTCCAGGGCGTCGACCGCCTCGGCCACCCGCTCCGACCAGCGGGCCCGGTCGATCGGCCCGTAGTGGGTGTCCGCCAGGACGACCACCCGGGTGCCGTCGAGTCCGGCGCCGAGCCGCGGCAGGCGGACGTCCAGCCTGCGTACCCGCGGCACCCGCATGGCCTCGTGGTGCCCCCAGGCCAGCAGCACGGCCGACACCACGGCGACCGCCACCGCGACGGCCCGGCCCGCTCCGCCGACGCCGAGCCCGATCAGCGCCAGATGCACCAGGCCGCCCAGTACCGACCAGGTGAAGAGCACCCACACCACGCCGAGGGTGGTGTCCGCGATCCGGGCCGCCCGGTCGTCGCCCCGTGCGTGGCCGGCGGCCATCAGGAACGGGAACGAGACCAGCGAGGCGGCGAAGACGGCCGTCCCCGCCAGGAACACCGGCAGCGGCCAGCCGGCGCCGGATCCGAACAGCGTCCACCACGGGACCAGGAACAGCAGCGCCAGGACCAGCAGCACCACACCCCCGCCCAGCCGCCGCCGCAACGCCCCCCGGGCCGGGGCCCCGTCCGCCGTCCCGGCCCCGGTCCGGCTCTCGGCCTCGGTCCGGCTCCGGCTCCGGCTCCCGGCCCCGGTTCCGTCGGCCGTCGTGGTCCGGTCCGCCGTCCCGGTCTCCTCCGCCGTCCCGGTCTGGTCCGCCGTTTCGGTCTGGTCCGCCGTTTCGGTTCCGCTCTCCGTCACTGCGCCGCCCCTCATGTCCGCTGCCCCGGGCCGGCGATCCCCGCCCGGCCCGGTCCGGCCCCGTCCGGTTCCGTCCGTCCCATCATCGGCCCCGGGCCGGGGCCGTCGGCCGGTGCGGCCGGTTGCCGTCCCGCCCGGGGCCCTCGGTGCGGGCGATGTTCCGAAAGATGGGTGTGCCAACCATTTTGCCGTATGCCCGACCCTTAACAAACTGTGTGCATGACAGGAATGGGCGCCACAAGTCGCTAGCATGCCCCCGGTGTTGTCCCGTCAGAGGCGGCTTTGCCGCAGGCGAAAGCACGCCTACCCCCCACTCCCCCCACGGAGGTCGGACGAATGCGCTTGAGTTGGACAAGACAGCGGCGCGACGGGTGGAAGAGAACGCTCGGACTGCTCCCCGTCGTCGCTGTCACCGTGGCGACCACCCTCGCCGGAGCGTCGAACGCGGCGGCCGCGGTGCCCTCACCGCCGTCGGGTTTCACCCTCACCTGGAGCGACGACTTCAACGGCGCCTCCGGCACCGGCATCGACCAGAGCCTGTGGAAGTACGACACCGGTGCGGGCAGCACGTTCGGCACCGGTGAGATCGAGACCATGACCAGCAGCACGTCGAACGTCTACTACGACGGCCAGGGCCACCTGGTGCTGCAGGCCCTGCACTCCGGTTCCGATCCGGCCGGCGGATGGACCTCCGGCCGCGTCGAGACCCAGGCGGCGACCTACGGCGCCCCGGCCGGCGGCGTCGTCCGTATGGAGTCCGTCCTCCAGCAGCCGAACGTCACCACCGCCAACGGGGCCGGCTACTGGCCGGCGTTCTGGATGCTCGGCGCACCCCTGCGCGACGGCGTGACCTGGCCGAAGTCCGGCGAGGTCGACGTCATGGAGGACATCAACGGCCGCAGCTCCGTCTTCAGCACCATCCACTGCGGCGTGAACCCGGGCGGCCCGTGCAACGAGTCGACCGGCATCGGTTCCGGCGAGCGCGCCTGTTCGGGCTGTCAGACCGGCTTCCACGACTACGCGGTGGAGATCGACCGCTCGGTCTCGCCGGAACAGGTCCGGTTCTACCTCGACGGGGCCAACTTCTACACCATCAACGCCAACCAGGTCGACGCGACCACCTGGGCCGACGCGATCGACCACCCCTTCTTCATCATCTACGACCTGGCGATCGGCGGCGGCTTCCCGAACGCGTTCGGCGGCGGTCCCAACGCGGCCACGGTCTCCGGCGGCAAGCTGGTGATCGACTCGGTGGCCGTCTACAACAAGGCGCCCGGCTCCGGGAGCGGCGGCGGTTCGGTGACGGGCCAGACGATCACCGGTCCCGGCGGCAAGTGCGTGGACGTCGCGGGCGACGACACCGGCGGTGACGGCACCGCGGTCCAGCTCTGGGACTGCCAGTCGGCGGCGAAGGACCAGCACTGGACCTGGAGCGGCCAGACGCTGCAGACCCTCGGCAAGTGCCTGGACATCGCCGGCGGCAACAGCGCCGCCGGTACCAAACTCCAGCTCGCCACCTGCAACAGCGGCGCCTACCAGAACTGGGTGCGCCAGAGCGACGGCTCCCTGAAGAACCCGACCAGCGGCCGCTGCATCGACTCCCCGTCGGGCGCCACCGCCAACGGCACCCGCCTCCAGATCTGGGACTGCAACGGCGCGGACGCCCAGAAGTTCGCCGTCGGCACCCCGATCTACGGCCCCGGCGGCAAGTGCGTGGACGTCGCGGGCGACGACACCGGCGGTGACGGCACCGCGGTCCAGCTCTGGGACTGCCAGCAGTCGACCTCGCTCGACCAGAAGTGGACCTGGAGCGGCCAGACCCTGCGGACCCTCGGCAAGTGCCTGGACATCGCCGGCGGCGCCAACGCCAACGGCACCCAGCTCCAGCTCGCCACCTGCAACGGCGGCGGCTACCAGAACTGGGTCGCCAACGCCGACGGCTCGATGTCCAACCCGACCACGGGCCGCTGCATCGACTCCCCGTCGGGCGCCACCGCCAACGGCACCCGCCTCCAGATCTACGACTGCAACGGCTCCGGCGCCCAGAAGTTCGCCCTGGCCTGAGCCCCAGCCCCCTCTTCCCCCGTACACCGAAGGGCCCCGCCGTGCGGCGGGGCCCTTCGGCAACGTTGTCCTCGAATCCTCGAAGTTCTCGAACGACCGCGGACGCGGCCAGAACCGCCGCAGTCGCAGCCGCAGCCGCCTCAGGCCCGGCGCCAGGCGCTGATCAGTTGCTCGGGGCCGTACGCCGCCTGAAGGCCGGAACAGCTGATCCCGCTGCGGGACACCGCCACGAGCGGTAGGGGCTCGTCAGTGATCGCCGCCCGGTGTTTCTGCAGCGCGGCCAGGTCACGGCTGTCGAAGGCGGCGTTCTCCAGCCACTTGACCGAGCCGAGGAACAGCAACCGTCTGGCCACCGGCTGCCGTGCCGGCTTGCTCACGCCTGGCCGTACAGGCCTGCCAGGTCGACGAGTTGAATGCTCGATGAGGTCTCAGCGGCGGCGTGTGCCTTGTCGTTGAAGCCTGCTCCGCTGAAGCACAGCAGGCGAGTGCGGGTGGTGTCGTAGCGTCCCGCCTGCGCGATGAGCTCGCGGATGTGCTTGAGGCGTTCGATGTGGGCGAAGCCCATGGTGTCGTTCCACTTGGCTTCGCCGATGGCCAGAAGCGGGGGCTTGGCGTGTCCGTCGGCGATGCCCACAACGGCCACGTCGACCTCGTGGCCGGTGCGGGCTTTGGGATCGTGGACCACTCCGTGCCCGACGCGGGCGGGCAGGCCACCGAGCACATCGGGGTCGGCATGATGCAGGGCCCAGTCGCGGCAGACCTGCTCGAAATGGGGCCCCATGACGTTGCTGACGAAACGGCGGCGGCTCGCCTGCCAGACCCGGGCAGCGCTGCCGGGGCGCTCCAACTGGTCCCATACCGGGCGCATGATGGCGTGGTAGAAGCCGATCAGTGGTTCGGCGATGCGATAGGTGGGGCGGTTGTCGCGGAAGGCGTCGGCGTCCCGGTACAGCAGACCGGCGTCCTCGAGGACGTTGATGGGGTGTGCGATGTCGGTGGCCTTGCGCTCCAGATACCCGGCCATGCCTCCACGCGTGGCGTTGCCGTCGGCCACGGCCGCCAGGACGGACAGGTACAGGGCGGTGTCCCGCAGGTCTGGTTCCTCGGCAAGCAGGTACCGAGCCTCGCGAAAGAGGGGCGTCTCGGGATTGAGAACCGTACGTACGACCCAGTCGTCGAAGTCCTCGAGCCCGGCTGGACTGTCACCTCGGGCGAACTCACGTCGATAGGCGGGAGTGCCGCCGACGATCGAGTTGACCTGCAGTGCAAGACGGGGATCCGTGATGTCCCAGAACTCGGCGGCGAGACGGTGGTCGAGGGGGCGTACGACAAGTTCGAGTCCCGCTCGGCCGCGCAGAGGCGCGTTGCCTGAAAGCAGCCGGCCCATGAAGGACAAGGCCGACCCGCACAGCAGCAACCGGGTCCGGGAGCCGGTGCGCTGGTCACGCAGAGGACGCAGGGCCTCCTGGATGATCGAGGGGAGCTCCGGATTGGCCTTGGCGAGGTACGGAAACTCGTCGATCACCACGGGGACGGGGCGCTCGGAGCCGAGGGCGAGCAGAGCGTCGACGGCCTCCGACCAGTTGGCGAAGTGGTACGGGCTGGCGGGGCGGACGTGGGCGGTCAGCGCGGAGCTGATCCTGCGGAGCGACTCGGCGTCGGCTGCTTCGGTCGCGCCGAAATAGAACCCACCGGCGGCACGGCAGGCGGCGTCCAACAAGAATGTCTTGCCCTGGCGGCGACGTCCGGAGACTACGCCGAGGGTCGCGCCTGGCTGCGGATCGGTGATGAACCGGCTCAGCGCTGACCACTCGTAATCCCGGTCGAACACCTCGGCAGGCTTGTCCATGCGTCGCCCTCGGATAGAGAAGTACGGCTACATAAAACATACTCCTGCATCTGAGTCGTTTCCCGAAGGTTCGCCGGGGCGTGCGCCGCCCCACGTAGGAGAAATGACCTCAATGCCGGAAATGAGCGAGACGGAGACTGGGACGGACAACGTCGAAGGGCCCCACCGCAAGCGGTGGGGCCCTTCGACATCGTGCCCGGTGAGGCACTGGCGGAGGATACGAGATTCGAACTCGTGAGGGGTTGCCCCCAACACGCTTTCCAACTGTGGTGGTGAGGTCATGGGGTGTGTGCAGGGGCGTTCACCTGCGTTCATGAGCAGTTGACTGCCAGGGTGAGTGGCCTGATGGTCTCAGCTGAACGGCCGTGAACGTGGCTGAATGAGACGGAAACTGAGACGGCTACGGTCACGCCTGGTGGGCCGAGGCTCCCCCTATGAGAGGGGATCGTCGCAGTACTTGGCGAGCAGAGCGATGGTGCCTGAGCTTGCTGGATCCGCGACGGCGTCCAACTGCTTGTTGAAGGTGTCTATGTCATCAGCCGAAGCCAGTTCTGCCGCGTCGGCTACGTTCTCCGCCTCCGTTTGGGCTCTCAAACCGCCGTCACGGTCCAGTTCCTTGGCCGCCTGGCACACGGTCTGCCTGTTCGGCTTGCCACTGTTGCCAGTCTCAATCCGGCACACTGATTCGGAGACGCTCTTCAGGCCCTGAGCCTGCTTCACGATTCGTCCCGCTGCGGTCAGGGTCTCGTCACTCAAGGACACCGCAGTCACCAGGAGCGCACCAGATGCAGACAGCGCTTCGTCGGCTTGCGCAGATGCCTGGCAGGCGGGAACGCTGGGAGACGCGGACGCCACGTCGCTAGCCGGCGCCGCAGTGGTACCGGCAGACGGTATATGGCTGGACGCCGCGGGCGTGGGTGAGCAACCTACGGCGCAGATGCCAGCCAACAGCACGACCATGACGCAGCGACGCACGGCTCACTCCTGGAACAGACGGGGAAGACGGCTGAGCATACGGCGACACGTCCGTGCCAGACCTACCCGACGGGGAAACTGCCAGCGCCCTGAGCTTGGGAAGCTAAGAGCATCTAGTGTCCTGAGTCGTTAATTCGTGTGCAGTATGCGGCGAGGGTGTCGAGGATGTCGTCGGCGGTCTTCGTCCAGACGAACGGCTTGGGGTTC
>NZ_JBEYWE010000017.1:0-170335 GCF_040644295.1 Streptomyces sp. NPDC047000
TGCCCGTGAAGGAGCGGCGTCCGGTGCGTGCTCTCT
Organism: Streptomyces sp. NPDC047000; assembly: GCF_040644295.1. NCBI lineage: Bacteria > Bacillati > Actinomycetota > Actinomycetes > Kitasatosporales > Streptomycetaceae > Streptomyces > Streptomyces sp. NPDC047000. The sequence goes on from NZ_JBEYWE010000017.1 coordinate 37, forward strand.
GGGGGTCCCCCCTGCTCGAAGAGCTTGGGGGAGTGCCGGGCGTCGCGACGGGGCGAACGCTGCCTGCCGCGGCACTAGTCCAGTCCGGGTGAGGTGCCGCCCCCCGACTCCGCGGTGAACACCGAGTGCAGCTCCGTCAGATGGTCACGGGACGTCATCCGGCCATCGGCCAGGGGACGGACGTGCGCCACGACAAGAGCCTCTGCCTTCGGCGGCAGGAAGGACCAGGTCGCGTACCCGTACCGTCCCTCGGCCACAGCGCGGGTGAGACCGATGGCGGCGTCCGCGAAGATGCCCGGTGACGCCGCGCGCAGCGCATCGGCGTCCGGGTCCGCCAGAGGAATGTTCCAGTCGCCCGGGACCCGGGCGGAGAAACGGCGGCGTACGTCCCGGTCGAACAGCGCGTCGAGCACGAGCGCCGCGGCATCCGCCGCCCGTGACGACGCGTTGACACCGAGCAGACTGGCGGTACCGAACACGAACAGCGGCGTGGCCACCTGGTCTCGCAGCGGAGGGAAGGGGACCGTGCCCAGCCCCGCGTGGTCTGCCGGCAGCATGCCCGTCATCGCCAGCGCCATCGCCGCCGCACCGTTCACGACCCGCTCCAGCCCTTGCTCGACGGTGTCGTCGAAGTAGCCGGCCCCGAACCATCCCCGGTCGAACCATGAGCGCAGGCAGTCGACCGCCGCGACGAACACCTCGGACGTCCAGGGGATCTCGCCGCGCAGGGCGGCACGCACGGCAGCCGGACCCGCGTAATGGTTGAGGACGAGCGTCCACAGGAGCTCGCAGGACTCTGGCATGTCCGCGCAGCCGGCCCCGAACGGGGTGATGCCCCGGCGGAGCGCGTGCCGGGCGAGCCCCTCCAGTTCCGGCAACGAGGACGGTGCGCCGTGCCCCAGCTCCTCGACGACCCGCGGGTTGAACAGCAGCGTTATCGTCTCGCTGCTTCGCGGGACACCGAACAGCCGGCCGTCCACGGTGGCCAGCCGCAGAGCCGGTGCGAGCAGCCGTGCACCCCAGCCGTGACGGTCGGCGTAGGGGGTCAGGTCGAGCAGGAGTCCACGCGAGGCCAGCGACACGAAGTCACCTGCGCGGGGCACCATCACGATGTCCGGTCCGGTCCCCGCCTCCAGAGCCTCCACCGTCCGCTCCCGGGCGGCGGACGCCAGTACCTTCATGTCCAACCGCACCTGTTCCTGGCCGGCGTTGAAGGGGCCGACGAACAAGTCCCGGACGGCCTGCGGACCAGGCCCCCGGCCGAGCCACCACGACACGCGCACCGGAGGCCGACCCGTACGGGGTTCCTGACGATCGGAATTCATGAAAGAAGATCATCCCACCTCACCGGGAGGGCTTCCCGCGCCGGCGTCTCTGCCGTCGGCAGAACCCGGTTCCGTCGTACGGTCCGGTCCGGCACCGTGGGCCGTATGAGACTTCTGGTATTGGGAGGTACGGAGTTCGCGGGACGGGCCGTGGCCGAGACGGCCCTCGGACACGGCTGGGAGGTGACCGTGTTCCATCGCGGACGGCACGATGCCCCGGCCGGGGTGCGGGTGCTGCACGGCGACCGCACCGTGCCCGGCGGGCTCGCCGCCCTGGCGGAGGCCGGCAGCACCTGGGACGCGGTCGTCGACACCTGGTCGGGGGCGCCTCGCGCGGTGCGTGACGCCGCGCGGTTGCTGCGGGGCCGCGCGGGCAGGTGCGCGTACGTGTCCAGTTGCTCGGTGTACGCGTGGGCACCGCCCGCCGGGTACGGGGAGGACGCGCCGCTCGTCGAGGGCGCCTCGGCCGACGCGGACCGGACGGACTACGCGTGCGACAAGCGGGGCGGCGAGCTGGCGGCCGTGGCCGGGTTCGGCCCGGACCGCTCACTGCTGGTCCGGGCCGGACTGATCCTCGGGCCGTACGAGAACGTCGGCCGGCTGCCGTGGTGGCTGAACCGCGTCGCGCGCGGTGGCCCGGTGCTCGCGCCCGGGCCCCGGGACCTGCCTCTGCAGTACGTCGACGTCCGGGACCTCGCCGAGTGGATCCTCGAAGCCGTGCAGCGGGAGCTGAGCGGGCCGTACAACCTGATCAGCCCTCAGGGACACGCCACCATGGGCACGCTGCTGGACGCCTGCGCACGGGCGACCGGCGGCCCGGCCGAACTGCGCTGGACCGATCCGCAGGTGATCCTCGACGCGGGAATCGAACCGTGGACCCAGCTGCCGGTGTGGGTCCCGCCGGCCGGCGAGCTGCACGACGCCCTGCACGGCGCGGACGTGTCGCGGGCGGTGGGGGAGGGGCTGCGCTGCCGCCCGGTCGAGGAGACCGTCACCGACACCTGGCAGTGGCTCCGGGACATCGGCGGCACGGCACCGGGGCGGCCGGACCGCACCGCCCCGGGACTCGATCCACAGGCCGAGGCGAAGGTGCTGGGCATCGGCGGGACCGTGCGCCGGAACCGGTGACGCAGCCGGCCCGGTGTGCCGTCGGACTGCGATTGCGGACACCGCGCCACACCGGCGCTCCGCGGCGGGTCCGACGTGCTGGACGGCGAGAACGGCGGCCCGCCCCGGAATTTGTGTTGTCGGCGGCCGCCGGCGACGTCACCGATACGAGAGGACGCCCCGCGACCGGCACGAGGAAGAGGCGCAGCAATGGCAAGCGGACACAGAAGACACGGTGCGAGCCCGGCACGTCACCGCTGGTGGTACGCGGGGACGGCCGCCCTCGCGGCAGCGGTCGCGGTACTGATCGCGTACGGCACATGGTCACCGTCGGGCACGGGCACCGGCACCGCGCGCACGGCGGACACGGACCGCCACGTCACCGCCGGGCTCAGGCCGTCCCCCGCGCCGGACGCTTCCCCGTCCCCCTCGCCCTCACCGCGTCGCAGCGCCTCGGCGTCGCCCTCGCCCTCCGCGAAGGCGAGCGCGACGGCGAAGCGCACACCGAAGCCGGCCACCGGTCCGGGCACGACGGTGGCCCGGCCGTCGGCGGTACCGGCCGGCAAGCGCCTGATCACGGTCGTCAACCGGACCCCGGAGACGGTCTGGGCGATCGTCACCGACACCGCCGCATATCCGGCCGGCCACAGGCTGGCCCCCGGTCAGAGCATGTCCGTGACCGTGGCGGACAACTGGGGCGGCCGTGTCTGGGGCCGTACCGGATGTGCCGCCACCGCCGCGGGCCCCTGTGCGTCCGGCGACTGCACCAGCGTGTGCGACGGCCCCAACCCGCCCACCACACTGGGCGAGTTCACCCTGGACGCGTACGCGGGCATGGACTTCTACGACGTGAGCATGGTCGACGGTTCGAACCTGCCCATGTACATCAACGTCTCCCACACCACGACCGTCGACCCGGTCAGCTCCTCCGGCTGCTACCAGGGACGCTGCACCTCGGACATCGACTGTCCCACCGCGATGCGGTCCGTCTCGGGCGGCCGGGTCGTCGGCTGCAAGCCGCCGTGCGCCGCGTTCGGGGGCGACACGTACTGCTGCCGGGGCGCATGGGCCGGCCGCGAGAAGTGTGTCCCCTCCAAGTGGCCGGTGGACTACACCCAGGTCTTCAAGCGGGCCGAGCCGTACGCCTATTCCTACGCCTTCGACGACTCCGCGACCATGGCCTGCAAGGGGGCCTGCTACTACAAGGTGACCTTCGGAACCACGCCCTGACACCCGCCGACGGGCGACGGCCGGTGACGGGTTCAGCGGATACGGGCCACACCCGCGTAGATGCCGCTGTCCTCCCGTTCCGGGGCCGGGGCGGAGGCGAACCAGTCGGTCGCCGTCACCAGTCCGGGCGGTACGAGATCCAGGCCGTCGAAGAAGCGCCCCACTTCGGAGCGGGTGCGGAAGGCGAGCCGGATACCGCCCTTGGCGTACTCGGCGACGACCTGTTCGGCGAGTTCCGGGAACAGGTCGGACGCGGCGTGCGAGAGGATCAGACCGCTGCCCGACGGCAGTGTGCGGACCAGGGCACGGACGATGCCGTGGGCGTCCTGCTCATCGGTGATGAAGTGCATCAGCGCGATGAGCGAGAGCGCGATCGGGCGGTCGAAGTCGAGGATGTGCCGGGCGTGCCGGACGATCGCCTCCGGGTCGCGCACATCGGCCTGGACGTAGTCGGTCGCTCCCTCGGGACGGCTGATCAGCAGTGCCTCGGCGTGCCGCAGGACGATCGGGTCGTTGTCGGTGTAGACGACCCTGGCCGACGGCACGATGTTCTGCACGATCTGGTGCAGGTTCGGCGCGGTGGGAATGCCGGTGCCGACGTCCAGGAACTGATCGATGCCCTGCGTGGCGAGCCATGACGCCGCCCGGTGCATGAACTGACGGTTCTGCCGGGCGGCGTCTCTCGCCTCGGGCGGCAGCTTCTCGCCGACCGCCTCGTCGACCGGATAGTTGTCCTTGCCGCCGAGCAGCCAGTCGTAGACCCGCGCTGGGTGCGCCCTGCTGGTGTCGATCGGCGGGGACGGCTGGGGGTCGGTGGTCATGGCAACTCCATCGCGCCGGTGAAAGATACAGACCGAGTTCGCGGTGATCGTACTCGGATATCTCATCTGCCTTGCAACGAGGCGATGTTCACGGCTCGCGAAATGCCGCGCAGGCGTCTCGCGAGCCGCGCTCCCGCCGAGGTTCAGGTGCGGCGGGAGCGGCGCGTCACAGAGTCACGTCTTGTCCTGGCCGTTGCAGTCCCGGATGACGGCCTTGGTGCCGTTGGTGGTGCCCAGGTCGCCCAGGTCGTAGGCGTCCAGGCACTTGTCGCCGTGTACCACGAGTTCCTTTGCGGGAGGCGTACGTCCATGCCGGCAGCGCCGCGGGCCCGGCGATGTGCCGCCGGATGGGCTCCGGCCCGTGCGTGACGTGGCCGGCGACGACGGCACCGTGACCGGGACGGCGGTGATCGCGACGACGGACCCGGACCGGCACCGGGTACCGCTCATGATCCGGCCGTCCGCCGGGCGCGCCGCCGCCCGGGCGCCGGGCGGCCCGGGGGTCAGCCGTTCTCGGGGGCGTGGTGTCCCAGGCTGGCGGCGTCGCGCGCCAGCGCCGCGACGGTGGTCCAGTCCCCGGCCTGCACCGCGGCGGCCGGCAGCATCCAGCTGCCGCCCACGCAGGCGACGTTGGGCAGCGACAGATAGGACGGCGCGTTGGCCGCCGTTATCCCGCCGGTGGGGCAGAACCGCACCTGAGGCAGCGGTGACGCCAGCGCCCGCAGATACGCGGCGCCGCCTGCGGCCTGGGCCGGGAAGAACTTCATGTCGGTGATGCCCTGCTCCAGCAGGGTCACCGCCTCCGAGGCCGTGGCCACCCCGGGCAGGAAGGGAACCCCGGTGTCCCGCATCGCGGCCACGAGCAGGTCCGTCGAACCCGGGCTGACCAGGAACCGGGCTCCCGCCGCCACGGCGGCGTCGGCCTGTGCCGTGGTGAGCACCGTACCGGCTCCCACCACGGCGTCCGGGACCTCGGCGGCGATGGCCCGGACGGCCTCCAGTGCGGCTGGGGTGCGCAGCGTCACTTCGATGGCGGTCAGACCGCAGGAGACCAGGGTGCGGGCGAGCGGCACCGCAGCGGTGGCGTCCTCCAGCACCACGACCGGCAGGACGGGGACGAGGTCCAGCGGTGAGCGGAGAGACAGTCGTGTGGAGGTCATCGGGCGTCCTTCGTACGGGTCCGGGCGGCGCCGCCTACGGCGACCGCGTCGGCAGGTGGGCGGGGTGCAGTGTTGTCCTCGGCGCGGTATGCGCGCGGGGGCAGAACGGCGGCGGGGAGGACGGCACCGCGATGGCCGATCACCTGGCCCGCCAGGGTGCCGGCCCGGCGGGCCGCGGTGAGGGGGTCGGACCCGGTCAGACGCGCGGCCAGATATCCGCCGTTGAAGGCGTCACCGGCCGCTGTCGTGTCCACGATTGACGGGACCGCGGTCACCGCGACGGGGCGAGGGCGTTCGCCGTCCCACACCACGCAGCCCCGGGCTCCGTCCTTGACCACGACCTCCGGGATGCCGAGGCCGGTCAGTCGCGCGACGCTGCCGGCCGCTGAGCTGTCGTCGAACAGTGCCGCTTCGTCCGTGAAGGTCGGCAGGGCGATCGTCGTCAGCCGCCAGGCGGCCGAGACCGCTGCTCGGGCTGTGCCGGGGTCGGGCCATCCGGCTGGGCGGTAATTGCTGTCGAACACCACGTCGGTGCCGCGGGCGCGTGCGGCGCGGAGCGCGGTCAGCAGCCGCTCACGGGCCCTGGGCGGCAGGATGTGGAGCGTGACGGCGGACAGGTAGACGACGTCGTATTCGGCCGGCAGCCTGTCCACCTCGGGTGGGCACAGGGGACCGAACAGCTGCCGGGCCGCTGACTGCGACCTGTAGTAGGTGAAGGTCCGTTCCCCTGCCGCGTCGGTGTCCACCAGGTACAGCCCGGGCTGAGCCCCGTCGATCCGCTGCACGGGTGCGGTGCCGATGCCTTCGCGACGCAGGGCGGCGACGATGCCTTCGCTGTAGTGGTCATTGCCGAGCATGGTCAGATAGTCCACCTCGACCTGCCCGGGATCGGTGCAACGAGCCAGGTAGACCGCGGTGTTGAAGGTGTCGCCCGCGTATCCCAGACGGAGTGTGCAGCCATCCAGGTGGACGAGTTCCGTCATGCACTCGCCGATCGCGAGGACACGCACCGGTCGGCCGGGGCCCGTACGGGGCCGGGAAGCGTTCGACTTCATGAGCACTCCTCTGTTCTGTCGTACGGAACAATATTCCATCAAAGAGAACGCGGTCATGGGCTGTGCGGGCCGGGGCGAAGGAAGAACGGCATCGGTCGGCAGGGGTCGTGGGGGCCGGGTGGCGGGGACCGAAGACCTGGCGGGGGAGGGTGGCCGCCGGAATGTTAATGTCGTGAGCATGTCAAATTGAACGGCGGAGCCGATCACCTCACCGGTGGCGGCCTCTAGGCACGCAGGCCAGCCGGCCGCGCGGTGGTGCCGGCGCGGACGTGGTGCTGCGGCTGATCAGCTTCTGACGGCGGCGGTGGCGGCGGGAGCGCCGAAGGAGCGGGAGATCTCCTCGCCCACCTTGACGACCGTACCCGCGAGATCCTCCACCGGCTGTTTCCACGGCTCCAAGGTCAGTGTGGAGATGCTGACCCCGCCCACGGCCTTTCCGGCATGGTCGAAGACAGGTGCGCCGAGGCAGATGATGCCGTTCTCGTTCTCCTCCATGTCCAGGGCGTAACCGCGCTCCCGGACCGCCCGCAGTTCCGCGACGAGAGCGTCCTCGTCGGTGATGGTGTGGGCGGTGCGCCGTTCCATCCCGGCGCGGCGCACCATCTCCCGCACCTGGCTCTCGTCCGTCCAGGACAGCGCCGCCTTGCCGACAGCGGTGCAGTGCGGCCGGATGCTCATGCCCACCCGTGACGGCATGTGGTAGGGCTTGCTGCCTTCGACCTTGGCCACGTACACCACGTCGTCGCCGACGAGAAGCCCGAGATGGACGGTGTACCCGGTCTCCTGCTGCAGTTTCCGCAGCGCCGCGTCGGCGTAGTAGGCCGGTTCGAAGCGTCCCAGCACCTTGCTGGACAGGGAGAGGATCCGCGGACCGCCGAGGTACCGGCCGCCGCCCACGTTCAGTGCGAACTGGTGGTCCACCAGGACCCGCAGGATGCGGTGCACGGTGGACTTGGGCAGGCCGGTGACCTCGGCGATGTCGGTGACGCGCTCGTGGTCGGCAAGCGCCTCCAGGACGGTCAAGACCTTCTCCGAGGCGTTTCCCCCACCTGGATTGCTCTTCACTGGCTGCCCGTCACCCGTCGTCCGTGCGGGGCGCCCCGTCCCGGGCGCCCGCTCATCGTGGCATTATCACCGCGCCATCCATCCACCGTCGACCACGAGCACATGACCGTTCACATAGTCGGATGCCGAGGAGGCGAGGAAGACCGCTGGCCCCACGATATCCCCGGGGGTACCCCAGCGACCGGCCGGGATGCGCTGCTTGATCTCTTTTTCCCGCTCGGCGTCGGCGCGCAGCGGCGCGGTGTTCTGAGTGGCGATGTACCCGGGCGCTATCGCGTTGACCTGGACCCCGCGGCCACCCCACTCATTGGCAAGCGCCTTGGTCACGCCGGCCACCGCGTGCTTGGTGGCGGTGTACGAGGCGACGTTGATGCCGCCCTGGAAGGCCAGCAGCGACGCGGTAGAAATGATCTTGCCCGAGCCGCGTTCGGCCATCTTTCGCCCGAACGCCTGGGACAGCAGGAAGACCGCGTCCATGTTGACGGCCGTCACCCTCCGCCAGTCGGCGTACTCCACCTCGGCAGCCGGTGCGCGGGAGATCATCCCGGCGTTGTTCACCAGGATGTCGATCTCGTGACGGCTGTTGAGGTCCGCGGTGAGGGCGTGGACGCGTTCCGGGTCGCCCAGGTCGATGCCGATCGACTCCACCTCGGCGCCGGCGGCGCGAGCCGGTGCGGCGGTGTCCTCCATGTCGGGGCTCAGGCCGGCCAGGACGAGGTCGGCCCCGGCCCGGGCCAGACCGATGGCGATGGCCTGCCCGATGCCTGATCCGGCGCCGGTCACCAGCGCGGTACGACCGGCGAGGGAGAACAGGCCGGCAGGGCCGTCGGCCGGGTGTGCCGGGTTCTTCGTGGACTGTGCGTTCACCGCGGTCACCGCATTTCCGTGACGGCGACATGGTCCATGTCGTCGAAGGTCTGGTCCTCGCCGCCCATGGCCCACACGAAGGCGTAGGCGCGGGTGCCGAACCCGCAGTGCACGGACCAGCTGGGCGAGATGACCGCCTGGCCGTCGGCGACGATGATGTTGCGAGTCTGGTCCGGGCGCCCCATCAGATGCACCACCCTGGCGTCCGCCGGGAGGTCGGTGTAGAGATACGCCTCGGTACGCCGGTCATGGGTGTGGCACGGCATCGTGTTCCACATCGAGCCGGGCTCGAGGATCGTCACGCCCAGCACGAGCTGGCAGCTGCGGATGCCGCCCTCGTGGATGTAACGGCGGATGACCCGGTCGTTGGAGCCCTCGCGGCTGCCGAGCCGCTCTCCCTCGGTGTCCGCCAGCCGGGCCAGGCCGGTGGGGTGGGCGGTGTGGGCGGGCGTCGAGACGAGGTAGAAGCGTGCTCGCGTCCCGCTCCCGTCACCGGAGCCGGAATCTGTGGCGAAGATCACTTCGCGGGCGCCGCGTCCGATGTAGAGGCAGTCCTTGTTGCCGAGTGCGTACTCGGTGCCGTCCACCGTCACCGTGCCGGGCGCCCCGACATTGACCACTCCGGCCTCGCGGCGCATGAGGAAGTACTCGGCGCGCAGCGGGTCGAACGCGGGAAGGGTGACCGGCGTGTTTGCCCGCGGGCTGGTGCCCGCGATCACCATCCGGTCCTGGTGTGTGTACACGGCCGCCACTCGGTCGGAGGGGAACAGGTCCTCGACCAGGTAGTGGGCTCGCAGTCGCTCGGTGTCGAACCCCGGTATCTGCTCCGGGTGTGTCGGATGGCGGACGTCCATGATCGGCCCTCGTTTCGCGGGATCGATGGTTGCGCGGGTCAGTCTATAGTCCGTCCTGCGGACTCACGTTCCGTCTGACAGAACACTCGGAGGCCGCTCCAACCCGCACTTGAGGTGATCATGTACACCCAAGACTTCGATCCGACGGGATCGCTGTTCCTCTCCGCGCTGCTGGCCCTGCTCCCCCTGCTCGTCCTGCTGGTCCTGCTCGGCGGAATACGTCTGAAGGCGCACTGGGCCGGACTCGCCGGTCTTCTCGTCGCCCTGGGGGTGGCCGTCCTCGGCTACTCGATGCCCGTCGGCCAGGCCCTGGACTCGGCCGCCTTCGGAGCGGCATTCAGCGTGCTGGCCATCTTGTGGATCACGTTCAACGCCATCTGGATCTACAACCTCACCGTGGAGACGGGCGACTTCCACACGCTGCGCCGGGCGTTCGCGTCGGTCAGCGACGACCGCCGGATCCAGGCCATCGTGATCGCCTTCGCCTTTGGGGCGTTGCTCGAAGCACTGGCCGGAGGCGGTTCCCCGATAGCCATCTGCGCGGTGATGCTGATCGCCCTGGGCTTCAGCCCGCTCAAGGCCGCGGCACTGACGCTCGTGGCCGACACCGCCCCGGTGGCCTTCGGCGGCATGGGCAACCCGATCACCATCATCGGTGCGACCACCGGTCTGGACGCGGACCGGTTCGGGGCGATGGCGGGGCGGCAGACCCCGCTGCTCGCCGCGCTCGTCCCCTTCGTGCTGCTGTACATGGCCGACGGGCGGCGGGGACTGCGTCAGGTGTGGCCGGCCGCTCTGGCTGCCGGACTGTCGTTCTCCTTCTCGCAGTTCGTCTTCTCGAACTACTTCGCCTACAAGCTCACCGACATCTTCGCGGCGCTCGTGTCGGTCGGCGCGATCCTGCTGCTCAACCGGTTCTGGAAGCCGGAGCCCGCCGACGAGACGGACGGAGCCGGCGACGGGGCCCCGGCCGGCAGCGGCATCCGCGACGACGACCCCCACCGGCACGAGGGCACGGCGGACTCCACCGCGGACCGGATCCGGGCCTTCGCCCCCTACGGGATCATCGTGCTGCTGTTCTCCCTGGCCCAGATCGAAGCCGTGAAGGACTGGCTGGCCAAGGGCACCTGCACCTTCGCCTGGCCGGGACTGCACATCCTCAACTCGGACGGTGACCCCATGGCCACCAACTACGTCCTCAACTGGGCGTCCCACACCGGCACCCTGCTGTTCATATCCGGTCTGCTCACCATGCTGGTCCTCAAGACCGGTCCCACCACCGGGATGCGTGTCTACGGACGGACGATCCGTCAGTTCGGCTGGGCGATCTTCACCATCCTGTGTGTGTTCTCGCTGTCGTACGTGATGAACCAGTCCGGACAGATCGTCACCCTCGGCCAGTGGCTCGCAGGTTCGGGTGGCTTCTTCGCCTTCCTGTCGCCGGTCGTCGGCTGGTTCGGCGTTGCCATCACCGGGACGGACGCCGGGGCCAACGCCCTGTTCGGCGGGCTCCAGGTGACGGCGGCCCATCAACTGGACGTCTCGCCCTATCTGTTCGGAGCGGCCAACTCCACCGGTGGGGTGATGGCCAAGATGATCTCCCCGCAGTCGCTGGCGGTCGGTGCGGCGGCCGTGGGCATCGTCGGACAGGAAGGCACCTTGTTCCGCCGGGTCTTCGGCTGGAGCATGCTGCTTCTGCTGATCACCGCTGTCCTCGTCTACCTCCAGTCCACCCCGGTACTCGACTGGATGGTGGTCTGACGTCCACGCCGCGGTGACGGTGCCCGGCGGCGCCGTCACCGCGCCGCCGCGTGTTTTCCGGCCGCCTCCAGCCCCCAGGCCGGCTGCGTGTTGAAATCGGCCGGTGAGGAGAACACCCGGCCAGGCGGGAACGAGGTCTCCGGGGGGCCGCTCGCCCGCTCGACCGGCCCTTCGCCTCCGGGCCCCGGTGCCGGCGAGGGATCACCTTGACCGGCATGCCCTCCGCGCGGTGGAGCCGGCGGAGCTCAGCCCGGTCCTCCACACCGATCACCCCCGCCACCTGACTCCCATGGAGCCAGACCGATCGCTTGATCACGGAAGGGGTCACTTTTCATCGACCGACAGGGGGTCGCGACGGTTCACGGAACGACGGCAACGCCGGCCAAGGGCGTCGCGCACTTGCCGCGGGCCGACGTGTCTATGCATAATGCGGGCACTTCGACGAAGCGACACGCTTCGATCGTGACCACAGGGTTGTTACTCGCTGCGAGGCAAGATCTGAGGTCCGGCGCACGGTATTCCGGTACCCAGGTCCAGGCGGTGCTCGCCCCCCTGCGTCCGGACCAGGTCGACGAGAGCAGCTGGCCTCTTCCCCGGCGGACATCCTCCCGGTCTCGCAAGAGCCTCCCCCTCTCTCCCGTACCTGGATGGCGTGCGGGCACCCCGGCTCAGCCGTCTCCCGTGCCCTCCCACGCCATTTCCCGTCCCGCGCGCCGGTGGCCGACTGCGACGGAGCAGTCGTCCGAACCCGGGACCCCTGTCTCGGGACCCCCGTGCAGTGCAGGACAGGCGTTGCCACGCGGCGGCGCGGAGAGAGGACCACATGTACGCAGAGTTCGCCCGCATCACCGTCGATGCGGTGGGAGGGCCGGACAACATCCGGCAGGTCACCCACTGCGCGACCAGACTGCGGTTCCAGCTGGTGGATCCGGACAAGGCCGACCGCGAGCGGGTCGAGCAGCAGTCCGAGGCGGTCGGCGTGATCGAGTCCCAGGGACAGTTCCAGGTGATCGTGGGACCGACGGTGCCCGAGGCGTACCGCGCGGTCGCCGCGATCCCGGGAGTCCGCACCGAGGACTCCGAGCCGCAGGACGCCGCCGGTGACGGTGCGGCGAAGCCCGCGCGGGGCAAGGGCAGCGGTTCGTGGCTGGACCGCCTGCTGGGCACCATCTCGGCGATCTTCACCCCGTACATCCCGGTGCTGGCCTCCGTGGGCATCATCCAGGGGCTGCTGGCCGTCGCCGTGAAGTTCCACTGGCTGGCCAACACCTCCGACACCTACGCGATCCTGGCCGCCGCCGGCAACGCGATGATCTACTTCTTCCCGGTGCTGCTGGCCTTCACGGCCGCGCGCCAGTTCGGTGCCAACCCGTACATCGGCGCCACGATCGGCGCGGCGCTGCTGGAGCCGAACCTCACCGCGATCAACGTGAGCGGCAAGCACCTGGACTTCCTCGGCATCCCGTTCATCGGGCAGTCCTTCTCCAGCACGGTGCTGCCGATCCTCTTCGGGATGTGGGCCTTCTCCTACCTCGAGCGGGCGCTCAAGCGGATCCTGCCGCAGCTCACGCACCTGCTGCTGATCCCGGTCTTCTCCCTGGTCGTCATGGTGCCGGCCATGCTGCTGGTGTTCGGTCCGATCGGCTTCGGGATCGCCAAGGGCGTGGCCGTGGGCTACGACTGGCTGCTGCACTACCCGCTCATCCTGAGCCTGCTGTTCGGCGGCTTCTTCATCTTCGTCATCGCGATCGGCGCCCACTGGCTGGTCACCCCGCTGCTGCTGGGCATCCTGGCCGACCAGGGCAAGGAATACGCCCTCGCCGCCGGCGGCATGGGCAACTACGCGATCCTCGGCGTGCTGCTCGCGGTCCTGCTGACCAGCAAGGACAAGCCGACCCGCACCGTGGCCGCCTCCGCGGCCTTCGTCAACGGCGTGGCGGGCATCACCGAGCCGGGCCTCTACGGCGTGGTCATCAAGAGCAAGCGCTACCTCGTCGCCGTGGTCGCCGGCGGCCTGGTCGGCGGTCTCATCTGCGGGCTCTTCGACGTCTACGTCACGGCCTTCGCCTTCAGCGGCATCCTCGGCGCACCCGCCTTCCTCGCGTCGCCCCGGGCGGTGCCCTACTTCTTCGCCGTGGCCTGCTCGATGGCCGTCGGGTTCCTGTGCACGCTGCTGCTCGACCGCCGCTCCCGGCAGTCGGAGCAGGCGCAGACGACGCCGGAGCCCGCGGCAGCGGAAGCCGCCGCACGCTGACCGCCGCGGCCGGGGGTCCCGCGCACCGGGACCCCCGGACCCCCACCCGCCCCGTCCTTTTGGAGAACCACATGGATTACCCCCACCTGTTCAGCCCTCTGACCATCAACGGGATGGTCACCAAGAACCGCATCGTCGCCACACCGACGGGCGACTTCTTCGAGGACAAGGCGCTCGGCGGGGTCGGCATCGTGGTGACGGGGCACGCCATCGTGGAGCCGGGCCGGTCCAGCTACTCCAGCGGGGACGAACCCGACGCCTTCGCGAAGTACGAGGCCGAGGCGACCCGCCGCCGGGTCCTCAAGGCCCACCAGGCCGGGGCCAGGGCGTCGCTGGAGATCTTCCACGCCGGTGAGTACGCCAGGGTCAAGGACTTCGCGCGCGGCCCGGTCTCGCACGTCCGCGCCGACGGCGTCGAGGTGCGCGCCATGACCGAGGAGGACATGGACCACGTCCTCGACCTCTACCGCACCTGCGTGCGCAATGCCCGCGACCTCGGGTTCGACATGGTCTTCCTGCACTTCGGACACGGCTGGCTGCCGGCGCAGTTCCTCTCCCCGCGCAACAACCGGCGCACCGACGACTACGGCGGGTCACTGGAGAACCGGGCCCGATTCCCGCTGCGCATCCTCCGGGCGGTCCGGGAGGCCGTCGGCCCCGACTACCCCGTCGACATGCGCATCAGCGCCGTCGAGTTCATGGAGAACTCCGTGGAGTTCTCCGACGTCCTGGAGTTCATCACCCTCGCCGAGCCCTATATCGACACGGTCCAGATCTCCGCGGGCGTCGACATCGGCATCCAGGGCAACGTGCACGTCGCGACGACCAACTTCGAAGAGCACATGCCCAACGCCCACTGGGCGGCCACCGTCAAGCAGTATGTGGACATCCCGGTGAGCGTCGTCGGGGCGATCATGCACCCCGACCAGGCCGAGAAGCTCATCGCCGGCGGCATGGTCGACATGGTCGCCCTCGGCAGACCCCTCATCGCCGACCCCGACTGGCCCCGCAAGGCCCAGGAGGGCCGGGCCGACGAGATCGTGCCGTGCATCCGGTGCCTGCAGTGCTACCACATCTCCACCAACCGCCGGAAAGTCGGCTGCTCGGTCAACCCCCGCTTCTGGAACGAGGAGTTCGTCCCCCGGGAACTGACCATCACCCCCCGTCCACGGCACACCGTCGTCGTCGGCGGCGGACCCGGCGGCATCACCGCGGCGCTCACCGCCGCGGGCCGCGGGCACCGGGTGACGCTGCTGGAGAAGGAGCGGGAGCTCGGCGGCCAGCTGCGGTGGGTCGCCCGCGAGCACTACAAGCAGGACATCAAGGCCTACCTCGACTACCTGCTGCGCCAGGTCGAGCAGAGCGCGATCGACATACGGACCGCTACGGACGCCACCCCGGAACTGGTGGCGGAGCTCGCCCCCGACGCCCTGGTCGTGGCGGTCGGCGCCACCGAGGTCGTACCGCCCATCCCGGGCATCGACCAGAAGCACGTGCTCACGGGCAACGAGGCCATCGAGCGCGAGCACGAACTCGGCGACCGCGTCGTCGTCATCGGCGCCGGCTCCATCGGCACCGAGATCGGCCTGGAACTCGCCCGCCTGCGCGGCAAGGACGTCACCGTCGTCGACATCGCCGGCACCTATGCCCCCCAGGGCAACTCGCTCTACCGCGAGGGCCTGCGCCAGAAGATCGAGGACACCCCCACCCTGGGCTTCCTCTTCCACACCCGGTGCGTACGGATCGACCCGGACGCGGTCGTGGTCATCGGCGAGGACGGCGAGGAACGCCGGCTGCCCGCCGACCACGTCATCGTCTCGGTCGGTATGCGCGCCCGCACCCAGGAGGCGAACGCCTTCTACGGCATCACCCCGGAGATCGCGATGGTCGGCGACTGCAAACGGCCCCGCATCATCATGGACGCCGTCTTCGAGGGCCACAGCTACGCCATGAACCTGTGACCGCTCCCTCGGCCCACCACCCCCACCCGAGCAACCCCCACGGAGGCAACGTGACCAGCAACGACGGACAGGGCGCACCCCGGCGCCGCCTCTGGAACCTCCGGGGGAACGACCGCCAGGACAGCCCGGCGACCCTGCCGGCCGGCACGGAGCCCTCGGCCCGCTCCGGGCAGCCGCCGGCCCCGGCCGGCACGGCCCCGTCCGCCGCGGGAACCCTGCGGATCGGCGCGCCCGTGACCGGCGAGCTCATCGCGCTCAGCCAGGTCGGCGACCCGGCGTTCTCCGCCGGACTGCTCGGCCCCGGCATGGGCGTGCGGCCCTCCTCCGGCGAGGTCACCGCCCCCGTCGGCGGCGCCCTGGTGTCCGTCATGCCCCACGCCTACGGCCTGCGCACGCCGCAGGGTCTCGAGGTGCTCGTCCATGTCGGCATCGACACCGTCAGCCTCAAGGGACGCCACTTCGACCCGCTGGTGGAGCAGGGGCAGCAGATCGAACCGGGGCAGGCGCTGGTCCGCGTCGACGTGCCCGCGATCGTCGAGGCGGGCCTGGACCCGACCGTCATCGTGGTGGTGACCAACGCCGACTCCGTCGGCGGGATCGAGACCCAGGTACCCGGACCGGTCGAGTCCGGCCAGGCCGTCGCCACCGTCACCCTCTGAGGAGCACCCGTGCAGCACCAGTCCCCGCGTCCCTTCCCGCCCGGCTTCCTGTGGGGCGCCTCGACCTCCGCCTACCAGGTGGAGGGCGCCTGGAACACGGACGGCAAGGGACCCTCCGTCATCGACGCCCGCACCGAGCTCCCGCCCGGGACGGCGGACTTCACCGTCGCCAGCGACCACTACCATCGCTTCGCCGAGGACATCGCGCTGTTCGCGGAACTCGGACTGCGTGCCTACCGGTTCTCCGTCGCGTGGTCCCGGGTGATCCCCGACGGCGACGGCGCGGTCAACCCCGCCGGCCTCGCCTTCTACCACCGGCTGATCGACGCGCTGCTGGCCGCCGGCATCGAGCCGATCGTCACGATGTACCATTTTGACCTGCCTCAGGCGCTCCAGGAGCGCGGTGGCTGGTCCCGGCGCGCGACCGTCGACGCGTTCGAGCGCTACGCCCGAGTGCTCGTGAGCGAGTTCGGCGACAAGGTCCGCCACTGGCTGACGATCAACGAACAGAACGTGATGATCCTTTTCGCCTCCGCGCTCGGGCTGGAGCCGCCGCGGTCGAGCGACCCGCAGCGCGAGCTGTACCAGCAGAACCACCACATGCTGGTCGCCCAGGCGCGCGCCATGCGCGCGGTCCACGAGATCTCCCCGCGCGGCAAGGTCGGCCCGGCCCCGAACATCGCCTGCGTCTACCCCGCCTCCAGCGACCCGCTGGATGTCGTCGCCGCGGAGGACTTCAGCGCGATCCGTAACTGGCTCTACCTCGACGCCGCCGTGCACGGCCGCTACAACACCACGGCCTGGGCCTACCTGGGCGAGCGGGGCTGGCGGCCCCGGATCGAGCCGGGCGACATGGAGGACCTCGCGGCGGGCCGCCCCGACCTCGTCGCGTTCAACTACTACACCTCCCACACCGTGGGCGCCCCGCGCGACGACGAACCGGAGCTCGGCGGATCGGCCGACCAGCACCTGCTCGTGGGCGAGGCCGGCACCTACCGGGGCGTGTCCAATCCGCACCTCGCCACCAACGAGTTCGGCTGGGAGACCGACCCGGTCGGATTCCGCACGACCTTCCGCCAGCTCTACGACCGCTACCGCCTGCCGCTGCTGGTCACCGAGAACGGCCTGGGCGGCCGCGACGTCCTCGAGGCCGACGGGGCGGTGCACGACTCCTACCGCATCGAGTACCTCGGCGAGCACATCGCGCAGATGCGGGAAGCCCTCGCCGACGGTGTGGACGTGCTCGGGTACTGCCCCTGGTCGGCCATCGACCTGGTCTCCACCCACCAGGGCGTCGCCAAGCGCTACGGCTTCATCTACGTCGACCGCGGCGAGGACGACCTGCGCACTCTCGGCCGTCACCGCAAGGACAGCTTCGCCTGGTACCAGCGCGTGATCGCCGCCAACGGGCTGTCCCACAGCCGCGACACCGCCCTCGTGCCCCCGCACCAGGGCTGACACCCGCACCATGAAGGCAGGAGGAGCCGTGCGAGTCAAGCAGGTACTCAACAACAGCGTCGTGCTGGGTATCGACGACTCCGGGATCGAGGTCGTACTCCTCGGCCCCGGGATCGGCTTCCGGGCGGCGGTGGGAGACCGGATCGACCCCTCCACCGTCCAGCGCACGTTCGTACCCGAGGGCATCGGCTCGGTGGAGCGGCTCGCCGCCATGGTCGAGGAGATCTCCATCGACGCCGTGACCGCCGCCGAGGAGGTGGTCCGCCTCGGCCGCGAGCGCCTGGGCCGCCATGTCACCTACCGGGTGCTCATCCCGCTCGCCGACCACCTCGGCGTCGCGCTCCAGCGCGCCCGGCAGGGCGCCGCGATCGAGTACCCGCTGCGCTCGGAGCTGTCCTACCTCTACCCCGCGGAGCTCGAATTCGCGCGTCAGGCGGTCGAGCTCCTCCGGCAGCGCACCGGTGTGGACCTGCCGGCCGGGGAAGCCGTCCCCATCGCCATGCACTTCGTCAACGCCCAGTTCGGCTCCGACGACATGCGGGACTACCTGCGCATCACCGAGGCGCTCCAGCAGATCCTCGGCATCATCGAGGAGGAGTACGGACTCCGCTTCGACCACCAGTCCATCGACGTGGCGCGCTTCGTCACCCACCTGCGCTTCCTCTTCGTGCGCAACCGGCGCGATCCCGTCGCCCTCCCCGAGGAGGACGCCACGCGTGACCCCGACACGCTGCTGGACACGATCCGCAGCGCCCGGCCACGCCAGTACGCCTCCGCGGTCCGCATCGCGAGACTCCTGGAGGGACTGTTCGGCTGGACGGTCGACAGCGACGAGATCCTCTACCTCTGCCTCCACGTGGCACGCCTCACCGACACCCGGCGCCCCGCACCGCAGTCCCCCGGGAAGCAGGAGTGACCACCCGGACCCGGGCCCCGTCCGCGCAGGCGGGGCCGTCCGGTGCCCCGGGGCCGCCGCCTGCCGGTCCGCCGTGCGTCGGATGCTCCGGGCGGGGTACCCGCGCCGGTGTACGGAACACGCACATCCCGGGAGGTACCTCGTGGGCAAGCTGTCAGACATCGCGAACAAGGCCAAGCAGATGGCCAAGGGCCACCCCGACCAGGCCGACAAGGGCGTCGAGAGCGCCGAGCGGATGATCGACGAGAGGACGGGCGACAAGTACGACGCGCAGACCGACAAGGCCTCCGAGACGGTCCGCCGCTCCTACCGGGACGACGGCACGACCGAGCGCTGACCGCGCTCACCGCACGGCCCCGGCCCCTGCCCGTCACCCGGCGCGGCCCGCCCGCGGAGCGCGGGCCGCCGCGGGCAGGGGCACCGGGAGGCCGGGCCCCGGCCGCGGACCCGGTACCCCGTCCGGCTCACCGCGTACGGTGACCGGCGACTCGGGCGAACGGCGGTCCGGCTGCCCGCCGGCCCGGCCCGTCCACCCGTTCCCCTCCGCGGTGCGCAGCGCGAGCGCCGTCAGCGCCTCCGGGGCCCCCGCCTGGCCGCGGGCCCCGGGAAAGGCGTTCACATCCACGATCTGCGGGGTGTTGCCGCCGGCGTCGATCAGGTCGACCCCGTACACCTCCAGCCCGAAGAGCGGACCGACCTGTGCCGCCGTCTCCAGCCACGGCTGCGGGAGCTCACGGAGCGGCAGCGACACGGTCTCGAGTCCCGCGGCCGGGTCGTCGGCCAGCTCGGAGCGCCGCAGCGCCGCGAACACCTTCCCGCCTATCACCCAGAGCTTGCGGTCCCAGCCGTCATTGGCCGTGTAGGGCTGGACGACCACCGGCTCGTCGGCCCACCGGCCGCACAGCTCACGGAGCCGCCCCGGGCCGTCGACCCGCGCCACCAGGTCCCCGCGTCTGCTGTGGCGGCTCTTCACCACCAGCGGATAGGACAGTCCGGGCTCGTCGGCGAGGTGCCGGAGCCTCGCGACGGTCCTGTTGCCCACGAACGGCAGCCCCGCGGACACCGCCCGTTCCGCCATGAGTGTCCGGTCCTGGCACAACGCCGTGGCGGAGGAGGAGTTCAGCACGGGAGCGCCGCGCTCCTCCAGCGCCCCGGCCAGGGCGAGGGCGGGCGCCGTGCGCGCCTTGAGGAGGTAGACGTCTGCCGGTGTGCCCAGAACGTCCGGGCCCGCCGGGTCACGGGGGTCGATCCAGTCGACTCGGTGCCGGGCGGCCAGCAGAGCCGTTGTGGCGGCCAGCAGCGGATGGCCGGGCTGCGAGGTGATGAGACCGATCCTCATGAGTTCTCCCCGACGGCCACCGGGATCTGCGCCTGCATCTGCGCCGGGATCTCGGCCGCGGTCCGCGCGGTGCGCAGAGACGTTACGGCTGCGGCCGGTGGCGGCGGCGCACCTCCGTCCCGGGCCAGTCTCAGAACCGCCCTCGCCACCCGGGCCGGTGCGTCGGGCACCTGGCGGAAGCTCGGAAAGTCGTTGACGTCCACGACCACCGGGCCGTCGGGGCCCAGGAGCACGTCCACCCCGTACAGGTCGAGCCCGTAGACCTCGCCGACCTCGGCCGCGATACGCGCCACCTCCCTGCTGAGTCCGACGCGCCGTTCGGGGACGGTGCGGCCCGGGTCGAGCGGTGAACAGCGCTCGGTCGCGTACAACTCGCCGCCGACGCAGTACACCTTGAGGTCGGTCCCGGAGTTGGGCACGTACGGCTGGGCGATCAGGATCCCCTCGCCCGCCAGTTCCGCTCCGGCCTCCGCCAGCCGGACCGGCGACGGCACGAGGTGTACGCCGCGTCCCGAGCTGCCGTTGGCCGGCTTGACGACCAGTGGATAGTCCCTCTCCGGTACTTCGGCCAGGGTCTCCCAGGAGGCCACCGCGTAGGTCACGGGGACGGGCAGCCCGTGGCTGCGGCCGATCGCGGCGGCCAGCGCCTTGTCCCGGACACCTCTGATGGCGCGGGCGTCGTTGACGGTGGTGAGCCCGACGGCCGCGGCCGCCTCCAGCAGGGTGAGCCCGGGGCCTCCCGAGACCGTCTTGAGCACCCATGCGTCATGGCTGCCTCTGCGCACCGCCTCGGTCACGGGAACCAGTGAGCTGCCGGGGCGCAGGACGTCCACCTCGTGTCCCCAGGAGACGAGTTGGCGAATGACCTCGACGGGCATGCCGTCATGGCGGTATTGCTCCTCCACCAGGAAGCAGATCTTCATCGCCCTTACCCCCGTAACCCCTCGAGCCCGTGCGCTCGGGCACGGGCTCAACGAACCGACTCTCCTGGGAGACATGATCTCCTGCGCCAGTTTCTCACCCCGACAGACCCCTGGGAGACCGTCCCTCTCGCAACCGTTGAGTGGTTGTTGCTGGTCAGAGGCGGTGTCGTTACCGGGGACCGGATGAGACAGCCGACGCCCGGACGCCGGACGAGGCACGGCCGCCGGCCGTGAGGACTTCGGGTGCGGCGGCCGGCGGTGCGGCGGGCGGTGCGGCGGGCGGTGGTCACCGGCTCGTCGGGCTTCGGCCCGGTACGGAAGCGAGCGGCCTCGTGCCCGGCACGGCGGGCCGGGCACGGCGGGCCGGGCACGAGGCCGCCCGGACACCGCCTGCCCGGGGTTCACGGTTTCGTACGCGCGGGCGGCCGCCTCACAGCGTCGTGGCGGTCTGCTCCCCGGAGGCGCTGCCGGCGAGCCACTGGTCCCATCCCAGGTTGAAGTCGGCGTACCCGTTGTCGGCAGGGGCCTTGGCCCGGGACGATCCGGTGATGGTGACCGGGTCGCCCTGCTTGACCTGGCCGTAGAACCACTTGGCGTCCGCCAGGGACAGATGGACGCAGCCGTGCGAGCCGCGGGCGCTGCCGCTGCCCGGATCGGGGTCGCCGGTGGAGTAGTGCACATACGTGCCGGACTGGGTCAGGTGGACGTCCCAGGGCAGTGTCAGGTCGTAGTAGTTGGCACTTCCCTTGTCACAGCTGATGCCGACGCTGCAGGAGGTCATGTGGACCTTCTCCTGCTTGTCGATGACAGCCATCGTGCCGTTCCACGTCGGGTACTGGGCGCTGCCCGCGTTGATCGACAGGGTGCGTACCGCCTTGCCGTTCCGGGTCACCTTCATGGTGTGGCCGGTCACCGAGACATCCGCGCGTACGTCGTCACCGACCTGGAAGGTGTGGGTGTAGCCGTGCACGCCGTAGCGTCCGTTGCCGTTGCTGACGCCTTTCATGTCGGCGTCGATCTTCACCTTGGTGCCGGCGGGCCAGTACGTCTTCGGCCGCCAGTCGGCGCGCCGGTCGCCGAACCAGTGCCACGCGCCGGCCACCGGCTGCGAGGCGCTGACTTTCATGTGCTTCTCCACGGTGGCCCGCGCCTTGGCGGCCACCGGGTTCGTGAAGATCACCGAGATCGGCATGGCCACGCCCACCGTGGTTCCCGTCTGGGGAGTGATCGTCTCCAGCAGCATCGGCGGACCCGCAGGCTTCGTCGGCGACGGCGAGGCGCTCGCGGCAGGCTTGCCCGACGCCGACGCGCCGTCCCCGGCCGCCGCATCGCTGCCGTGACCCCCGCCGCAGGCACTCGTACCCGCCAGGATCACCCCTGTGGCGAGTGCGATCCCTATGCCGCCCTTGCGCCGTCCCATGAACTGCCCCGCTCTCTCGCTCTTCGGTGCTGACGAACCCGACTGCCTGCTGAGACAGCCGCGGTGTGCGTCGTAGTTGCCCGCATCCCGTAAAACATGTCCCAAAACTGTGTGCACACCGTCGGCGGTCGGGCCGCCCCCGTCATGAGTGTCCCCCGCGGGTCCGGCGGCGGGCCGCGGTCGCGGGAGGCACTCCCGGCCGGTCGTCCCGGACCGGGACGGTCACGACTCGCAGGCTGTCTGCTTCGTGCCTAACGTCGTCCTTGTAGCACGAGGCATTCAGAGGGACGGAGGCCGACGTGTACAGCAAGGACGGCGAGAACTACTTCATCGTGGACGCGCACATCGCGCTGTGGGACGCACGCCCCGAGAACCAGCTCAACATCCACGGCAAGCAGTTCATCGACTGCTTCTACGACTACCACCGCAATCTGAGCCCCGAGTCGGAGGTGTGGCCGTACGAGGAGTACCTCTACTACGGCGGACAGCGGCTGATGAAGGACCTCTTCACCGACGGGTACGTGGACCACGCGATCTTCCAGCCCGCCTTGCTCGGCGCCTTCTACCGCAGCGGCTTCGGGCAGACGGAGGAGGCCTTCGAGCTGGCCCGGCAGTACCCCGACAAGCTGACCTACAACCACTGCTGGGATCCCCGCTACGAGGAGCGCGGCCTCGAACAACTGCGGCGGGACGCCGACCGGTTCCAGCTCAAGGGGGCCAAGCTCTACACCGCGGAGTGGCACGGCGACTCGCGCGGCTACAAGCTGGACGACCCGTGGTCCTACCGCTACCTGGAGCTGGCCCAGGAGCTCGGCATCCGCAACATCCACGTCCACAAGGGGCCGACGATCCGGCCGCTGGACCGGGACGCCTTCGACGTCGCGGACGTCGACAAGGCCGCGACGGACTTCACCGAGCTGAACTTCGTCGTCGAGCACTGCGGGCTGCCCCGGCTGGAGGACTTCTGCTGGATCGCCACCCAGGAGCCCAACGTGCACGCCGGACTCGCGGTCGCCATCCCCTTCATCCACACCCGCCCCCGCTACTTCGCGCAGATCATCGGAGAGCTGCTGTACTGGCTGGACGAGAACCGCATCCAGTTCTCCAGCGACTACGCGCTGTGGACGCCCCGGTGGCTGATCGAGCGGTTCGTCGACTTCCAGATCCCCGAGGACATGCAGGACGAGTACGCGCCGATCACCGTCGATCAGAAGAAGAAGATCCTCGGACTGAACGCGGCGGCCATGTACGGCATCCCGGTGCCCGCGGAGGCCGAGGCCGCGGCCACCGCCCCGGGCCCGGCCGCGAGCGAGGCCGCAGGCCCCGCCGGGGCGGCCTCCGTCGCGGCACAGCCCGAGGAGACGTGACATGCCTGCCGGAACCCTGGAGCAGCGGGCCAGGGAGGCGCTGCGCGCGGTCCTCGATCCCGAACTGGACGAACCGATCACCGACCTCGGTTTCGTCCGCTCCGTGGAGGCCGGCCCCGACGGCGGGCTGACGGTGCACCTCCGGCTGCCCACCTCCTTCTGCTCCCCGAACTTCGCCTACCTCATGGCCTCCGACACCAAGGACGTCCTGACGGCCCTGCCGGACGCCGGCCCGGTCACGGTTCTGCTCGACGACCACCACGACTCCGACCTGATCAACCGCGGCCTGGCCGCCGACGCCGGGTACCGGGGTACGTTCGGCGCCGAGGCCGAGGAGAGCCTGGAGGGGCTCCGGCTCGTCTTCCGGCGCAAGGCCCACGCGGCGGCGATGGAACGGGCCGTCACCGCACTGCTCCGGCAGGACCCCGGCCGCACCGAGGAGGAACTGCCCGACCTGGTGCTCGGCGACCTGCCCGACACCGCCGCGACCCGTGCGCTGCTGCGCCGGCGTGAGGCGCTCGGCCTCGGCACGGCGGCTTCGGCGCCCGTCCTCGTCGACGACGACGGGCGCCCCTTCCCACCGGGTGAGATTCCGCTGCGGCTGAGGTTCGCCCGGGCGGTCCGCATCTCGATCGAGGGGAACGCGCACTTCTGCCGGGGCCTGCTGCGGACCCGCTACCCGCAGGCCGCGGCCGACCAGTCCCCCCGGGCCGCGGTTCCGCAGCCCGCGACGCTCGCCAGGGAGAAGGCCTCGTGAAAGCAGTCCAGGTCGTCGGCTACGGCCGTGACCCCGAGATGACCGACGTCCCCACCCCCTCGGTCACCGGCCCGTACGACGTCGTCGTGAGGATCGGCGGCGCCGGCGTGTGCCGGACCGACCTGCACATCCTCGAAGGGCAGTGGGCGGCGAAGTCCGGCGTGACACTGCCCTACACGATCGGCCACGAGAACGCCGGCTGGGTGCATGCGGTCGGCAGCGCCGTCACCAATGTCGCCGAGGGCGACAAGGTCATCGTCCACCCGCTGATCACCTGCGGGCTGTGCCGGGCGTGCCGGTCCGGTGACGACGTCCACTGCGAGCAGAGCCTCTTTCCCGGCATCGACACGGCCGGCGGCTACGCCGAGTACCTGAAGACCTCCGCCCGCAGTGTCGTCCGCATCGACGACCCCCTGGAGCCGGCCGGCGTCGCGGCCCTGGCCGACGCCGGCCTCACGGCGTACCACGCCGTGGCCAAGGCGGCCCGGAAGCTACGGCCCGGCGACGTCTGTGCGGTCATCGGCGCCGGCGGGCTCGGGCACATCGGCGTGCAGGTGCTCAAGGCCCTGACGGCCGCCGAGATCGTGGTCGTCGACCGCAACCCGGACGCGGTGGAGCTGGCCGGCTCCATCGGAGCCGACCGCGGCGTCGTCGCCGACGGGGGACATGTCGAGCGGGTGCTGGAGCTCACCGGCGGCCGGGGAGCGGAGGTGGTGATCGACTTCGTCGGCGAGGGCGGCGCCACCCGGGACGGGCTGCGCATGCTGCGCCGCGCGGGCGACTACCACGTGGTCGGCTACGGCGAGAACATCGATGTGCCGACCATCGACATCATCTCCAGCGAGATCAACTTCATCGGCAACCTCGTCGGCTCCTACAACGACCTGTGCGAATTGATGGTGCTCGCCGCCCAGGGGCGCGTCCGCCTGCACACCACCTCCTATCCGCTCGACCGCTTCCAGGACGCCCTCCACGACCTGGAAGCGGGCCGGGTCCGGGGACGCGCGATCCTCGTCCCCTGAGCGGGAACACCGTACGGGCCCGGGGCGCCGGGCCCACACACCGTTCGTGAGGAGAACCGATGATCTTCATCACCGCGAAGTTCCGCGTTCTGCCCGACCACGCGGACGCCTGGCTCGGGATCACCGGGGAGTTCACGCGGGCGACCCGCGCCGAGCCGGGCTGCCTGTGGTTCGAGTGGTCCCGCAGCGTCGACGATCCGACGGAGTACGTGCTGACCGAGGCGTTCCGCGACGACGCGGCCGGCGCGGCTCACGTCGGCTCCGACCACTTCCGCACGGCCTGCGAGGCACTCCCGCGTCACCTCGCGGAGACTCCCCGCATCGTCAACGTGACCGTCCCGCAGGACGACTGGTCGCGCCTCGGTGAGATGGCCGTGCCGCAGGAGAGCTGACCTCTGGGGCTGACGACCGCGCCGGCCTCGCGGCGGTTCCGCCCGCCCTGGCCGAGGCCGTACGGACCGCACTGCACGGCACCGCCCCCGCGGCCCACCCCGGCCCGCTGCCGCGCCTACCGCAACGCAGACGACGGCTTCGGCTTCGGCGAGTTCACCACCCCCGTCACCATCGAGGGGAACTGGTCCTACGGCAACGGCTTCAACCGCTGGAACCGTACGTCCTGGAAGGGCGGCGGCGACGGGTTCACCCTCGGCGGCGGCGACGTCCCGGTCGCCGTGGCCCTGTACGGGAACATCGCCGTCGGCAACGGGCGGGACACGGTCCTCACCCACGTCGTCGACGCCGCGCACAACAGCTGGCAGGACGCGCCCCGCGACGTCCCCGTTCCTGTCCACCCGGCCGGGCGGTGCCGAGGCCGCGCGCCGGGCCCGGGCCCCTTCGTGAGGGGCCTGGGCCCGGCTTTCGGCCGTGTGCCGCTGTTACCGGCGTGTTCCCGGTCCGGTCAGCAGGGCCGGATGTAGTACACAGGGGTCCACGACGCGGTGCCGGTGTCCTTGGCGGTGTTGGTCCACCGCAGGCTGCCGTCGGAGTTGTAGAACTTGGCCACGGTGCCCGACGTCTGGTTGTTGTTGAACGTGCCGTCGCCGACGCCGTCGAAGCTGTAGTAGCCGCAGTAGTAGTAGTCGTACGTGGCGCCCGTGCCGTCCTGGATGCACAGGTGCCCGCTGCCGCACGAGATTGCGGGAGAAACGGTGTTGGTGCCGGCCGCAGCGAGTGTCACGCTGCCTCCGGGGATCGCGATCTTGTTGGCGGAGATCTGGTGCGTACCCGGGTGCGTGGCCAGATAGCTGTTCACCTGCAGTTG
Source organism: Streptomyces sp. NPDC047000 (assembly GCF_040644295.1). Taxonomy (NCBI): domain Bacteria; kingdom Bacillati; phylum Actinomycetota; class Actinomycetes; order Kitasatosporales; family Streptomycetaceae; genus Streptomyces; species Streptomyces sp. NPDC047000. The sequence continues at coordinate 26,619 of NZ_JBEYWE010000017.1, forward strand.
GAGCTGCGTCGCCTGGACGGCCCCGGACGCAGCCGATGCGGTACCTGTCAGAGCCGGGCTCAGGGCCAGCGCCGCAGCCGCGGCCAGCGCAGCGACAGCCTTACGTGATGACATGCTCACATTCCCCTCCTGATGACCTCTCTGGGACCTGCTCCACGCCGGGGGCCCTTGCGGATCAGATGATCCGTGAGGGGCCCGGGAACAGGGACCCCGCCGACCTGCTCGAACCGCCCGACGTACCGGGCCCGCTCCGGCAGATTGACCGTGTCCATGCCAGGGTGGCGGGCGCCGGGGGCGGATGGCGAGATCTTTTCAGCACCGCCGAATGAGGCTGGTCAGAAGGTGTGCGGCACACCCAGGATGTGAAGGTCTGTTGGTTGCAGGTGGGAAGAGCCAATGAAGCTGAGGGTGCATTTCTCGGTGGAGGATCTGTCGCGGGTCCACGTCGCCCGCGGTCCGGACCCGATGTGGGAGATCGTACTGAGCGCGAACAAGCTCCTGAACACCGAGGGCAGGGCCGTCTTCGGAGCATGGCGTGTGCGCGCTAGGGCGCGACTGCGCCGCCTGCCCAGAGCGCAGGTGAAGCTGATCCGTTACCTTGCCCCGTCCGTGGGGGACTTCCCCGACTTCCTGACGCCGTTCCAGACAGCACCCGATCTGCGCGCGGGTGTCACGGCGGTGCTGGCCACACCGAAACGGCGATTACGCAAGGATCTGGCCGTTCTCGCCGACCCGCCCGCATGGGCCGAGCCGTTGGCCGACGCCGACCGGGCCACCCTCACCGAACTCGGCAACGCGCTGCAGGGGTACTACCAGGCCGTGCTCGCCCCGGTCTGGCCGCGCCTCCACGCTCTCGTCGACGCGGACCGGGCCGTACGCGCTCGCGCTCTGCTCGACCACGGCACCGACGGGCTGCTGCACAGCCTGCGCCCCGCCCTGAGATGGTCTCCCCCCGTGCTGGAAGCGGACTACCCCGTCAACCGGGACCTCCACCTGGCCGGACGAGGTCTGCTCCTGGTGCCCTCGGTGTTCTGCCACGGCGGCCCCGTCACCCTCATCGATCCCGACCTCGCCCCGGTCCTGATCTATCCTGTCGCCCCCGGGCGGGACTGGTGGGTCCACCCCGCCCTCACCCGGAGCGACGCGCTGGCCCGCCTGCTCGGGCCGGGCAGGGCCGCTGCCCTGCGCGTGATCGAACAAGGCTGTACCACCAGCGAACTCGCCCGGCGCACCGGCCTCGCTCCGCCCACCGTCAGCCAGCACGCCACCGCACTGCGCGCAGCGAACCTGATCGTCTCCACCCGCCATCGCAACACGGTGGTCCACACCCTCACCCCGCTGGGAACCGCCCTCCTCGCGGAGAACACCTGACCGATCAGCCGGTGGGCTTCCGGCGTACGGGCGGGTGATCCGGGTCTGTCCGGTTCCGGTCCCGTGGCGCGTGTCCCGGCTGCGGCGCCCGTGCCGCCCGTCCTCCGTCCGGGTTCCGTCAGCCGACGCGGTTGACCGGCGGGCAGTGCCAGCGCGCGTCGACGGCCTCGGGCCGCGGGAGGTACATGCGCAGCGCGACGTACCAGATGCCCTGCTGCGGCGTGGGCAGCCAGTTGGGCTCCCGGTCGGGTCCCGGTGAGTCCGGCTGCAGGTGAAGCGTCAGGCCGCCGTCGGGGTCCATGGCCAGCCCCGTGGTGCGGTCTCCGACGGAGTACCGGTCGATGGGGTTCGGGATCAGATTGCGGTCCTCGTCGTAGGCGGTGAGCGACCAGAACGCGTCGACCGGCGGCAGCATCCCCGCCTCGAAGTGCAGTGCGTAGCGGCCGGTGGACAGCGTCTCGCCCGCCCCGTCGGTGAAGGCCGCCAGGTAGACCGCCTCCTCGGCGTCGTTGATGGCGATGCCCACCAGGGACTGCTCCGCGGCTCGTCTGAGGAAGTCGTCCCCGAAGTGCCCGATCTGCGGGGGAGGGTACCGCCAGCCGTTGATCAGCTCACCCCACTGGCCGCTGAGCAGCTGCTGTTCGAGCATGGGTACGGCTGTGGCGGCGGCCCGGATCAGTCCCTCCTGCACCGGCTCCGGTTGTGCCCCGACGTCCAGCCCCGGCCCGACGCCGATCTCCGCGAACTGCCGCAGCAGGATGTCGTGGTGCTTCGGCAGAGGGTTCTCGGCCAGCGCCGCGTTGAGTGTCTTCCACGGCCCGAGCGGGTCCTCGGCGGGGTCGACCGGCACCGGTACGTCGCGGCGTTCCGGCAGGGTGACGCCCTCCTTGCCGAACAGGTGGAGCGGCGTCAGCCGGTACTGCTGCTGCACCGCGTGCACGGTCGGGAGGTCGTCCACGTCCTCCACGAGGGTCCGTCCGACCACCAGGACCCACGGGGTGGGGGCGGTCGCCGTGCGGCGTACGCCCGGTGGGAGGTCGCCGGTCCAGTCCGGGCCGATGAGCGCGAAGTGACCGGCCTCCGGTCCCGTCGCCCGCATGCCCACGTAGTCGTAGTTGTCGGAGGTGAAGGAGACCAGTTCGAAGGTGAAGTAGCGCTCGCTCATGTCGGGGTGCGACAGGACGAGGGGCTCCTCGCGCAGATCGGCCCAGGCCCAGGAGTACAGCGTGTCGTTGTTCGGGGACACACCCTCCCGGTCCTCGGCGTCCCAGAGCCTGCTCGCGTGCCAGAAGTGGTTGACGGGGGCGTACGGCGTCGTCTCCGTCTCGGGCTTCTGCGTCACCCAGCGGTGGCGGAGCACGGCGTTGTAGTAGTAGGGGAATCCGTAGACGAAGGCCTGCTGCCCCAGCGCGTACGCGTACTCCCGGCGCCAGTCGTCCACCCGGCCGGTCAGCGTCGGCTTCACCGAGTGCCAGGCCATGGGCAGGGTCCGTGTCATCTTCCTGGCGCGGTCGATGGTCTCCTGCGGGTGACGGACGGCGGCCGCGGTGGCCTTTCCGGTGGCGGCCGCGGCGTGACCCAGGCCGACTGCGGCCCCGGCGACGTCGTGCCGCAGACGGTGCATCGGACGGTGGCTGGTGGCTGAGGATGCCATTCCGTGCTCCTCTCAAGAGGCCGGACGGCGCGGCTCGCAGCAGCCGCCGCACGGACCGAGGAAGCCGGTGAGCGTCACGACGACGCGTCCCGGCCGCTCCCGGTGCACACAGGGCGGCGTTCTGCGCCATGTCTCATGGGTGCCGGGCCGGGTGCTCCCACACGCACCTACTGGTCGAGTAGATCACCACGTCCGTACCTCGGCAACCGGGCGTCGCAGGTCACAGGGCAGAAAACCCGAGGCCCGAGGCGTGAGGCCCGAGGCCGTCCGGTCGTCGTCATCCGTGTCCGTCACCCAGCGCGTCCACCGCCTCGGTCACCGTCGTGTGGAGGCGCTCGGGGCTGAGGGTCTCGTGCAGCGGGTGCCGGGACAGCGAGCGCGCGGGGCCGGCCCGGACCCGCGCCAGACGGAGTTCGATTCCCTGACGGCCGAGGTCCGCGGCGAGGTCCGCCAGAGTGTCCAGGACGGGCAGACCGAGCCGATAGCTGGCCGTCAGATCCACCACCACGGCCCGGGGCGGCGCGTCGGACGCGGCCACCAGGTCCTTCACGGCCGAGCGGACACGATCGACGTTGCCGAAGAAGAGCGCTCCGTCCGGCCGGATCACGAGGATTCCCGGCGCCGCCACGGCCCGGGGGTGCTCCTTCAGGTCGCCCCACACGCCGGTGCCGGGCAGCAGGCCCAGGACCGCCAGACGGGGAGTGCTCGCATAGGCGATGAACAGCACCAGTGACGCCAGAACCGCGAGGAGCAGCCCGGGAAGCAGGTCGAGCACCAGAACACCGATCAGGGCGGTGAGGGCGATCCAGAGACTGGGCCGGTCGTGCGTGGCGTAGCGGCGCAACTCACCGACGCGCAGGAAGCCCTTCACGGCGACGATCACGATGGCTCCGAGCACCGCCTCGGGCAGCGGCGTGAACAGCGACGTCAAGAAGGCCCCGGTCAGCAGCACGAGCAGCGCCGCCACCAGGGAGACCATGCGGCTGCGGCCGCCCGCGCCCTCGGCGGCCGCGCTGCGCGACGCGCTGCCGGAGACCGAGAAGCCGCGGAAGAAGCCCACCGCGAGGTTGGCCGCGCCGACCGCCACCATCTCGCGGTCGGCCGCCACCTCGTCGCCGTGCAGGCGGGCGAAGCGACCGCCGATGCTGTACGACTCGGCGAAGGCGACCAGTGCCACCCCGAGGGAGCCGGCGGCCAGCTCGGCCCAGTCGGCGGCCGGGATCCCGGGCAGGTGGGGGACCGGCACGGCCACGGGGATCCTCCCCACCGTCGCCACCCCGTGAGCGTGCAGGTCCAGGACCTGGGAGAGGAGCAGGCCGGCGGCCAGCACGGCCAGCGAGGCCGGCAGCCGCGGCAGGAGGCGCTCCAGCAGCAGGAGCGAGACGATCGCCGACACACCCACGGTGACAGTGGTCCACGACCACCCGTTCGCCTGACTCAGCAGCTTCGCCAGGCGCTGGAAGAAGTCGCCTTCCCCGCCGGAGACACCGACGATCTTCCCCGCCTGCCGCACCATGATCGTCAACGCCATGCCGAAGAGGAAGCCGACCAGGGCGGGTTCCGCCAGAAAGCTGGTCAGGAACCCCAGCCGGGCCGCTCCGGCCGCCACCAGCACCGCGCCCACGATGACCGCCAGCGCCGCCGACAGCCCGACGGCGGTGTCCGGATCACCGCTGACGCCCTTGACGGCGGACGCCGACAGCACGGCCGCGGCCGATGTCGCCCCCACGACCAGAAACCGCGAACTCCCCAGTGACGCGTAGACCACGAGCGCGATCGGCGCGGCGTAGAACGCGTTCTGCGGCGGAACTCCGGCGATCTCCGCGTACGCCACGGCCTCCGGCACGATCAACGTCCACACCGTCAGGCCCGCGAGTACGTCCCCGCGCAGCAACTCCCGCCGGTAGCGGGGCACCCGGTCGGCCACCGGCCGCCGGGAGGAACGCTCAGCAGCCATCGGGGACCATCCCGTGAACCGCCCCGGACCGTACGGCCCCGGGGCTCTCCTGTGACTCGGCGGCACGGGACACCGCCGACCCGACCGCTCCGTCCGGGGCGGCCTTTCCCCGAGTAGATCACCGGGGCCGGCGCCCGGCAACAGCACACCGTCACAGCCGCTCGCATCGCCGGCGCTGGCCTCGGCGTCCTCGACGAGGAACCGCTGCCCGCCGATCACCCGCCGCGCACCGCACCCCGGCCGCTCGCCACCCCGCACCTCGGCCATGCCTCCCGGGCCCACCACACGAGGTGACCACGGCCGGGCCGTCGGGGACGTCCGGGCGTTCCTCGCGGGCGATCCGCTACGCCGGCTCGCCCGACCGGATGCCGCTGCCGGCCGCCCACCGAGGACCCGGCCGCCCGCGAGGACGCCCGGTCTCCTTCCTCTTGCCGACCACCACGCCGGGCAGCGCCGGCGATGCCCGGCCCCCCCCCGCAGGCCGACCGGCACCCCGCCCACCGGCCGCCATCGGCGTAGCGGTGCTTGGCACCGGCGCTGGTCCTGCCGATCGCCGTCGATCCGCCGGCTGCCGGTCCGGGCGCGGATTCCCGGGCCGGCACGGTGCGTCTGACGGGACCGATGCCGTGCGCGGTGCCGTACGAAGAGTGCCGCGCCAGAACGTCCGGCACCGGCCACGCCGTTGTGGAGGTCCTCCGGCCGGTGCGCATGGGTTAGCGTTCCTGTCTCCGGATCACCGTGGCGCACAGCAAGAGGAGTTCCATGTCGAAGAAGCGGGTGCGGGCGGTCGTTGCCGGTGGACTGCTGGCCGTGGGCATGGGCGTGGTGGCCCTGCCCGCCTCGGACGCCGCGACCCTGCCCGTGACCGCGTACCAGGAGGAGGGCGACGCGACCTCGCTGATCGACGCGAGTTCCACGGCCCTCAGCCGCGTCGGCGTGGACGGCGTCAACATCAACTCCGAGGGTACGCAGGTGACATCGCCGGACTCCGGCGCTCGCGCCCAGCTCGCCGCGGCTCACTCGCTCGGCCTGAGCGCGGACTTGCTGATCGGCAACTACAGTGAGTCCCTTCAGGACTTCGACGAGGCGGCGGCCCACCGGATGCTGTCCGGCACCGCCGGCATCGACGCGGTCGTCTCCACGCTGAGCGACGCGGTCGGTTCGCAGGGGTGGGATGCGGTCACCATCGACCTGGAGTCCCTCCAGGCCCGCGACACCGCGGGGCTGACGCGGTTCGCGGCGGCACTGAAGAAGGCGCTGCCGGCCGGGAAGACGGTGGGCATCGACATCACCGCCTGCACCTCGCCGGACGAGTTCGCGCAGAACGGTTACGACCTGTCCGCCCTGGGCCGCACGGTCGACACCGTGACGCTCATGGCGTACGACGAGCACGGCTGGGGCGACTCCGGACCCGGCCCGGTCGGTGAGCTGTCCTGGCAGGAGAAGAGCCTCGACCTGCTTCTCGGCGAGGTGCCGGCGGGCAAGGTCGATCTGGGGGTGGCCGGTTACGGCTATGCCTGGTCGTCCGACGGGCACGTCAGCCAGGTCGGCGACCGGCAGGCCCGCGACCTGGTCACCCAGGACGGCGCCACGGCCCGCTACGACACCGCCGCGGGGGAGTGGACGGCCACTCTCGGCGACGGCACCGTGCTGTGGTGGTCGGACTCCCGTTCCTTCGCCGCCCGGCGCACACTCGCCGCGGACAAGGGCGTCCACGGCCTGGCCGTCTGGGATCTGGGGCTCTCGGACACCATCACGTCCTGACCGCGCCCGTCACCTCGGAGTCGGATCTGCCCGGACGCCAGGCCGTGCGCCAGAGGGGGAAACGGCACTGTCGAGACATTGATTTCGAAGGGCCGTCCGGGGCCGCCCCGTGTCCCGCAGCACCGCTCACCGTAGAAGTCCCGCGCCGGACCGGGAGAGTGCGGCATCGCGGCTGAGCCGCACTCTCCTCACGCTCCGCCCCAGGGGATCCGTCCGGCCCGCGGAACCCCACAGGACGACGGCGGACGGCCTCGGCGCAGGTCACGCAACCGTCCCGGCGCACGACCTCGACGTCCGGATGCTCGCGCAGCACCGCCTGCGGCATACCGGCGGTACGGTCGGACAGCACGTGGATCCGGGCAGCAGCGTCACATACCGCCCGCGCGGTGCTGATCGTGACGTGCTCGGGGCTACCGGGTGCCGCGTACCTGGTGGCGGTTGTGATCGGCGTGGCGGGGGGGGGTGCCGACCGGGCCGGATCAGAGGGCGGACCGACCACGTGCGGTGACCGTCACAGGGCTCCGGCGTCCCGGGCCGTCCAGACGCTCGGGTAGATCGGCCGGAAGCCGAGCTCCCGGCGGATGCGCTGGTTGGACATGATTCCGAACCACGGGTCGGGGTCCGTGAGTTCGTGGAGCCCGGCGGGCACCTCGACGCCGTTGAGCCGGTACAGCTCGACCGTCGTGACAGGGGCGTCGTCGGCGATGTTGTAGATCCGGCCGGCGACGCCCGGCGCGTACAGCAGACGCATCAGACCCTGGGCGACGTCCGCGTGGTGGGCCATCTGCAGGCGCTGGTGGGGCGCCCAACGGGACGCCCAGTGCAAGGCGTTGGCGAGGTGCGGGTCGCCCTCGCCGTAGACGAAGGGGAGCCGCCCGATGCGTACGTCCAGGCCCTTGAGCGCGAGCAGTTCGAGTTCGGCCTCGGCCTTGGACTCCGGGTAGGCGCCCCACATCTCGCCGCCCGGCTGGCTCTCGTCCTCCTCGGTCAGCGGGCGGCCCCGTCCGACGCCGTACACATTGCCGGTGCTGACCTGCACGAACCGCTCCACGCCAAAGGCCTGAGCGGCGCGGCCCAGAGCCACCGCGGCGTCCCGGTTGACGGCCCACGCCTCCTCGTCCGGCACCCCGCGGAAGGAGGCGGCGACGTTCACGACGGCGTCCACGCCGGCGAGCGCCTTGCCGAGCGTCCCCTCGTCCCGCATGTCTCCCACGGCGACCTGGGCGCCCAGCTCCGCGAAGCGCTCGCCGCGGGCCGCGTCCCGTACCAGGACCCGCACCTGCTCGCCCGGCTGCCGCTGGGCCAGCAGCCGCGGCACGAAGCGGCGTCCGACCTGTCCCGTCGTACCGGTCACCAAAGTCAGCATGATGTGCTCCTCACGCGCTGTGTCGCCTGTCGTTCGCGACCAGCCTCGGCCGATGCGAGGACGAGGGGGAGAGACCTCTTCTTCAGCGGATCGGGAGTCCCTGGATAACCCGGCCGGCCTCCCGCACCCTGGAGAGGTGAACCGAGCCGAACTCGCCGACTTCCTGCGCCGCGCCCGCGCCCGCCTGGACCCCTCCGACGTGGGCCTCTCGGCCGGTGCCCGCCGCCGTACGCCGGGGCTGCGCCGCGAGGAGGTGGCCCAGTTGGCCGGCATGTCCGTGGACTACTACGCGCGGCTGGAACAGTCCCGGGGCCCGCGCCCGTCCCGCCAGATGCTCACCGCGCTGGCCCGCGCCCTGCGACTGACGGAGGACGAACGCGACCACCTCTTCCACCTCACCGGTGAACAGCCGCCGTGCCGGGAGGCGACCGGCACGCACGTGCGCCCGGGCCTGCTCCTGGTATTGGATCGGCTGCACGATACCCCGGCCATGGTGGTGACCGACTGCGGCGAGGTCCTGGCCCAGAACGCGCTGTCGCGGGCGCTGAGCGGAGACGTCCTCGCCCGCCCGCCCCAGGGACGCAAGATGATCCGCCGCTTCTTCCTGGACCCGGCGGCCCAGGAGCTGTTCCCGCCCGAGGACCGCCCCGAGCGCGCCCGCGAGCAGGTCGCCGGCCTGCGAGCGGTGGCCTCGGCCCGTCCCACGGACTCCGAACCCTCCGCCCTCGTCGCCGAACTACGCGCCGCGAGCGAGGAGTTCGCCCGCCTCTGGGACGAACACGAGGTCGCCGTACGCCGTGCCTCCACGAAACGCTTCCGGCACTCCGCGGTCGGCATCCTCGAACTCGACTGCGAGGTCCTCGTCAACTCCGACCACAACCAGCGGCTCGTCATCCACACGGCCCGCCCTGGCACGGAGTCGTACCAGCGCTTGCAGCTGCTGCGGGTGGTGGGCCTGCAGGACCTGACGCCGACGGCCCCCTGAACGCCCGCGCGTCCCTGCCGGCCGGCTCCGCGGCACCCAGGTGCAAGGTCGCCTGCCGTGACGGTTCCCTCGCCCACCGGCAGGGCGCCACCGCCGACGCCCCCGGCCGGCTTCGAGCCGTCCCGCGGTGGGTCAGACAGCCCAGTCGCGCAGTTGCCGGGCGATCCGGGCGACGCCGAGCGCCCCGCAGGCCGCGTCCCGCACCAGCGCGACGGCTGCCTTGGGCGGATAGTCGAGAGAGTGCCCGTTGAGGGCCAGGTACGCCTCGGTCGCGTGCCAGGCGAATGCCTCGTTCGAGTGCTCCAGGCACGGCAGCTTCGCCAGGGTGTGCAGCAGGGCGGCGGCCTTGAGGAACAGCGATCCGTAGATGTCCCGCTCCATCGCCCGGGCGTTGACCCGGGCGACAGCCGCATACAGCGGCCCGTAGTCGTCGACCTGCGGATCACCGCCGAGCAGTTCGGCGGCGTGCAGCAGGAACGTGACGTCGAGGGGGTGGAGGGGTTCCTGCTCGCTCACGCGGCGTGGCCCCGCTCCCGCTGCTCGAGTTCCCGCAGCGCCTCCCGCTCGAGCTCCCGCTGCTCCGCGCCGACATCGACGCTGCTGGGCTCGGCCGCGAAGGCCGCGCCGCTGCGGGCCATGGACGCCTTGAAGCCCTCCAGGAACCGCTGCTCCACCGCGGTCGCCCGGTCGTAGGCCGCCGAGAGGATGTACTCCTGCATACTGACCCCCGCCTGCCTGGCGGCCGCCGCGATGGCAGCCCGCTGCGCGGGGTCGGGGAAGCGCAGATTCATCGCTTTGGGATCTGACATGGCACCCACGGTACCAGTGGTACCACGCTTTCGTCCCGCCTCGCCGAGGTGCGTGGAAGCGGCTGAGATCGCGGGGGTTCACGTCGGTGTCGACCGGGAGCCGCCCCCTCGCCGCTCCTCGCCGGCGCCGATCGGCATGACCTGCCTCACCGGACGAAACATTGCCCATACGGATGGTTTGATCCACTATGCGCGGCGCGCTGCGGGTGACCATGAGCGCCGATGGACACTCTGTGCGCCCTTACGGTTCCTCTGAGTGACGGACATGATGAGTGCACGGCGCATGAACCAGGTGACCCGCGGTCCCCCGCTCCCTCGGGAGGGCGGACCGGCGGCGGAAGGAGTTCACGGTGTTGCTTCTCATCTCCCCGGACGGTGTCGAGGAGGCTCTCGACTGTGCGAAGGCGGCGGAGCATGTCGACATCGTCGACGTCAAGAAGCCCGACGAGGGCTCTCTCGGCGCGAACTTCCCCTGGGTCATCCGGGAGATCCGCGACGCGGTACCGGCGGACAAGCCGGTGTCCGCGACGGTGGGGGACGTCCCGTACAAGCCCGGTACGGTGGCGCAGGCCGCGCTCGGCGCGGTCGTGTCCGGCGCCACGTACATCAAGGTCGGCCTCTACGGATGCACGACGCCCGACCAGGGCATCGAGGTCATGCGCGCGGTCGTCCGGGCGGTGAAGGACCACCGCCCCGAAGCGCTCGTCGTCGCCTCCGGTTATGCCGACGCCCACCGGATCGGCTGCGTCAACCCGCTCGCCCTGCCCGGCATCGCCGCCCGCTCCGGCGCCGACGCCGCCATGCTCGACACCGCGATCAAGGACGGGACGCGGCTGTTCGACCACGTGCCGCCGGACGCCTGTGCCGAGTTCGTCCGGCTGGCCCACGCCGCCGGCCTGTCGGCCGCCCTCGCAGGCAGTGTCAAGCAGGCCGACCTGGGCCCGCTGACCCGCATCGGCACGGACATCGTCGGGGTGCGGGGAGCGGTCTGCGACGGCGGCGACCGCAATGCCGGACGGATCCGGCCGCACCTGGTGGCCGCCTTCCGGGCGGAGATGGACAGACAGGCCCGGCAGCACGCGGCCGGCGTCGCCGCCGTGAGCTGACCACCGGCATGCCGGCCTTCGAGCCCGGCCGCGTCCCCGGACGCCGGGCCCCGCGTCTTGCCGTCGCCGATCCGGCCACCGGGGAGGTCTTCGACGAGGTCCCCGACCAGCAGCCGGACGCACTGGACGCCGTCGTCGACCGGTCCCGCCGGGCCTGGCAGGGCTGGCGCGCCGATCCCGCCGTTCGCGCCACCGCTCTGCGCGCGGCGGCCGGCGCCGTGGAGGGGGCCGCCGAGGACCTCGCCCGGCTGCTCACCCGGGAACAGGGCAAGCCCCTGGCCGAGTCGCACGCGGAGATCGCCCGTACGGCGGCCCGCCTGCGCTACTTCGCCGGCCTGGCCCCCAGGACCCGGCGCATCACCGACGGCCGGCCCGTGCACAGCGAGATCCGCTGGCGATCCCTCGGCCCCGTCGCCGCGATCGTGCCGTGGAACTTCCCCCTCCAGCTCGCGGCGGCGAAGTTCGCGCCCGCACTCATGGCGGGCAACACCGTGGTCCTCAAACCGTCTCCTTTCACCCCGCTCGCCACCCGGCTGCTCGGCTCCGTCCTCGCCACCGTCCTGCCCGAGGACGTGCTGACCGTCGTCACCGGCCGCGAACCGCTCGGCGCCCGCCTCGCCTCCCACCCCGGCATCCGCCACGTCACCTTCACCGGATCGGCGCCCACCGGGCGGGCCGTCGCCGGAGCGGCGGCGGCCTCTCTCGCCCGGGTCACCCTGGAACTGGGCGGCAACGACGCCGCTGTCCTGCTGGACGATGTCGAGGTGGACCGGATCGCGGACCGGCTGTTCTGGGCCGCCTTCCGCAACTGCGGGCAGGTCTGCATGGCGGTCAAACGCGTCTACGCCCCGGTCCGGCTCCACGCCCAGGTCGTCGAAGCGCTCGCCGAGCGCGCCAGGACCGTCGCCGTCGGGCCCGGCCTCGACCCGGACACCCGGCTGGGACCGGTCAACAACGCCCCCCAGCTGGCCCGGGTCGAGCAGATCACGCGGCGGGCCCTGGCGGACGGTGCCCGGGCGGCGGCCGGCGGTCGCCGCCCGGCCGGGCCGGGACACTTCTTCGCCCCCACGATCCTCACCGACGTCCCGCCCGACAGCCCGGTGGTGACCGAGGAACAGTTCGGGCCGGTCCTCCCGGTGCTGCCGTACCGGCGCCTCGACGAAGCCGTCGACGCCGCCAACGGCACCGGCTTCGGACTGGGCGGCTCCGTGTGGGGCACCGACCCCGCCCGGGCCGAGGCGGTGGCCGACCGGCTCGAATGCGGCACGGTCTGGATCAACCACCACGCCGAACTGTCCCTCGCCCAGCCCTTCGCGGGTGTCAAGGACAGCGGCGTCGGTGTGGCGGGCGGACCGTGGGGGCTGTACGGCAACCTGCGGCCGTTCGTCGTCCACCGCCCGCGGGAGGCGTGATGGTGAGGTTCCGGGCGGCCGTGCTGCGCTCGCACGAGGACCCCTTCACGGTCGAGGAGGTGGCCCTGCGGACGGAACCCGCCGCCGGCGAGGTCCTGGTCGAGATCGCCGGCTGCGGGATGTGCCGGACCGATCTCGCGGTCCGGCGATCGGCCGGCAGCAGCCCGCTGCCGGCGGTGCTCGGCCACGAGGGATCCGGGGTCGTGGTGCGGACGGGCGGCGGCTTTGACACCGCGCTCGGCGTCGGGGACCACGTGGTGCTGAGCTTCGACTCCTGCGGGCACTGCCGCAACTGCCGCGGCGCGGCCCCTGCCTACTGCGACTCCTTCGCCTCCCTCAACCTCTTCGGGGGCCGCGGAAAGGAGGCGCCGCGGCTCACCGACGCCGCCGGGGGAGCGCTGGCCCCCCGGTGGTTCGGCCAGTCCTCCTTCGCTGAGTACGCGCTCGTCTCGGCCCGCAACGCCGTCCGGGTCGACCCCGCGCTGCCCGTCGAACTGCTCGGGCCGCTCGGCTGCGGCTTCCTCACCGGCGCCGGAGCCGTGCTGAACACCTTCGCCGCCGGCCCGGGCGACACCCTCGTCGTTCTCGGCGCGGGAGCCGTGGGCCTGGCCGCGGTGATGGCGGCCACCGCCGCCGGCGTGCTGACCGTGGCCGTCGACCGGCACCCCCGACGGCTCGCACTGGCCGAACGGTTCGGCGCGATCCCGCTGCCCGCCGGAACGCCCGGACGGGCCGAGCGGATCCGGCGGCTCACCGGCGGCGGCGCGCAGTACGGCCTCGACACCACGGCCTCCGCCCCGCTCGTCAACGATGCGCTCCGCGCACTGCGCCCCACCGGCAGCCTCGGCCTGGTCGCACGGCTCCGCACCGCTCTGCCGCTCGCACCGGGCACGCTCGACCGGGGTCGCAGCATCCGCCACATCTGCGAAGGGGACGCCGTCCCCGGACTGCTGGTACCGCTGCTGACCCGGCTCTGGCAGGCCGGACGCTTCCCCTTCGACCAGCTCATCCGCACCTACCCGCTGTCCGACATCAATGAGGCCGAGCGTGACTGCGACGCCGGCCGCGTGGTCAAACCCGTCCTGCTCCCGGCCGGGAGAAGCCGGTGAGCGCGGCACGCGGCACCGCGGACCCACCGCATCCGACGAGCAGGAAGCTCGCGGTCCCCACCCCCGCCGACGGAGGAGACATGACCGGCACGGCACCGCAGCACACGGACAGGGAAGGCGTGGACGGAGGGGTGGGCCTGACCGCCCTCCTGGTCGCCGCGGCACGGGCGATCGAGACCCACCGCGACGACAGCCTCGCCCGGGACGCCTACGCGGAACACTTCGTGCGGGCCGCCCCGGTGTGCCGGGACTGGCCGGTGCGCATCCAGCAGGTCCCGGACGGGGACGGCAACCCGCTGTGGGGGCGGTTCACCCGCTACTTCGGCCTGCGGACCAGGGTCCTCGACGACTTCCTGCTCCGGTCGGTGCGGACGGGCCCCCGGCAGGTGGTCCTGCTGGGAGCGGGATTGGACACCCGCGCCTTCCGGCTGGACTGGCCGCCCGGCTGCGCGGTCTTCGAGATCGACCGGGCGGGTGTGCTGGAGTTCAAGCACCAGGTGCTCACGGACCTGGCGGCCATCCCGAGGACGAAGCGCGTCCCCGTACCGGTCGACCTGCGCGCGGACTGGGCCGGCGCGCTGACCGCCGTCGGCTTCGACCCGGCCGCACCGAGCGTCTGGCTGGCCGAGGGACTCCTCTTCTACCTGCCGGGCCCCGCCGAGACGTGCCTCATCGACACGGTGGACGGGCTGACCGCCGAAGGCAGCGCTCTGGCCTTCGAGGCCAAGCTGGAAAAGGACCTGCTGGTGTACCGCGACAGCCCGATCTACACGGCGACGCGAGAGCACACCGGCATCGACCTGCTCCACCTCTTCGACAAGGGGCCACGGCCCGACTCCGCGGGTGCCCTGAAGGCCAAGGGCTGGTCCACCTCGATGTACACGCCCTTCGACTTCACCCGCCGGCACGGACGTGGCCCCTGCCCGGAGCCGAACGACGCGCTGGAAGGAAACCGGTGGGTGCTCGCGCACAAGCCCCGGCCGTGACGCCCGTCGTGCTCACGGCGACGTTCGCACGGGGCCGGCGGAGGTCTTCGGCGAGGGGCGGGGCGGACGGGGTGGTGGTGCTCGTGCGGCCCGGGGCGGGAAACCGTCCCGCGCAAGCGTTCAGTGGCCGATGGGTGCCATGTCGCTCCGGGGCGTGCGGTCGGAGCCGGTGCGCAGGACCCCGGCGGCGACGGCGGTGGTGACGCACAGCAGGGTCAGCAGGACGAAGGCGTGGTCGAGGGCGACCAGGTGGGTCAGCCATCCGATGACGGCGGGGCCGGCGAGCATGCCGACGTAGCCGAGGCCGGCGACCCGGGAGACATTGGCGCCGGCGGCTGCGGGGTCGGCGTGCCCGGCCGCGCTGAACAGCTGGGGGACGCAGCCGGACAGGCCCAGTCCGAACAGCCCCCAGCCTGCGAACGCGGCCCACATCCACGGGCCGAGAGCCACGAGTGTGATGCCGGCGGCGGCCGTGGCCGCGCCGTGGCGCAGGACCGCCATGGAACCGAACCGGGCGGCGAGGCGGTCGGCCAGGAGCCGGCCGACGGTCATGGCCGCCGCGAAGGTGCCGTAGGCGAAAGCGGCGGTGGCGGCCGACGCGCCGAGGACGTCCTCCAGGTGCAGGGCACTCCAGTCGTTCGCCGCGCCCTCGCACAGCATGACCATCAGTGCCAGGACGGCGAGGAGCCGGATCCGCCCTGCCGGGCCGCGGCGCTCGACGGACGGTGAGGCCTCCGTCCGCGCCGGGGAGCCGGTGCTCTCGGCGGCGGGAGCGGCCGGCAGCAGAGCACGTGCCGAGGCCAGGGCGATCACGATGCCCAGGGCTCCCACCGCGGTCATGCTCCCGACCGGGTCCAGGCCGGCGTTCGTGGCAGCCGCCCCGATGAGGGAGGCGAGGACGCCGCCGACGGAGAACGTGGCGTGGAAGCCCGACATGACGGGGCGGCCGTACGCCTTCTCCACGTGCACGGCGTGAGCGTTCATGCTCACGTCCAGGCAGCCGTTGCAGAACCCGAAGACCAGCAGGGCACCCGCCAGTGTCCACGGGTCTCGGGCGAGACCGGGCAGGGCCAGGGCCGCGCCGCACAGCGCCCCGCCGGCGGGCACCACGACGCGCGCGCCGAGACGGTCGGTCAGAGGACCGGCCACCCGCATCCCGGCGAAGGCCCCGAGCCCGAGCAGCACCAGCAGACCGCCCAGCGCGGCGTGGTCGATGCCCACCCGCTCCTCGACGGAAGGGATGTGCACCACCCAGGCGCCCATCAGGGTGCCGCACAGGACGAAGTAGACGTAGGTCGCCACACGGGCGGCCCGGAGCGAACGTTCCATGCCGCCCACCGTAACGAACATTACTTATGTTCGAAAGCCATACTAATGAACAATTTGATTGTTCGTTTTCGGGTGGTGTCCAGTGGTGTTCAATCGCGGTATGAGTAACGCAGACCGGCACGGGCTGATCGCGAAGGCAGTCAGGGACTCCGGCGGCGCCACGGTCCAGGAGCTCGCCGCGCTGACCGGGGCCTCGGAGATGACCATCCGGCGAGATCTCGACACCCTGGCCGCCCAGGGTGTCCTCGAACGCGTCCGGGGCGGGGCACGCACCCTGCTGCTCAGGGGCGAGGAGCCCCCGTTCGGGCTGCGCGCCCACGATGCGGTCGACGCCAAACGCCGGATCGCCGCCGAGGTCTGCGCACTCATCGCCGACGGTGAGAGCGTCCTGCTGGACAGCGGTACCACCTGTCTGGAGGTCGCCCGCCTCCTGCGCGAGCGGCCTGTCACCGTGATGCCCCTGTCCCTGCAGGCCATCCACCTGCTCGGGGAGACACCCGGCCCGGCCACGCTGGTCGTGCCGGGCGGGCAGCCGCGCGCCGCCGAGGGCGCCCTCACCGGCCCCCTGACCCTCGCCTCTCTGGCGGCCCTGCGCTTCGACACCGCCGTCATCGGCTGCTGCGGACTGAGTGCGGCCGACGGCCTGACCGCCTACGACCTCGACGACGCCGCGGTGAAGAAGGCGGGCATCGCCTCCGCACGCCGCACCGTCGCCGCCGCGGACGGTGGCAAACTCGGCCGCACCGCCTATGCCTACGTCGGCCCCTCCACCCTTGTGCACACCCTCGTCACCGACTCCACCGCACCCGCCGACGAGGTGGCCGCGCTCCGGGGCGGTGGCACCGCCGTCAGAACCGCCTGACCACTCCGCGCCGGGACGGCTGCCGGTCAGGCGGGTCCCTGCCGTGGTGAGGTCTCCTCCTCCACCTCTGCCATCGCCGGGTCGAGGAGGCGGGAGAGGAAGTGCCGCGTGCGTTCGTGACGCGGGCTGCCGATGACCTGCTCGGGCGTCCCGTCCTCGACGATCACTCCGCCGTCCATGAAGACGACCCGGTCGGCGACCTCCCGGGCGAAGGTCATCTCGTGGGTGACCACCATCATCGTCATGCCGTCCCGGGCGAGCATGCGCATCACCGCGAGGACGTCCCCGACCAGCTCGGGGTCCAGCGCGGACGTCGGCTCGTCGAACAGCATCACCTCGGGACCCATGGCGAGCGCGCGGGCGATCGCGACGCGCTGCTGCTGGCCGCCGGAGAGCGAGGAGGGGTAGGCGGCCGCCTTGTCCGACAGGCCCACCCTCTCCAGGTTCCCGGCGGCGACGCGGGCCGCCTCCGCCTTGCCGCGCCGCAGGACCCGGCGCTGCGGCAGCGTGAGGTTCTCGGTCACCGTGAGGTGCGGGAAGAGGTTGAACTGCTGGAAGACCATCCCGATCCGGCGGCGCACGGCGTCGATGTCGACGTCGGGGTCGGTGAGCTCGACGCCGCCGACGAAGACCTGCCCCGCGGTGGGGTCCTCCAGGAGGTTCACGCAGCGCAGCAGGGTGGACTTGCCGGAGCCCGACGGGCCGATGACGCACACCACGTCGCCCCGGCCGATCTCCAGGTCGATGCCGCGCAGCACCTCGTTGTCGCCGAACGACTTGTGCAGCGCGCGGACTTCGATCTCCGGTCGGCTCATTTCACGGCCTCCTGGGCCTTCGCCTCCATGCGGCGCACGACGAAGCCGAGCGGGATCGTGATCAGCAGGTAGCACAGGCCGGCGACCAGGATGGGCGTGGAGTTGGCGGTCGTACTGGCCAGGTCGCGGCCGTACTTGGACAGTTCGCGCTCCTCGAGGGTGACACCGAGGAACAGCACCAGCGAGGAGTCCTTGAACAGCAGGACGAGTTCATTGGTCAGGGGCGGCAGGATGATCCGGAACGCCTGCGGAACGATGATCGAGACCATCGCGCGGGCGGGTGAGAAACCCAGCGAACGGGCCGCCTCCAGCTGGCCCTTGGGGACCGCCTGGATGCCCGCCCGGATCGTCTCCGCCATGTACGCGGCCGCCACCAGGCCCAGCGCCAGGGCGACCTTGCCGTACGTGCCGCCCACGATCTCCGTGCCGGGGAAGGCCAGCGGCACCGCGACCCCGATGAAGATGAAGATCAGCAGGGCGGGCAGCCCGCGGAAGATCTCGATGTAGACACCCGCGAGCCAGCGGTAGGGCCCCACCGACGACAGACGCATCAGCGCGATGACCATGCCGAGGGCCAGACCCACCGCGAACCCGGTCACGGTGTAGACGACGGTGTTCCTCAGCGCCAGGGTGATGACGTCGGGGAACATCCGCCGGGCGATGTCGGCCTGGGCGAACTGGTTCTGCAGCCGGCCCCAGTCCGCCGTGACCGCGAAGGCGATCACGGCGGCGGCGAAGACGACGTACTGGATCCCGCGCGACAGGCTGCGCTTCTGGCGCCTGGTCATCCCCTTGCGGCGGGGCGGGACCTCGAGCCGGGTTTCGCTCATGAGGCGGACGGGGAGGCCGCGGACGCGTCGTACGGGCCGATCCACTGCTCGTAGAGCTTCTTGTACGTGCCGTCGGCCTTGGCGTCGGCGATCGCCTTGTCGACGGCCTTCAGCAGCGCGGTGTTGCCCTTCTTCACGGTGAACCCGTACTGCTCCCCGGTCTGGAGATTGCCGGCGACCTTGAAGGCGTCGGCGTTGGCCTTGTCCTTCAGCCAGCCCTGGACGACCGGGTAGTCGATGACGACGGCCTTTACCTGGCCGGTGCGCAGACCGTTGAGGACGGCGTCGGAGGACTCGAAGGAGACCGGGTCGAAGCCCTGCTTGGTGACGTAGTCCTCGCCGGTGGTCTGGGCCTGGGCACCGAGCTTGATGTTCTTGGACTTCACGTCGGCGAGGGAGTTCACCCCGGCGTTCTTGTCCACCAGGAGAGCCTGGGTGGCGTTGAAGTACGGGTCGGAGAAGTCGACGTTCTTCTTGCGTTCCGCGGTGATGGTCATGCCGGCGGCGGCGAGGTCGCACTCGCCGGAGTTGAGGAAGGCGCCGGTCTTGAAGTTCTCGAAGGGCGTGTCGAGGATCTTCTGCTTCACGCCCAGGTCCTTGGCGACCAGGTCGATCAGGGAGACGTCGAACCCCTGGACCTTTCCGTCGATCTCCGACTGGAACGGCGGGTAGGGCAGGTGGGTGCAGGTGGTGAGCTGACCCGCCTTGACGAGCTGGACGCCGCCCGCGGCGGTCCTGGAGGCGCTGCCTCCGCCGCCGCTGGAGGTACAGGCGGACACGAGCATGAGTCCGGCCGCCACGGTGGTGGCGGCGACGAGACGGGTTCGGCGCCCGGAGAGGGTGTTCACGGCGGGCCTTCCTGCATGGGGGAGAAGTGACGCTGAGTCCCGGTCATAAGGAAACCTTTGAGACTCTCAAACCAAAGCCATGGTAACGGGGCCGATCGCCCTGCGAATCACCCCTCCCCCGTGGATCTCGTCCGGCCGAGGGCACCCCGGGGCTCGACTCCGTTCGGCTGCCCCCTGTGCTTCTCCCCATGCGTCTGCCGCCTCGCGGCTCTCCGTGCCGGTGTGCGCCGGCCGTCACAGCCGTGGCCTGCGCCGGGATCCGGCCGGGGGAAGCCGTGACGCCCGACGCCCGACGCCCGACGTCCGACGTCCGACGCCCGACGCGCGCCGCACCGCCGTTCCGCCCCCGCTCACCGGCTCGGTCCCGAGCTGTCCTTCGTGCCCGCTTCCCCCGCTTCCTCCCGGCTCGCCGCCGGTGTCCTCACCGCCGCGGGGCCGGTGCGACCAGCCGCCCCCGGTAGACCAGGGACGCGGCCCGTTTGAGGGCGCGCAGCCGGACGCTCACCGTGTAGCCGGTGACGCCGGGAACCGTCGCCAGGCTGCGGCTCAGCCAGTCGTAGAAGTCGGCGGCGTCCGAGCACGTGACGATCGCCATCAGGTTCTGCTCGCCGGTCGTGGCCGACGCGAAGACGACGCGGGGGAGGGCGGCGACCGCCGTGCCCGTGGCGTGCAGCCGCTTCGGGGAGGTATTCAGCCACAGCGCCGCACTGAAGGGGTGGCCCAGCCGCTCCGGGACGATGTCCACGTCGTAGAAGAGCGTGCCGGAGCTCTCCAGCACCTCCAGACGGCGTGCGACGCGGCCGGTGGTCCAGCCGGTGCGCTCGGCGAGTGTGGCCTGGCTCGCCCGGCCGTCCTCGGCGAGCACCGCGAGCAGTGCGCTGTCCTCCCCGGCCAACTCGACCGGGAGGCCCTGCGGTTTTGGACGGGGCAGCCGGGCACGCAGCCGTGCCACCGCTTCCTCGGGGAGCGAGGGACCGAGTCGTGCCCAGTCGGCGCCGGGCGGGGAGTAGGTGTGCAGCATCATGCGCGTGTCGAGCCCCAGCACCCCCGGGAAGCGGGCGAGTTGGCGCAGCACGTCCGGCATCCGCCCGTCGTGGGGCGCCTCCAGCGAGCAGACGATCTCCGAGCCGCCGAAGGAGACGTTCGCGAAGGAGATCTCGGGCAGCCGGATGACCGCCTCGGCGAGGGTGTCGATCCGGTCCGGGCGCAGCGAGATCCGTACGACGCTCGTGAGGAGACCGTGCACAGCCGGGTTGACGAGCCCCACCACCCGCACCATGCCCCCGCGCCGCATCGCCCGGTAGCGCCGCGCGACGGTCTGCTCCGAAGCCCCCACCACCTCCCCGACCAGCCGGAACGGCGCACGCGGTGCCACATGCAGCGCGTGGAGGATATGACTGTCCAGTGGGTCGAGCATGGAGGAAGCATCCCATTGCCTGCTCCCAGGCGGCGGTTTGTGGCCATGAAGGCCCAGGGGTTTGGGAGTACTCCTCGGTCTGCAAGAGACTGCCGGAGGATTCGCCGACGGGTTCCCGGAGCGCTCCCTCGCCACCGCTGCGGGAGCACCGCGCATCCCGGCGTGTGCCGCGGTCGCGCCGCGGGACGCGTGATCACCGGACGCAGTCCCACCCGGTCCCGCACGGTGCACCCCGCCGTACCCCTCGCCCCCACGTCGTCGACAGTGCCTGCGCCGGAGCCCGGCGCGCCGTAAGGAGTCGTCTTGCCCCAGCCACCGTCCGCAGCCGGGTCCCGTCGCGGGACGACGCTCCTCCTGGCCTGCCTCGGCGTCTTCGTCGCCTATCTGCCGGTGACGAGCGTCTCGGTGAGCCTGACCGCCATCCAGTCGGCGCTCTCCACGACCACCTCGCAACTGTCCTGGGTCTCCGACGCCTTCGTGCTGCCGATGGCGGCCTTCATCCTGACCGCCGGCGTCTTCGGCGACGTCCACGGCCGCAAGAAGGTCTACCTCGCCGGACTGCTGCTCTGCGCCGCCGGTGCCGCCACCTCCCTCACCGCGCACTCGGTCGGCCGGCTGTGGACCGGCCAGGCGCTCTCCGGGCTCGGTGCCGCCGCGCTGCTGCCCACCACCCTCACACTCATCAGCCACGCCGTGCCCGACCACCGTGAACGCGGCAAGTTCATCGGCTTCTGGGCCATGTGCCTGCTCGGCGCGCTCGCCGTCGGCGGCATGCTCGCCGGGGTGATCCTCGGTCATGCCGAATGGCGCTGGATCTTCCTCGTTCCGATACCCGTGACGCTCCTCGCCCTCGGGCTCTCCCTGCGGCTGCTGCCCGAGTCCCGCGCGCCGCGTGCCGGACGCCTCGACTGGCCCGGCCAGATCACCGCCGCGCTCGCCATCACCTCGCTCGTCCACGGAGTCATCCAGGGCGGCGCCGGCTCCTTCGGGGACACCCAGGTGGTCGTCGCGCTCGTCGTCGCCGGCGTCAGCGGAGTGCTGTTCGTCCTGGCCGAACGGCGCTCCTCGCACCCGATGCTCGACCTCGCGCTCTTCCGCAGCCCCGGCTTCGCCGTGACGACCCTGGTGGCCATGGTCACGTTCCTCGCCATGATCGGGTTCTTCTTCGTGCTGAGCCTCTACTTCGGAATGGTCCAGCACCTGGACACCCTCGGTACGGCATGGCGGCTGCTCCTGGTCACCGGAGCCGCGCTGATCGTCAGCGGCATCGCCGGGCGCATGATGCACAGGGTGTCACCGCGCCTCATGATCACTACGGGTCTGCTCCTGGTGACCGCCGCGCTCCTCACGCTGCTGGGTGCCGAGGCCGACACCTCCTTCGGCTCGCTCGGCTGGCGACTGGTCGTGCTCGGCCTGGGCATGGGCCTGGTGACGACTCCGATGACGGCCACCGCCGTCGCCTCCGTGCCGCATCCGCTCGCGGGGATGGCCGCCGCCGGCAACAACGCCTTCCGGCAGGTCGGCGGCGCACTCGGCCCCGCCGTGCTCGGCGCCCTCCTCACCGGCCGCGCGGTCTCCGCGCTCCCGGGCCGCCTGTCCGAGACGGGCGTGGACGGCACCACCGCCGGCCGGCTCACCGATGCGGTGAGGGACGGCGGCCTCGGCGCGGTCGGCTCGGTGCCGCTCGGTGCCCGGGCCGGACAGGTCTGGGGCGCGGTCGGTGAATCCTTCCTCGACGGCATGCGCCTGTGCCTGACCGTCTCGGCCGGACTGACCTTCCTGGCCGCGGTCCTCACCTTCGTCCTCCTGCGCCCGCCCGCCACCGGCCGCGTGGCGATGCGGGCGGGGTCCGGCACCACCGCCGTGCCCGACCCCGCCGAGCCCCTGCCGGCGGCGCAGCCACGTTGACGTGGCCGGCTGCCGGACGCGGGTGTGACGGTCACGTCGGCGATGTCACCGGGCGTCGCCGACCGCGGTGAGGAGGAGAGGAACGGCCCCTTGTCCAGGGGCCGTTCCCGGCACTGTCACCCGGGCCGAAACCGCCGGCAGGTCGAAGCACGCGCCGAGGCCCGCGAGCCACGGCCCCCGAGCACGTCGTGGCCTTCGGCCCGCAGTACGCCGCCGACCTCGGCTCCGGCCCGGAGGGCGCGCTCGGCACCGCCGTCGGACGCGGGGTCGGAGAATCCCCGCCGCGTCACCGCCGGCGGCTGCGCACCACCGCACAGGCCGCCCCGCCGCCGAGTCACCCGCACCCTCGGGGCAGCCCGGCCGGAATGCTCTCCACCATCCGGGCCGACGTGCCACCGGAGCCGGGCGAGGCGGTCCTCCCTCGAGCCGCGGCCGGCCCGCCGCGCCGCGTGGGCCGGGGCCGAAGGTCACCCTCCGCACCGCCGAACGGCACTCGGCCGGTGACGGGCGTGACACCCGTTTCGATGATTTGCTCTAATTAGAGTATGAGCTCGAAAAAAGGGGCGGGTGCCCGCCCGCGTGCGGCATCGGGGGCGAAATCCCAGGCCACCCGCGGCCGGATCCTCGACGCCGCCCGGCAGTTGTTCAACGAGCGCGGCACCGCGGCGGTCAGCACCAACCACATCGCCGCGGCGGCCGGACTCAGCCCGGGCAACCTCTACTACCACTTCACCGGTAAGAAGGAGATCGTCCGCGACCTCCACGCCCGGTACGCGGCGGCGCACGAGGACCGGTGGGACCCGGCGCCGGAAGCACCGGCCGACCTGGTGACGCTGCGCCGGAACGTGGCCGCGGGGGCGGCGCTGGCCTGGCGGTACCGGTTCTTCGAGCGGGAGAGCCGGGCGCTGCTGCGCGCCGATCCGCAACTGCGCGCCGACTACCGCCAGGTGTACGAGCGCAGGCTCGCCCAGTGGCTGGGGTTCGCGGAACGACTGGTGGCGCACGGGCTGATGCGGCCGCCCCGCCCGCCGGGCACGCTTCGCCGGCTGGGGATCGCGGTGTGGCTGATCGCCGAGAACTGGCCGGCGTTCCTGGACGTGGTGGGCGATCCCCAGGACCCGGACCAGCTCGCCGAGGGGGCGGATCTGGTCCTGGTGGCGCTGGAGCCGTACCTGACCGATCAGGGACGGCGGGAGTGGCAGGCGACGGCTCCGGGACCGGAGCGCGGCGTGAGCACCGAAGAGAGCGACGGGGCGGACCGGTGACGCCGGTGCCGCAACGGCGGCCCCCGGCCCCGTCCGGCGGGAGAGGAACAGAGACCGTGGAGCGTGGCAGCGTCGACAACAAGCCGGTCGGACGGCGCCGGTTCCTCGGCACGGCCGGCCTGACCGCGGGCAGCGTCGCGGTGGCCGGGGCCGGGGGGCTGACCTGGCGGGCGGCGCAGGAAGGCGTGTTCGCCACCGGGACCGGCCCGGCGTACGCGGCCTGGGACCAGTGGGACCGCCCCGGTCGCGACATGCTGAGCCTGCTGCGCGCCGGGGTGCTGGCCGCCAGCGCCCACAACACGCAGCCCTGGCTCTTCCGCGTCGGCCGGGACCACATCGACCTGTACGCCGACCCGCGGCGCGGTATGGGAAGCATGGATCCGCTGCGCCGCGAGATGTACGTGTCCCTGGGCTGCGCCGTGGAGAACATGGTCCTGGCCGGACCGCCCAGCGGCTGGCAGCCGGCGGTCACGCTGATGCCGGACCCCGCTCGGGTCGGCCACGTCGCGAGGATCCGCCTGAGCCCGGCACCGGTCGCGCACTCACCCCTGTACGCCGCCGTCCCGAAGCGGCACACCGACCGGGGCGCCTACGACACCGGCCGCCCGCTCGGCGCCGAGGTCGCCGCCGGGCTGCGCGGTCAGATCGGCGCCGACTCCGGCGTACGCCTGCTCTGGCTCGCGTCCGAGAAGAGCAGGAACATCTTCGGCGGGCTCACCGTCCGCGCGACGCGGGCCATCATCGCGGACCCGCGGCAGGCGGCCGACGACTTCGCCTGGTACCGCACCGGCTGGCGGCAGATCCAGTCCCGCAAGGACGGCATCACGATCGACGCCTCGGGCCAGTCACCGCTGATCCGCGCGGCGGCGAAACTGCTGGGCACCTCCCGCGAGCAGAACCAGGACGGGTGGCTGCGGGCGACCCGGGACACCCACGTCGCCACCGCGGCGGCGTTCGGGATCCTGCTGGTGCGTGACCGCCTCGACGCCGTCCGGCGCCTGGAGACCGGCCGTGTCTGGCAGCGGATGCATCTGTGGGCCACCACCCGGGGGCTGGCTGTGCAGCCCCTGAACCAGGTGCTGGAACGCATCGACCGGGAACACGCCGCCGGGCTGCCCCCGCACTTCACCGACGCCATGGCCGATCTGCTGCCCACCGGGTGGCACCCGCTGCTGGCGTTCCGGACAGGCCGCCCCACCGCCGGCACCCTGCTCAGCCCCCGACGCCCGGCCGAAGACGCCCGACTCACCTGATCCGAAGGGCTGGTATCCATGAACGACACGCTACGGACCTGGTGGAGCACCGGCCTGACGGCGGCACTCGCGGCGCTGTACGGATGGCTCGGCCTCGCCGCGCACGGCCTCGACCGGGCCCTGGGCCTGGGCGGCGCCGTGCTGGTCCTCGCCGCCGTGCCGGTCGCACGCAGGTCCCGCGCCCTCGCGGTGACTCTGCTGGTGGCCGGGGCCGTGCCCCTGGCCGTCGCGGCGTGGTGGAGCATCGCCGCGCCCCTGGTCGGGCTGCTGATCCTGCTGCTGGGCTGGACGGCCGTCCGCACCGGCCCTGCCCCCACGGCACCCCCGAACCCGTAGGGACCGCTCCGCACCGCTTCCGTGCGCCGCGCTGCGCCGCGGGTGGGCGTCACCTGGCTGGGTCTCCGGCCTGCCGGCGGCGGAGACCCGCCGACCGGCGCCGTGACGCGGCCGGTCAGCCGGCCGGTTCGGTGGCCTGCCGGCGCAGGGCGTGCATCAGTGCCCGGGCCGGTGCCGTGACCGGCCCGGGCACGGACACCAGGCTGACGCGCCGCACTTCCTCCGCGACGCCGTCGACGTCCGCGAAACGCACGCCGGGCGGTGCGACGGGCAGCAGCGCCGGCGTCACCGTGGTGATCCCCGCGCCCGCCGCGACCAGGTGCAGCTTGGTCAGCCAGTCGCGGGCGGTGTGCCCGATCCGGGGCCGCCCGGGCAGTCCCGGCCAGAGGCCGAGCAGCGGCTCGCCCGCGTCGCCCGGACCGGCGATCCACGGTTCTCCTGCGAGGTCGTCGGCGCCGACCTGCACGGCCGCCGACTCGGACTCCTCGGACTGGGCAAGATCGGCAGCCGGGTGGCGCGGGTGGGCCTGGCCTTCGGGATGCGCGTGAGCGCGTGGAGCCAGAACCTCACCGAGGACCGCACCGACGAGGTCGGCGTCGAACTTGCCTCCTCCAAAGAGCAGTTGCTGAGCGACAGCGACTTCGTCTCCGTCCATCTCGCGCTCGGTGACCGCACCCGCGGCCTGCTCGGCCCCGCCGAACTCGCCCTCCTCAAGCCCACCGCCTACCTGGTCAACACCTCCCGCGCGGCCATCGTCGACCAGGACGCCCTGCTGGCCGCGCTGCGCGACGGCCGGATCGCCGGCGCCGGCCTCGACGTCTTCGCCGAGGAACCGCTGCCCGCCGATCACCCGCTGCGCACCGCACCCCGGCTGCTCGCCACCCCGCACCTCGGCTACGTCTCCCGGGCCAACTACGCGACGTACTACGGCCAGGCCGTCGAGGACATCCGGGCGTTCCTCGCAGGCGATCCGATACGCCCGCTCGGCTGACCGCACGCTCGGTGCCGCGGCGCGGGCATTGCAGGACCGGCTGACCCCGGCGAGAGCCGGAACGGCCCCGTCGGTGCGGGAACCGGCGGGGTGGGCGAGTCACTGTCGATTCGCGGAACTCGGCGATCCGTGAACGGACCTGGCGCATCAGGTGGGTGTCCTCGATGCGATCCAGGCAGAGGCAGCGGGCGGCCAGGCCCGGGAGATCGAATGTGAAGTACAGGGCCATCAGCGGGTTCACGAACAGTTCGCTGTCCCGGGTGCGATCGGTGAACCGGACGTCGCCGAACGAGCCGCGCACGGCTGCCGCGACGGAACCGTTCACGATGCTGGGGTGTTCCGGGGTGTGGTGAACCGTTCCGGGTTCTGGACGCGCCGTACTTCCATATGCCCGTGGATGCCTTCCATGCCATGCGGTTTCGCCGCGAGGTGGCACCGGAGGAACTGTCCGGCATCCTTCGTCGCGCGTGGATGGGCTTCCACCGCGCGGTTGCCGGTATGGCCGCAGCAGGCAACAACGTGGTGGTGGATCACGTGCTGAGCGAGCGATGGCGTCTGCTGGACTGCCTTGGGCTCTTCGCTCCTGGAGATGTCGTCCTGGTCGGTGTGTGCTGTTCGCTGCAGGAACTGGAACTGGAACTGGAACTGGAACGGCGTGAGCGGGAGCGCGGCGATCGTCCGGCGAGCCTGGCGGCCCATCAGTTCAAACGGGTGCACGCTCATGGTCTTTACGACATCGAGTGCGATGCGACGACGGTCAGCGCCGTTGACTGTGCTCGGCAGATCAGGGATTTCCTGCTGCCGGGCCGGAGTTCCAGTCGGTGGTCAGCCCGGCGGTCACCGCGGTGAGGCCGCTGTTCAGGCTGGTGGCGCAGCTCCTGATGCCGGGCAGGTCGGCGTCGGTGGCCTCGTTGATCCATTCGGGCGGACGGGTACCGCTGAGGGTGGTGAGCATCTCCGCGAACGAGCTGGTCAGTTCTGCGGCGGAGGCCAGTTCCGGGCAGCGGTCGAGTACGGCCTTGCGGTGCAGCTTCTTTTCTTCTGTGAGGGTGGCGGGGTGACGGGTGAGCCAGCCGGTCACCTGCCGTACCGACGGCGGGGGTGGGGCGGGAGCGACGCCTTTTGCCGGGGCGGCTCGCGCCGGATCCGGCCGTGGACGAGGATGGAGTGGCCGCGGAAACCGCGTGCGGTGATCTCCCGGTGGAGGCCGAGGACGGTCACGTTCCCGTCGGTCTCGGCCCAGTGGTCGGCCAGGGAGGGCTTGAACGGGTCGGGCCCGCTCGGGACCTGCCGCTTGCGGCCCTTGACCATAGACGTGACCGCGCCGCAGTACGAAGTCGTCCACGCCGACGGCGCGGGGCTGTGCCGCGGCCGACGGTGACCAGCAACACGGCGAGGTGGTCAGCCGGAAGCCAGGGAGGTGAATCGGACGAACGTCTGGATGTGGGCAGCGCCCGTCACAGAGACAGACATCGGTCACACCTCCTGCTACTCGGCTTCGGCACAGCGGCTGCAACCGCTGCTCGACCACGCGGCAGACCGTAGGACGACACGGACACCGGCGCCACCGGATTTTCCGCCCGAACGTCAAAGGCGCCCCGGCCGGTGGTGGTTGATCGAGAGCGGTCGCTGGCCTGACGGCCGACCACAACGCGCTGCGAGGGGTCAGTGCTCCGTCGACTCGTCGCCGTCAGCAGCCTGCGCGGACTGGTCGGCGTCCGTCCCGTCGGACGCCCTGGAGGCCCCGAGGCCGGCGCCGATCACGCCGTGCTCCCACCGCCCGGCCTCGAGGTCGACCGCGATCGCCTTGAACTTGTCGTCCGTGAGGTTGTAGACGAAGGCGAGCATGATCCCGCCGACGATCAGCGCGATCGCCGGGTAGAGCGTCATGACGCTCTTGATCCCGTTCAGCGTCCCGGAC
Organism: Streptomyces sp. NPDC047000; assembly: GCF_040644295.1. Taxonomy (NCBI): domain Bacteria; kingdom Bacillati; phylum Actinomycetota; class Actinomycetes; order Kitasatosporales; family Streptomycetaceae; genus Streptomyces; species Streptomyces sp. NPDC047000. Next base: position 54,913 of record NZ_JBEYWE010000017.1, read on the forward strand.
GACTGGACATCCTTGTTGGCGACGTACCCGGTCAGCGAGAGCATCCCGGCGCCGATCAGCGCCGCCAGCGACTGCGCGATCTTCCGCGAGAAGTTGAAGGCCGCCGAGACCATCGTCTCCTTGCGGACGCCGGTGTGCCATTCCGAGTAGTCGATCGTGTCGGACACGAACGCCCAGGTGACGCCGTTCGGGATGGCAAGGCCGACGTAGCCGATCGTCACCAGGACGATGAAGGACCACAGGTGGGTGGGGAGGATGAAGTTCAGGAGGTTCGCGCACGCGCCGACGGTGCACCCGACGATCGCGAGCTTCTTCTTGCCCCAGCGCTTCACCATCTTCGGGATGAGCAGGACGGTCAGTGCGGACACGCCGATCATGATGAGGTTGATCTTCGGCTGCAGGCCCATGCTGCCGAGGTTGTACTGCGCGAAGAACACCATCATCATGTTGTTCACGTTCATCGCGGAGATGAGGAACAGCGTCATCAGCACAAGGCCGAGGAGCGGTCGGTTGGTGAAGACGACCTTCGCGTAGTCCTTGGCCGAGTTGCGCTGGTACCCGACGGAGCGGTTGACCTGGACCCGCTCGTGCGAGTTCTTGTAGCAGATGTAGAACCCGATGACGCCGACGACGGCCATCACGAGCGACGTCAACGCCCAGGAGCTGTGGGTCATGCCGAGCCAGGTGAGGACCGGGATGAAGGCGAAGCCCGTGATCCACTGGGCGCCCAGCGATCCCACCTGCCGGCTCGACGCCAGGAAGGCCCTGTCCTCGACGCCGCGCGTCATGACCGACGCCATGGACTGGTACGGGTTGTTGGTGAACGCGTAGACGACGCCCCAGAGCGCATAGCTGCCGGCGGCCCACGTGATCTTCCAGCCCATGGAGAGGTCGGGCATCGTGAAGGTGACCACCGTCAGGACGGCGAGGGCGACGGCCCCGCCCATCATGACCGGACGGAACTTGCCCCTCTTGCCGATCTTCCGGGAGTCGATCCAGCTGGCGGCCAGCGGATCCATGAACGCGTCGAAGACCTTCGTGAGGGAGAAGATCAGGGCGACGACGCCTGCGCCGATCCCGTTCTCGTCGATCCAGAACTTCGTCAGGTAGCTCTGGCCCAGGTCGAACATGAAGCCGTTGCCGAAGTCGCCGAAGCCGTACAGGGCCTTTTCTTTGGTCTCGATCTCCCCGCTCCTGGGATTCTCGAGAGCCACCGCCTTGTCACCGTCCGGCAGCGAGGCCGCCAAGCCGCTCGGGTCTGGGCTTGTCTCCGTTGTCATTGCCCATCATCTCCGCTTGTATTTTTTGCTGACACCAATGTCGAGTGCGGTTCGGCAAGACCGTTCTCAGCCAAGGAGAATGAATTGCGTGAATCCGCGCCGGCACCGCAGAAGCGCATCGGGACGCGTGGGATCTCATCGCGTCACGTGCGGTGTGCGGCAGGCCGTTCTGTTGATCGCCGAGTCACCGGACGTCCGTGATCGGTCTCGGCGTACGCCGGTCGGCGGCGACCCGGGTGCGGGTCACCGCGGACGGGGGACCGGTGTATCCGGTCGGGGGGACTCAGGCGGTGAAGATTGCCTTTGCGTTGTGGTACGAGACGTCGGCGACCAGGCGTCCGAGCGCCTCGATGTCGCCGGTGGCCTCGCCGCGCTCCACCCACTCGCCGACCAGCTCGCACAGGATGCGGCGGAAGAACTCGTGGCGCGGGTAGGACAGGAACGACCGCGAGTCGGTCGTCATCCCGACGAAGTTGCCCAGGAGTGACTGCTCCGCCTGGGTCTCCAGCTGGCGGCGGATGCCCGAGCGGGTGTCGTCGAACCACCACGCGTTGCCGAGCTGGAACTTCTGGACCGTGCCGCCCTGGAAGCAACCGAACGCCGTGGCGATCGGCAGCCAGTCGTTGGGGTTGAGGGAGTAGATGATCGTCTTGGGCACGATGCCGGCGGTCTGAGCGGAGTCGAGCAGGCGCGTCAGCGGCTCCATCATCGGACGGTCCCACATCGCGTCGTAGCCGGTGTCGGCACCGTGCACCGCGAACATCGCCGAGTTGAGGTTCCGGGCCGCGCGGAGGTGGATCTGCATCGTCCAGCCGCGGTCGTGGTAGATCCGCATCAGGCTCTTGAGGAGCGCGGTCCGGTACTGCGAGACCTCGAGCGCGGACAGGGACCGTCCGAGGCGAGCCTTGTCCGTTATCGCGTCGAGCTGCGCCGGGCTCGCCTCGTCGTAGGTGACGACGTCGACGGCGTGGTCGGACAACCGCCCGCCCATCGCGTGGAAGCAGTCGACCCGCTCGGCGAGGGCGTCGGTGAGCCCCGAGAACCCCGACACCGGGTGGCCGACGGCCTTCTCCAGGTCGTCCACCCAGGCCCCGTAGCCGTCCTTGTCGACATTGAGCGCCTTGTCGGGGCGCATCGCGGGGATGACCTTGACGGTCTTGTCGGCCGCCAGCTCACGGTGGAAGTGCAGGTCGTCGGCGGGGTCGTCGGTGGTGCAGACGACCTCGACGCCGAACTTCCGCATGAGGCCGCGCCGGGAGAACTCCGGGGTGGCCAGCAGCTCGTTCGTGCGGTCGAAGATCGCCCGCGCGGTGCTGCGGTTGAGGTCGGTCTCGATCCCGAAGATCCTGCGCAGCTCCAGGTGGGTCCACAGATAGACGGGGTTGCCGACGGCCTTCTCGATGGCCCCCGCGAACGCCTGGAACCTCTCCCAGTCGTCCGCGTGGCCGGTCACCAGCTCCTCGTCGACGCCGTTCGCGCGCATCAGACGCCACTTGTAGTGGTCGCCGTAGCCGTTGCCCCCCAGCCATGCCTCCACGATGCCGGAGAAGTTCTCGTCCCCGGCGATCTCGGACGGATTGAGGTGACAGTGGTAGTCGATGATCGGCAGCGGCTTCGCGTACTCGTGGAACAGTGTTTTCGCGGTGCCGGTGGTCAGAAGGAAGTCATCATCCAGAAACATCGTTGTTTCTCCTGCTCGCCTTGTGTCGAGATAGGGGACTGTTGCGCCGGCGCCCGGCGTCACCGGAGCCCGGGACGGCGCCGTTCATCGCGGCCCGGGCGCCTTATTCGGTCACGCCGTCCTTGAAGATCGCGATCTCCTGCATGCCGTTCTTCTCGTTACGGGTCGGGGTGCCGTCGACGACGGCCGAGACGAGCTCGACGAAGTCGTCGAGGACCTGATCCATCGGCTCGGCCAGGGTGCGTCCGGCGTCGAAGTCGATCCATCGGGCCTTGCGCTGGGCCAGCGGCGTGTTCGACGCGATCTTGAGCGTGGGCACGTAGGTCCCGAAGGGCGTGCCGCGCCCGGTGGAGAACAGCACCAGCTGGCAGCCCGCGGACGCGAGCGCGGACGACGACACCAGGTCGTTGCCCGGGCCTTGCAGCAGCGAAAGCCCAGACCGGCGGATGGTGGCGCCGTAGGCCAGCACGTCCTGCACCTCAGCGGTGCCGGCCTTCTGGGTGCAGCCCAGGGACTTCTCCTCGAGCGTCGTGATGCCACCCGCCTTGTTGCCGGGGGACGGGTTCTCGTAGATCGGCTGGTCGTAGCGTCGGAAGTAGTCCTTGAAGTCGTTGATCAGGCCGACGATCTCGTGGAAGACCTCAGCATCGCGGGCCCGGGACATCAGCACGGTCTCGGCGCCGAACATCTCGGGCACCTCGGTGAGCACCACTGAACCGCCGTGCGAGACGAGCCAGTCGGTGAAACGTCCGATCAGGGGGTTGGCGCTGATCCCGGAGAAGCCGTCGGACCCTCCGCACTTGACCCCGACGCGCAGCTCGGAGATCGGGACCTCTTCGCGTCGGTCGCCTCGCGCCGCCTCGCGCAGTTCTTCGAGCAGCCGGACCCCGGTCTCGTACTCGTCGTCGACGTCCTGGGCGACCATGAACCGCACGCGAGCGGGGTCGTGGTCGCCGAGCCCCGCACGCAGTTCGTCGAGCTGGTTGTTCTCGCAACCCAGCCCCACGACCAGGACGCCCCCGGCATTGGGGTGGCGGATGATGTCCTGAAGGATCCGGCGCGTCATGTCCATGTCCCCACCGAGCTGCGAGCAGCCGTAGGGGTGCCGCATGACGATCGCGGAGTCGAACGGCTGCCCCTCGGGGTGCGCCGCGTCGAAGTCTCGCAGGATGCCCTCGCACAGAGCGTTGATGCAGCCGACCGTCGGCACGATGTACAGGTCGTTGCGGATGCCGACCAGGCCGTGGGCGCGCCGGTACCCCCGGAACGTCCGGGTGCTCGACCCGGGTGCGGTGCGGTGCGGCGTCGGGTCGAACCGGTAGGCGAGGTCGGATCCGAGGTTGGTGCGGAGGTTGTGGGAGTGGATCCACGCACCTGCGGGGATGTCGGTCGTCGTACGCCCGATGGGGAGCCCGTACTTGACGACGTCCGTACCTTCGGGGACGGCGGAGAGGGCGATCTTGTGACCCGGTGCGATGTCCTCGGCTGCGGTGACACGCACCGTGGATCCCGGTTCGCCGCCCAGCGTGAGGGTCTGCCCGGCGCGCACGGCGCGTACGGCGACGGCGACCGTGTCGGTGGGGTGCAGCACCAGTGCGTCAGCCATGTCAGCGTCCTTCCGTGGAGTTCTCGGAGCCGCGCAGCTCGCGAACGAGTGCGAGCACACCGTCGGTCTGGAGCCGCTCGAGGTCGGCGCGGACCAGGTCGAGCAGCCCGGGAACCTGCGTGAGGTCCTGGCCCCAGGTCTCCTGGTCGCCGAGGACACGCTCGACGCCGCCCGGCTCGAGGACGCCGGCGAACCGCGCGATCGTCTCCTCGGCGTCGACCGGAGCCGCAGGGGCCGTGCCGGAGTAGGTCCACAGCAGCGCCGCGAGGGCCAGCACGATCCGGCGGGGCAGCGGGCCGCTGCGGGCGGCGTGGGCGTTGACGATGGGCAGCAGCCGCGCGGTGAACTTCGAGATCGCGTTGAGCGCGATCGAATCCAGCGCGTGGCGCACGAACGGGTTCTGGAACCGTTCCTCCACCTGGTCGGCGAACGCCCGCAACTCCTCCTCGGGGAGGTCGATGGCGGGGAAGATCTCCTCGTACATCTCGGCGCGGAGGAAGTTCCGGAACAGGTCGTCGGCCATCACGTCGCCGACGGTCGCCAGGCCGGCGTTGCGTGCCAGCGACGCCATCGTCGTGTGGGGGCCGTTGAGCAGGTACACCTTGCGGTCGTGGTAGGGCCGCAGGTCATCGGTGATGACGACATTGAGGCCCGCCTTCCGCAGCGGCAGCACCTCATCGAGCCATGCCGGGCCCTGGATGACCCACAGCATGAAGGGCTCGGCGCTGACGAGCAGCCGGTCCTCATAGCCCAGCTCCCGCCAGATGCCCGGCGCGTCGTCCGCCGGGAACCCGGGAACGATGCGGTCGACCAGGCTGGTGCAGAAGGTGTTCTCCTGCTCGACCCAGGCGATGAACTCCTCGGGCAGTCCGAACGTGCGGGCGCACGTCAGGACGGCCTCGTACAGCTGCCGGCCGTTGTCGTCGATCAGCTCGCACGGGATGATGACGAACCCGGGCAGACCTGCCTCGTGGCGGTGCTGGAGCAACCGGGTCAGCTTGGCCGGGAATCCGCGCGGCACCGTGGTCTCGGCGGTGTCGCGCGGGTCGACCGCGATGCCGGCCTCGGTCGTGTTGGAGACGATGACCCGCGTCTCGGGGTCCTCGGCGAGGGCGAGGAAGGTGTCCCACTGCCGGTAGGGATCGACGGTCGTGGTCAGGGCCGTGATGACCTCGCGGCTCCTGACTTCGGCGCCGTCGTGCAGGCCCTGCAGCTGCACCGTGTACAGCCGGTCCTGCTCCTCCAGGCCGGCGGCCAGGCCCACGGGGAGCGGCTGGACGACCGCGACCCCGCCGTTGAAGTCGGTGCGCTCGTTGAGCTTCTGCACCTGCCAGTCGACGAAGGCCCGAAGGAAGTTGCCCTCACCGAACTGGATGATCCGGGTCGGCAGGTCCGGCACCGTGACGAGCTCGTCGCTCAGCCGGGGCAGCGGCTCCTGCCGGACGGCGGCCGTCAGGGTGAGCGTCGCCTCGGCCCCCGGCTCCAGCGTGGGCGCCTGGTCGCGGACCCGTGCCGCCTCGACGCACAGGAAGTGCTGCCAGTCGTCGGCGCCGAGGTCCGCCGCGCTCGCGCAGCCCTCGATCCCCGGGTTCCACACCACGGCCTGCGTCGCGTCGGCGGAGGTGAGCCCGATCGTGCGCCCGTGCCCCGGATCGTGCACTGTGATGTGTGCCGGCATGGGGTAGACGCGGTCGATCGTCTGCCCCTCGATGCCGGGGAACGGCGATGCCGTCCGCTCGCCACCCTGGACGCGGTCCAGGAACGCGATGTCGTCCAGCCCGCCGAGCGTGGTCCGCCGGGCTTCGACGGACCAATACGCGTGCAGGGCGAGCTCCGGCGTGACAGCGTGATCGGAGGTGTTGGCCGCAGTGAGCACCATGGTCAGGTTCGTGCCGACGTGCAGGGCGAGACGCAGTGACAGGCCGGCCGGCGTCGAGTCGGCGTCCGGCCGGTTTGCCGGCAGCACCAGTACGAGGTCGACGCCGCCGTCCGCGGCGGCCCGTACCTCGGCCAGGTCCCAGGCGCGCAGGCGAGCCCAGCCGTGGTTCGGCTGACGGGTGCCGTCGGGGCCGGAACCGAACCAGGGTGCGCAGACCGGCACCCCGCCGCGCAGCGCCACGCCGGGCGAGAAGGCGGTCGACGGCCCCATCCACAGCACGGGGGCCTGCTCGCGGGGAGTCCACCCGGCGATGTGGGCGCCCTGCAGATACACGCGTGCCTCGGCGGCGGGCGCGTGGATCTCGACGGCGGTCAGACCGTCCGAGGTCGAGACGAGGCGGACGTCACCGTACTCGAGGGGCACACCTGCCCACGGCACGATCCCTTCGGAGGCGATACCCGCCTGGGTGTCGGCTCCGTTGCTGACAGCCATCTGTCCATCTCCCACGATGTCGATCCGGGGTCAGGCGTGGTGGGCAGTCTGCATACGTTTGTATGCCGATCATCATCATGCCTGTTCAAACGCTATGCGAACGTTCGCATTGATGTGACCATAGACCTCTCCCCGGGCCGGGTGTAACGGGCCCATGGGTCCGAGTGGAGCAGGACCTTGGGCCCGCCCGGCATGGCTCCTCGGCCCTGTCGTCTACTGAGATTCGCCGCGTGATGCCGCTGGAGCCCGCGCCCTGACCTGCGGCGAAGGGCAACCACGACGTGACATCACATGAAGGGCATCAGTAATTCCCCTCGTCCGCCCGCAGGGCGGGCCCTGCGGCGTCATGGGTCCCCTGCTCGAGCGAAGTCGAGAGCTCGGGGGGTGGGGGTGCCCCCTGCTCGGAGAGCTCGGGGGAGGGCGATCGCAAGGCGCCGGAGCCCCCTCGACGGGGGTGCCCCCGCGTAAGTCGGCGCAGCCGGTCCGAGCGAGGGGAGGAGTCGCGTGGGCGGTTCGACAACGCCGCTGGGGGCCCCGGCTCGCAGAACTTGGGAGAGCGTTGCAGACGTCGCGGGTCAGGTGGGAATGTGATGACAGGGCCTGGCTGGGCCCTGGTCTCCGACGCCGGACGGGCGTTGTCGTCAGGGGGTGCGGGACGGCGGCCGGCCCGGGCACCGACCGCCGGGCCGACGCGAAAAGGGCCGCTCAGCCGCGCTGTACCGGTGCTGCGGTCGACTCCCGGACGACCAACCGGGTGGGCATCGTCCGACGCTCGTCGGCGGCGTCGGCGCGCGTCTTGGGACGCCGCCCGGTCAGGTCGACGAACATCTGCACCGCCGCCTCGCCGACGCCACGGATGTCGACGCGCATCGTCGTGAGCGTAGGCGTCGCCAGCCGGGAGACCAGGATGTCGTCGTAGCCGACGACGCTCAACTGGTCCGGGACGGCGATGCCGCGCCGCGCGAGCAGCGCCAGCAGTCCCACGGCCACCAGGTCGTTGAACGCGATGATGCCGGTCGCACCGGACCCGACGGCAAGGTCGGCGGCGGCCTCGCCGCCCTCGACCCGCGGGCTGAACGCCCCCAGATCGACGATCTGGACATCGCTGAACCGTTCGTCGGCCTGCGTCAGGCCGTCCCGGCGGCGCGCGTCCGCGCTCGAGCCGGCGGGTCCGCCGGCGTACGCGATGCGTCGGTGACCCAGGGCGTGCAGGTGGGCGACGGCCTGCATCGTCGCGTCGGCGTAGTCCACGGACACCGAGGGGAGGCCGGGAGCCTCGGCGTTGATGAGGATGCTCGGCGTGCCGTCCAGGGCGGCGACGTCGAGGTCAAGGATCCGCGGAGAGGCGACCAGCACTCCGTCGGTCTGCTGGGCGAGCTGGCCCACCAGGTCGGTCTCGCGCCGCAGGTTCTCGTCGGAGTCGGCGACCAGCACCGCCATCCCGGCCTCCTGGGCACGCGCCTGGACGCCCTTGGTCAGGGAGGCGAAGTACGGGTTCTCGAGGTCCGGCACCAGAAGACCCAGCGACCCCGTGCGCCCGGACCGCAGCAGACTGGCGGCCCGGTTCGGCCGGTAGCCGAGCTCACGGACGGCAGCGTAGATGCGACGGCGGGTCGGCTCGGCGACGCGCTCGGGCTCGGACAGTGCTCGGGAGACGGTCGAGATGGACACGCCGGACGCGCGGGCCACATCATCCAGCTTGATCATTTTGATCATTTTGGCATCGCACACCGATCGCCGCAAGCCGCCACCAAGGACGGACGCCGTTGAGGGCCCCGTACCCGGACCGGACACCGTATGGGCAGACAGAGCTCACGGCGCCGAGCCCGGCTCGGGCTGGACCAACCCGATCGCGGCCCACTTCGGCCCGCTGCGGCAGTTCACCCTGGCCAACTCCCACCACCGCAGCCGTCCCGCGCAGACCCGGGCCCCGCACGCATGCCTGTGCTGGCGCGACGCCAACGCCCGCCACCCCGACGTCCTGGCCGCCACCGCCGAGAACGTGCCCGCATCCGCGGGGAGAAGGGCATCCGCTGGGGTGGACGCCCCCTCGAAGCGGCAGCTTGATCAACCTGGCGGTCTTCCCGGCCACGGCATCAGGTGAGTCGCGGTGCCACCTCGGCTGCGACCCATTTCATAGCCTTCTCGACATGTTCAGCCGCGACAGGCAGCCACAGGGTGCAAGCGGTGAGCCCCGCCTCGGCGAGCCGTCCGAGGCCGTCGGCGACCTCTGCGGCGTCGGCGCCTGTGCCGTACGAGCCGTCGCCGAAATGCAGCGTACGGCGCAGGGCAGCGTCGCTGTGGCCGCCGACCCACACGGGCGGACCGCCGGCGGTGACCGGAGGCACTCCCAGATGCGCCTGGTGCAGTGTCGTGAACGGCCCGTCGAAGTCTGCGGGTCGCCGGGCCCACAGGGCCTTGGCGGCGGCGAGGTGGTCGTCGGTGCGTCACCACGTTCACGGGCGGGTACACCGACGGCGGCGAATTCGTCGGGGTTCCAGCCGGTGCCGACGCCCAGGATCAAGCGCCCTCCGGATACGACGTCCAGGGTGGCAGCCTGGTTGGCAAGCACCGGCGCCGGGTAGTACGGCGCGACGAGTACGGATGTCAGCAGCCGCAGGCGCGTCGTCGCTGCTGCGACGGCCGACAGCAGAACAAGCGGGTCGGTGTCGGGGCCGAAGCCGCTGTCCAGCAGGCGGTTGCCGACCGCAACGTGGTCGAAGCCTGATTCTTCAGCGTGGTGCGCGGCGCGGAGCACCCTGGCTCCGTCGTCGAGCGGCCAGCGCGGCTGAAGAGAAACTCCGATGTCTCCAACACACCCGGGGCGATTCAACCAGTTCCACGTCTTCCACGAGGTCCTGAGCGACAACTTCGTCATTCAGCCCGTCGTGTTCGGCCTCCGGCGCAGCGAGCGCACCATGTTCATCCAGCTGTCCTTCGACCAGCGCACCGCCGAGCAGAAGACCGAGCTGTTCCGGACGATCGTCGCCGACCTCCGGCTGTTCGCCGACGTCCCCGAAGAGGACATCATGCTCATGGCCATCGAGACGGCCGGCGAGAACTGGTGGGCCGCCGGCCGTGTCGTCGACGCCGCCACGGGCTACGACGAGCGCATGACCGACGTCCCCACCCGTGCGGCCTCGACCGCTTGAACCGGACCGGCTTCCCTCCTGTCCGGCATCACGTCAGCCGGACACCGCACGTCGCCGTGCGCGGCTGGACGAGACGGTGGGCGGGAGCGGGCGGAAGCCATGACCCGGGGGCCGGACGGGCCGCGAGCCGCGGGAGTGTATGACGTCTTGCCGCGGTGCGGCAGGGCTGGATGACGGCGATCAGGGTGGCGTTGGGCACTGGCCGGGACGCGGGCAATGGCGCAGTTTGTGGGGGAGAGCGATCAGGCCCCTGGACGCTGGGGCGTTCCGGCAGCATGCGAGGGAGTCACCCGTGCCGACGACAAAAGAGGCCGCATCGGAGTTCCTGGCCAAGAAGCGGATAGCCGTGACGGGGGTGTCCCGGAAACCGCAGGGGCACGGCGCCAACGTGGTCTTCCGTCGCCTGCGGGAGCGCGGTTACGACGTGTTCGCGGTCAACCCGAACACGGACGAGGTCGAAGGCGGCACGTGCTACCCCTCCCTTGCGTCGATCCCCGGCGGTGTCGAGGCCGTGGTGATCGCCACCCGCCCGGAACACGCCGAGGGCACCATGAGGGAGTGCGCCGAACTCGGCGTCGTATGGGCGTGGATGCACGGCCCCGTCTTCGGGGACGGCAGCGTCTCTCCGGCGGCTGCGCGGTACGGGCGCTCCCACGGGATCACGGTGATCGACGGCGGCTGCCCGCTGATGTTCGGCCCCACCGCCGACGCGGGGCACCGGCTGATGTGCTTCGTGTTCGGCCGGAACGGCAGGGTGCCCAAGCAGGTGTGAGACAGCCGGAACGAGGGCGCCCCGACACGGAGATCGTGCAGCCGTCATCCGACGGCCGTACCAGACCTCGCTGGAGGTCGTCATGGCCGCCGAAGAGGAGACAGCCCCGTCCGCTGGTCCGGTGCCGACGGGCCCGTCCGGGCTCTTGAGCACCCCGGGCCCCGGCGGGGCCGTCGAGCATGATGTGATCGGCTGCCGACGGTTCGCGGCGTCGGCGTCACCACGGCCGACCCCGACTACGGAGACAACCGACATGCGCATGCGCTGTGCCGTTCTCGACGACTTCCAGGACACCGCTCTCCGCTCGGCGGACTGGAGCCCGGTCGAGGACCGCGTCGACATCGTCGCCTTCGACACGCACATCGCCGACGAGGACGGCCTCGCCACCCGGCTCGCCGACTTCGACATCGTCGTGACCCTGCGCGAACGGGTACCGTTCCCCGGCACCTTGCTGGACCGCCTGCCCCGGCTCAGGCTGCTCATCGCATCGGGCATGCGCAACTCCGTCATCGACTACGCGGCCGCCGAACGCAACGGCGTCACGGTGTGCGGCACCGCCAGCGCCGCCACCCCGCCGGTGGAACTGACCTGGACCCTGCTGCTCGGCCTCGCCCGCAACCTCGTCACCGAGAACAACGCGCTGCGCGCGGGCGGCCCCTGGCAGTCCACCGTCGGCGCCGACCTGCACGGCCGCCGACTCGGACTCCTCGGACTGGGCAAGATCGGCAGCCGGGTGGCGCGGGTGGGCCTGGCCTTCGGGATGCGCGTGAGCGCGTGGAGCCAGAACCTCACCGAGGACCGCACCGACGAGGTCGGCGTCGAACTTGCCTCCTCCAAAGAGCAGTTGCTGAGCGACAGCGACTTCGTCTCCGTCCATCTCGCGCTCGGTGACCGCACCCGCGGCCTGCTCGGCCCCGCCGAACTCGCCCTCCTCAAGCCCACCGCCTACCTGGTCAACACCTCCCGCGCGGCCATCGTCGACCAGGACGCCCTGCTGGCCGCGCTGCGCGACGGCCGGATCGCCGGCGCCGGCCTCGACGTCTTCGCCGAGGAACCGCTGCCCGCCGATCACCCGCTGCGCACCGCACCCCGGCTGCTCGCCACCCCGCACCTCGGCTACGTCTCCCGGGCCAACTACGCGACGTACTACGGCCAGGCCGTCGAGGACATCCGGGCGTTCCTCGCAGGCGATCCGATACGCCCGCTCGGCTGACCGCACGCTCGGTGCCGCGGCGCGTTCGTCCCGTCACGACGCCCGGGGCGCTCCCCCGAGCTCTTCGAGCAGGGGCCCCGGAGAGCACGGAGTGCTCATCACTGTCCCCGCCGGTTCTCGTCGTCCGCGCGGTGTCGGGGAACGGTCCGGCGACTTCATGATCATGAACCTGATGGAACTCTCACAATAATTGCCGACAATATGTCCGATGATAAAATCAGTGATCTGATCCGAAGCCCGTGAGGACGAAGCGGCGCATGTCCGCGTGTGAGAGAGAGCGACAGCCGGTGACCAGCACGCCCGTCAAAGGGGCAGCCGCTCGGACCCATGTGAGCACCTACATCCGTCACGCCCTGTGGGTCGGCGACCTCGTGCCGGGGCAGCGGCTGGTGGTGCAGGACCTGGCCGACGAACTCGGGGTGACCCGGAGCTCCGTACGCGAAGCGCTGCTCGACCTCGTCTCCGACGACCTGGTGGAGATCGTGCGCAACCGTGGGGCGCGGGTCAGGATGATCTCGGTCGAGGAGGCCGTCCAGATCACCGAGTGCCGCTCCGCGCTGGAGCGGGTGTGCGCCCGCCGGGCGGCGCAGTACGCGGATGACGTCCAGCGTGCCGAACTGACGGAGGTCGGGAGGCAGTTGCGTGCGGCGGTCGCCGAGAACGCGCCGGAGACCTACTCGATGCTCAACCGGAGACTGCACGACCTCATCATCGAGTTCAGCGGCCAGGTGGTCGCCAAGCGGCAGCTGGAGCGCCTCAACACACAGATGGTGCGCTTCCAGTTCCGCCTCGCGATGCGGCCCGGGCGCCCGCAGCAGTCGCTGCCCCAGCTCCTGTCGATCATCGACGCCGTGGTCGCCGGTGACGCCGACGCCGCCGACGCCGCCGCCGAGGCGCAACTGGCCGGCGTGATCGAAGAACTGCGTGCGACCGGGTCCGCGCGGCCCGCCGAGCCTGTGATGTGACACGTACGGGAGGCGGCCGCGGCCGGTCAGGTGGCGCGCGCCGGTCCTGACCGACGTGCCTTGCGCGGCGAGCGCCGGGTGCCCCCTGCAAGTCCCCGTCCCGGAGGCCGCGCGTCCCGCGAGCGGACCGGTGGCCGTCGCCCCGGCGCGGGGCGCCCTGCGAGCCGGTTTCCTCCGCGCGGGCGCGGCCGACCGGCACACCGACTCGGCCGGCCGGTGGCTTCGCCGTGCTGCCGGCGGCGTCGTGCGGGCGCGGCGGGCGTCGACCGCCACGACCCTCTGCGAGTTCGACGGCCCGACTCTTCCGGCGCATCCCTGCCGTCGGCGGCGCCGTCGGCGGCGCCTCGGACAGTCCCGTCCGCAGAGGACCGACGGACGTCATTTCCCCACGTCAAGATCTGTCTCATGTCCCTGGGGGCCGGGGCGTCCCGCCTCCTCGGGTGGCCGATCGGCGGCATCCGGGAGTCAGTGCTGAAAAAATAGTCGAATAAAATTGTTGATAATCCTGTCGGGTTGGACTTCAGTCGGTGTACGAGTTCCGGCCAAGGTGCCGAGCCGCCGACAACCGTCCTGGAACCCTGGGAGGCCTGATGGAGATCGTGGACGCGCACACCCACGTCATCTCACCGGACAGCACGCGATATCCCCACGCCCCTGTCGGGGGACGGCAGCCCGCCTTCCCCACCCTCCGCCTGATCATTCCGCACGGCGGCGGTGCCGTCCCCTACCACTGGGGCCGCTTCCGCGGACTGGCGACGGCCCTCGGTAAACCCCCACTCGAAGAACACGTCCTGGGCAACGTCTACTTCGACACCTGCGTCTACCATCAGGCCGGCATCGACCTCCTCCTCGGCGTCGTCCCCGCCGAGAACATCCTCTTCGCCTCGGAGATGATCGGCGCCGTCCGGGACATCGACCCCCGTACCGGCCACCACTTCGACGACACCCGCCGCTACACCGAGGCCGCCGGGCTGCCCGCCGGCCGGCTGGCCGCGATACAGGAGCACAACGCACGCACCGTCTACCCCCGCCTGAACGCTCTCCTCGCGGATCAGGGCCGCTGAACCGCACCCGGCCCCGGCCGATGCCCGGGGAGTGTCCTGCATCAGGTGACTCCTGCGTGGAGACTCGCACCTGATCCGAGGCTGTCCACCGGGCGGAAGACCGTCACCCACACCCCACGGGGTTCTGATGCCGACAGGAGGATCAACGGACGTGAGCGGCACCTGCTCCAGCCGTTGTGGATCTCGGTGGGTCGCCGTCGGCGAGCGGCGGGGTTCGGGAAGCGCTGCCGGAGGAGCGCCGCTCAATGATCATCCGGACCGCGGTTCCGCTGATCGCCGGGTACGGCGCCGCGGTGACGACCGCGAAGATCGCCCGCGCTGCGGGCATCGGCGAGGGCACGATCTTCCGGGTCTTCGCCGACCAGGACGAGCTGCTGCAGGCCTGCGTGGCCGAGGCGCTCCCCCCGGAGAACGCGGTGCGCGAACTCGACGCGATCGACGTGTCCCAGCCGCTGCCCGACCGGCTCGCGGAGGCGGCCGAGGCACCGCAGGCGCACATGTCCGGGACGGGCGCGATCCTCGGCTCGCTGGGGCATCGCGGCGGCAAGCACCCCGGCACGGTGCGCGGCTCGGGCCGCCACGAGTCGACGACCCGTGTCCGTGCGGCCCTCACCGAGCTGCTGGAGCCCGACAAGGCGGCCCTGCGCCGACCGCCGGAGCAGATCGCGGCCGTCTTCTTCGGGCTGCTCTTCACCCAGCCGCGTACCGAGGACGAGCCCGACCTGACCCCGCAGGAGCTGGTCGAGGTCTTCCTGAACGGGGCACTCTCGGGGGGGTGCCGACTGAGACCGCGGGAAAGGCGCCCGGGGCTCACAGCCTTGGCCGTCCTGCCGGGGCGCAGACGGCCGATCGGCGACGGTGGGCAGACGCTCGCCACTCGTTGAGGAGTTGTCGGGGGAGGGGCGGGCGGCGAACACGGGGAGCTGGTGGACGGCAGCACGTGAACTTCGTCGTCGGCCACCCGGGAGGCGGCGACCCGGGCGTCCGGCGCGGATCGACCACGAGAACGCCGCCGGCAGCGCCGAGGTGTTCGGCGGCGCAGACACGCAGGTCGTCGCGGACCGCACCGGCGTCCCGGCGGGCAGGGTCCACGCCATGGCCCGCGGCCACCGCACGATCTTCAGGAGTCCGCCCCACCCCGATGACCATGCGGTGGCCGTACCCGCCGAGTGGTCAGACGACCGTGACGAGTTCGGCGCCGACCCGGGCGGCGATCCGGCGTCCGTACTCGGCTCTCCGGTCGTCGGTCGGTGCCGGGACGCGGCGTGCGGCGGCGCGCACGCCGTGCGGGCGGAAGCCGATGACCTTGACCGGCACGCCCGGTGCGTGCGTCGCGAGGTAGTCGCCGGTGCGCCGCAGCCGGTCCTCGCCGTCGTTGTGCCCGGGCACCACGAGCAGCCGGACCTCGGTGAGTTTGTCCTCGTGGGCGAGGCGGTCCATCGACCGGAGCACCGGTGTGTTGTCCGAGCCGGTGAGCTCGCGGTGGACGTCGACGTCGAGTGCCTTGAGGTCGAGCATCACGCCGTCGGACAGGGGCAGCAGGAGGTCCCAGACCTCGTCGGACGCACAGCCGTTGCTGTCGACGAGGCGGGTGAGCGACGAGGTGGCCGCGTCGTCGCGCAGCGCCTCGAACAGCGCGGCCACGAACGGCGCCTGCAGGGTCGCCTCCCCGCCGGACACCGTGATGCCGGAGAGGAACGGTGCGTAGGTGCGGATGTCGGCCACGGTCTCCTCGACGGTGACGGCCCGTGCCCGCGGCGTCGCACGCGGGATGGTGTGCGGGTTGTGGCAGGCCAGGCAGTCGAGGTTGCAGCCCTGCAGGAACACCACGTAGCGGTTGCCCGGCCCGTCGACCCACGAGAAGCGGACGACGTCCGCGAGCAGTCCGCTCGGCACCGCGGTCGGGACGGCGCCGGGCACGGCGGACGGGACGGCCGTCACGTCAGGCACCGAGCCCGGGCGACGACTCCGCGCTGACGACGCGTTTGACCACGCGCCGGGTCACGTGCGAGCTGGCGACCGAGCCGGCCGCGAGCACGTCGCTGCCGTGCCGCGCGACACCCGTGGCCTCGAGTCCGGCCAGGTCGGACTTGCGCACGAGGTAGCCGGTGATGCGGATGAAGTCGTTGCTGTCGAGGTTGAACGTGACGTCACGCATGCCGACCGCCATCGCGCCGCGGATCACGTCGACCACCGCACGCGGGTTGCGTACGGCCGTGTCGTCGAAGTGCATGATGTCGCTCACGCCGGAAGCGAAGAACTTGTGGTTCGGCGCGACGGCGAGCAGGTGCTCGTGCAGCGGCGGCTCGGTGCCGATCGGGATGCGGGTTCCTGCCGTGACGTCGACATCGGAGTCGATGCCCGACTGCGAGTGCAGGAAGGCGACGCCGTCGTTGCCCTCGCAGTGGGGGAGCGGCGTGCCGGCGACGAGGTCGGCGACCCGCTCCACGATGCGCCACCCGAGGGCCGTGGCGTCGGCGTCGTGCCCGTACGTGCCAGTGCCGCCGGTGGCGGCGACGAGAGAGTCGACGCACTCGGCGAGACCGTAGACGCCGAACATCGCCGAGAACCGGTCGAGCGACAGCAAGCCCTCGTCGACCAGCCACGAGTGCTCGAAGAAGCGCGCCTGTTCGACCAGGGACGTGATGCGTGCCGCCATCAGCTCGGCGTTGAGCGCGACGTGCTGGGGGAGCGTCGCCGCCAGGTACGACTCCACGTCGCCGTGGTGCCGGCGCGCCGACTCGGCGAGGTCGAGCCGCACGAGTGTGTGCGACCCGCCGCCGATCTTGAGCGAGTTGTAGCAGCTGACGACGCCGTAGTCCGGGCCGAGGTCGTCGCGCATCATCGCGTGGTTGACGAAGTGCGGCTTGCCGCAGGCGAAGACGGTGCGGACCGCGTCGAGCAGCAGCGAGTCCGGGGTGCGGTCGACGTCGACGCGCAGGGTGAGGTTGGGGACGGTCTGCAGCAGCTCGCGCTCCAGCGCGAGCACCGTGCGTCCGACGCGTGTGTCGTCCGGGCCGAGGTTCGCGTGGGTGAACGCGTCCGGCAGCGAGCGGTCGATCGTCACCCACATCAGGCGCATCAGCCGTGTGAGGGTCTCGTCGTCGACGTCGGCCGCGTACGGCTCGAGCAGCTGGTCGACGTCGCCCAGGTAGACCGGGTAACCGGTGATCGACGGCACCTGTGAGTACATCGACAGGAGGAAGGCGACCGCCTCGAACAGGTCGCGCGGCGGCTCGAGTTGCAGGAACGCCGACCCCTGTGCCAGGGCGCGGCGGTAGTCCGGCAGGAGATAGCGCGGGCGGTACGGCGCGTGCCCCTCCGCCAGGTCGCCTATCAGCCCGGACTCGAGCGCCTCGGCGCAGGCGGTCGACACCTTCGGCGCGTCGAGCGCCTCCTCGGCCAGGCCGGCGAGCGCCTGGACCCGCTGGCGATAGGTGAACGCCGGACTGTCCACGAGCAGCCGGGCACGGGTGGTGAACTGCGACATCTCCATTCCGAGAACGGTAATATCGCGCACCGCCTCTTGTCGCTGCGGGGGAGAGCCTCGTGCCTCACACCTGAAGGGACCGCGTTCCAGGGCGAGCGCAGTACCCAGGGCGGCACCCCTTCCGGGGGTGCCGCCCAGGGGCGTTCGCACGGCGTAGGGCCTCAGGAGCGAGGCCGCTCCCCAGGACTCAGGAGTTGCTGAACGAGTCCCGCAGCCGCATCTCGTTGAAGCCGTTGCCGTCGTAGTCGTCCGAGTACGTCAGCGCGAGCCGGCCGGTCGGGGCCAGGGTCACGGCCGGGCCGCCCTGGCCGCCGCCGGTCACCACGTTCATCCGGTAGGCGGGGAGCCTGCCGGTCGTCGTGCCGTCCGCGTTGAAGCCGCGGGCCCATACGTCGTCCTTGCCCGCGTACAGGGTCCCGCCGAGGTTCACGTCGAAGGCCTCCTTCCACGCGACCACGAAGCTGCCGTCGTCGGCGACCGTGACGTCGGCGACGTCCTGGTCGGAGATCGGCCGGTCGTCGTCGACGTACGGGCCGCTGCCGGTGCCGTCCTCGGTGGTCCGCTGCTCGGCTGCCGCGGCGCTGCCGGTCGCCGAGAAGACGCGGTCGTAGATCCGCTGCGGCCGCACCGGCGTGCCGGTGCCGGTGGTGTACTCGTCCGTCCACGCCGCGACGAACCGGCCGTCGCCCGTCGACGCCACCGCGGGAACGGTCTGCTGCCCGTCGGTGAGGGTGTTGGCCGTCTTGCGGGCCACGGCGAAGCCGCCCGAGGTGTTCAGCTTCGCGAGACCGATGTTGAGGCCGCCGTTGCCGTCCGCGTCCTCCTCCCAGACGATCGCGGTGTTCCCGGCGTCGTCGATCGCCGCGTCGGGGCGGCGGTTCGACCCGGCCGCACCCGAGTTGATCGTGCTGATCTGGACGTCCTGGTAGCGCAGCGCACCGGTCCCGGACCAGCTGCTCGCGTAGATCTGGTCGAGCGTCGAGCCGTCGGCCGTGCTCTCCCAGGCGACGGTGTAGGAGCCGTCGCCGGCCACCGCGACCGTCGGCCGCAGCTGGTCCCCGCTGCCGGAGGCGTGCGGACGGGCCAGGGCGGTCACCGTGCCGTCCGGGGCCACTCTGACCACGGCGATGTCGGCGAACTTGTTGCCGTCGTCGTCCTTGGCCCACGCGACGATCGCGTTGCCCTGGTCGTCCACGCCGACGTCGGGTTTCTGATGTGACCAGGTCATGCTGCCGCCGGTGCCGCTGTTGCTCAGCAGCTTCTCGTTCCACAACGCGACACCGTCCTTGTACATGCGGATGTACACGTCGGTGCCCAGCTCGGTGTCCGAGGAGTCGTGCCGGTCGCCCTGCTCGTACACCACCGCGGTGTAGACGGACGAGGTGCCGCCGGAGGCGATGGCGCTGTAGTGCTGGTCGCCGTCGGTCTCCACGTTGACCCGCGAGTAGTGCTGGGACGTCGTGCCGTACTTCGAGGCGTCGATGTCGACCGCACCCGAGCGCACCTTGGTGAAGTTGGCGACGTAGGCCTGGTAGACCGTCGGGTCGTCGATGCGCAGCAGTGTCTCGTCGTTCGTCTTCAGCGAGCCCGAGGTCCAGTTGTGGGAGCCCGTGTACACATGCCGGACCGCGGTACCGTCGGCCGCCGTCCACTCCGTCAGCAGGTACTTGGAATGAGTGGTGCCGTGATTGCAGGAAGCGGTCGCCGAGGACTTGTAGCGGCACCCGCCGGGCCGGTTGCCGTAGGCCGCGATGTCGAGGGCGGTGAGGTCGTTGACGCCGTTGTTGCCGCCACCGGCGCTGAGATCACGGACGTTCGCGTCCACGCTGCACCCGTCGGAGCGCTTCGCCTGCAGGGCGGCGTAGACGGCCGGGCGGGTGGTCCGCTGGTCGAGCTCGGCCGCCGAGATCCTGATCTTTCCGCCGGCCTTGCAGTCGACCTCGTCGATGAACGAGGCGAGGATGTCGGCATTGCCGTAGTGGGTGGCGTCCGAGTCGGTGTCCCGGGGGAAGAAGTACGCCTCGACCGGGGAGCCGGGGTCGCCCGTGGTGTAGTCGTACGTCGTGTGCAGGCTGTCGCCGGCATGCTTGATCTGCTGGTTGAAGTGCGCGCGGTACCGGGAGGCGAGGGTCGCGTTGCCGGACACGACGACCGCGTTGTTGATCTCGCCGTCCTGGCCGCCCGCGAGGTTCTGCGAGCTCTGCCAGACGACGTTCGTGCGTCCGTCGGTGAGCGCGTCGAACACGATGTACTTGTCGTGGTCGATCGCGTTCGTGTCGCCCGAGCCGTTGCCCAGGCAGCCGCGGGAGCACCAGGTGAGGCTGGAGTTGCCCGTCAGCGTCAGACCGTCCAGGTTGCTGCTGGCCCGGTTCGCCGACTCCGAGACGATGCGCAGCGTGACGCCGCGGCTCTGGGCGGCGGTGAGCTTCGCCTGCAGGTCCGAGCTGTTGAACCAGTACATGCCCATGTACAGGGTCGAGCCGGGTGCCGCGAGATCGATCAGGTCGCCGACCGAGGTGTTGATCGATGAGTCGTAGGTCGTGGGCGTGGGGTAGTTGAACACCGCTGTGTAGTCACCGGAGGTGACGGTCTCCGCCTGTGCGGTGCCCGGAACGAGCAGGGCCGCACCCAGCGCGAGCAGGGCACCGAGTAACGCCGTGCTCCGTATCTGTTTGCCCATCTGTTTCCTTTGGATCGACCAGAGTTCGGAAGATCCATCTTATGGTGTGTCAATTTTCTTCCCTGGCCGACGAGCGACGCGTCAGTGCACGGTGACACCGGGAGCGGTGACGGAACGGCGGAGTGCCGCAGACGGGTGGCCGGTCCGGGTCCCGGGTCTGCCTGCGTCAGCTCATCCATGACCAGGCGTGGACACGTCATGGGTGCCGCCCGTGCCGGGCTGAGCCGCCGGGCTCCCGCCCGCTCGGAAGATCTTGGCCGATCCCCTGGGCGGCCGAGGTCCTCTTCGCCTCGCGTCACGCTGGACGCCGCCGCCGAGCTGTCGACTTCGCGGCATTGGACGATCACCCCGGTCGGTAGGGGCTGACGGTCGCGGTGTGGGGTGTCGGAGCCTGTTCGGCACCGTACCGAGAGTGGCCGCCCTCCGTTCCGCGGTCGCTCACGGGGCGTCCCCGGCCGTCCGGTCGGTGTCCAGGCCGCCTTCGAGGAGGGTCCGGGTGATCAGGGGGCGGTCCCACAGGGCGAGGAGTTCGTCGGCGAGGTCGAGGACCGGCAGCGGGTGCTGTTCGCCCTGCACATCGATGCCGGCGGCCGACAGGCTCCGGGGGACGGTGCCCGCGTCGAGGAGGACGCGCCACTCCGCGGGGCCGAGACTCAGGTACTCCAGACCCGTCAGCCCGGCGATCTCCAGGGGATCGGCCGGCGTGCCCGGGGAGGCGGTGAGCGTTTGCAGGCGGGGGAGACCGGTGACCGGGGCGAGGCCGACCGGCTCCCCCTTCCGACCGCCGATCCGGAGCACCTCCAGCTCGGGCCGGGCGGCGGCCACCATGCCGCCCGGGCTGTCGGTGCTCACCCGGGCCACCACCGGCGGACGGTTCCAGTCATCGTCCGAGCGCCAGTCGTCGCGGTGGTTGACCACCATGTCGGTGAGGGAGCCGGCGCGCAGTGCGGCCCCGACGCTCCGCTCGTGGTCGATCATGACGACCTGCCCGGTGTGTCCGCCACACACCGGGGTTTTCTCGACGCCTCTTGATGTGCCCCCGTTCTGGCGGAGCCGGGTCCGGGACCGGTGACTGATCGAGGTGGCACACCCTCGCGCCACCGCGGCCCCTTCCCCCACCATGGTCCAGGGCGTCCTCTCATGCCCGGTGCGGCCGTCCTCGCGTTCCCGCCCGCACCGGCCGCTCGATCGGGACGGGCCCGGCGGACCCACCGGCGTCGGCGATGGGAGGATGGCGACGACGGCGTCTGGGCGCAGGGCCGTCCGGCGCGGGGAGAGGTCGTACCGGGAAGGGGAGCGGGGATGGAGCCGCCAGGGGGCAGTTCGGCGGTGTGCGCGGGAGCTGCCCGCATGGGCCGGCCGCGCGTCACCTCGAGGGGCGTGCTCGAACGGCTGGGCTTCGAGCTGTTCGCGGAACGGGGCTTCGACGACACCACCGTCGACGACATCGCCGCCGCGGCGGGTATCGGCCGGCGGACCTTCTTCCGCTACTTCGCCTCCAAGAACGACCTGGTCTGGGGTGACTTCGAAGAGCAGTTGGTCAGGCTGGACGCCTTGCTCACGGCGGCCGAGGCGGGCACCCCGTTGATGGACGCGTTGCGCGAGGCGGTCGTCGAGTTCAACCGGTTCGACCCGGCGGTGGTCCCGTGGCACCGGCAGCGCATGGCCCTCATCCTGCGTGTGCCGACACTCCAGGCCGACTCGGCCGTGCGGTACGCCTCCTGGCGGGCGCTCGTCGCGGAGTTCGCCGCCCGGCGCCTGGAACTCCCCGCATCCGACCTGCTGCCCCAGCTGATCGGCAGCACTGTCCTGGCGGCGTGTGTCACCGCGTACGAACAGTGGCTGGCCGACGAAAACGCCGATCTGGGCAGGCTGCTGGACCTCGCCGTGGGGCAGCTCGCGGCCGGGTACCGGGGCCTTCCCGGGTAGCCGCGCCGGTCCCGCGGCACCGGTCATGCCGGGCCGCGTCGCATCGCGTCCGCGACGACCTCCCCGATGAGGACGGCGGTGGCCGCCGGCCCCCTGAGCGGAGGGGTGGGCAGGATGGACGTGTCCGCGACGCGCAGACCGGCGACCCCGTGCACGCTGCCGTAGGCGTCCACGGCCGCCCGGGGATCGTCGGCGTGTCCCATGGGTACCGTGCCGCAGGTGTGCTGGGACGTCCCGAGACGGTCAAGGATCCACCCGTCGAGCAGGCGGTCGTCCTCCAGCACCGCCGCCCCCGGTTCGGTGAGTCCTTCGGCGACCTCCGCGAAGTCGCCCGTACCGATCAGCTCGGCGGTGGACCGGACGGCTTCGCGCATGCGCCGGCGGTCCGCCGCAGTCGACAGGTAGCCGTAGTCGAGGCCCTGGGGTGTCGCGGGGTCGGCGGAACGGGTGCGCATCCGGCCGGTCAGCCGAGGGGTCTGGACGGAGACGAGGAAGGCGAGGGGCGCGCCGGGGAGGGACACCTTCCCGGCCGTCAGCGCGGCCATCGGGACGAGGGACTGCAGGATCTCCAGGTCGCCCGCGTGGTCCCCGTCCGACGAGGAGAGGTGCAGCACACCGCCGAGCCACGAGCCGGAGGGGTGCGGCATCGGCCGCCTGGGCGCCCATTCCAGTACCACCTGCGGATGGTCGCCGAAGCGCGCCCCGACGGCTGGAGCGTCCCTGACCACGGGGACGCCGAGGGACTCCAGCCGGCGACGCGGCCCGATCCCCGACAGCCGCAGCAGGTGAGGGGAGCGCAGGGCCCCGGCGCAGACCACGACCTGGCCGGCGTGCATCGTCCTGCGGTGGCCGTGCCGCTCGGTCTCCACGCCGGTCGCGCGACCCCGCTCGACGACGACCCGCAGGACAGTGGTGTTCCCCGCCACCCGCAGGTTGGGCCGTTCCGTTGCGGGCAGCAGGTAGCCGAGGCCCGTGTTGACGCGCAAGCCGTCCACGACGTTGCACGGCACCGGGCCGAAACCCGGTGCGTCCTGGGCGTTCTTGTCGGGTTCAGCGGGAAAACCCAGCCGCCGGGCGGCCGCCCGGAACGCGACGGCCGCCGGGTGTCCGAGACCGGTACGACGGACGCGTACCGGACCGCGGTCTCCGTGCAGGAGCGTGCCGCCGTGGTCGAGGTCCGTCTCGAGCGCGCGAAGGAACGGCAGCATCCGGTCGTACGACCAGACCGCGCCGCCCGCCACCGCCCACCGGTCGAAGTCCGCCCGCCGGGCGCGGACGAAATACCCGCCGTTGACGGTCGTCGAGCCGCCGAGGATGCGGCCGCGAACGACTGTGCAAGGGCGTTTTGGGGTGAGCCGCACGGCGTACGGCTGGACGGCGGGGTGTCCGGGCTGGGCGCCGGGCACGAGCCGGGCGTCGAGCAACCCCGGTGCGAACGCCGACGGACGGGACGGCACGGGGCCGGCTTCCAGCACCAGCACCGTGCGACCGGGGTCCTCGCTCAGCCGGGCCGCGAGTACGGCGCCGGTGCCGCCGGCCCCGACGACGATGACGTCGGGGCGGTTCCTCCCAGCTCGTTCCGCGGCGACGGGTGACATGGCGTCACATGCCTCTACAACAAGCGGAGTTCATCCGTCGGTCCCGCTCCGGAGTTCCGTGCCGTCCGGCGTCTTCACTTTCGGCACTCGGTGTCATTACTCTCCAGATGTCCGACGGGAGCGATGCCCAGGGAGAGTCGCATGAACGAGCTCCGCACCACCCCGCCCGTTCCGGTCAGCGAGATCCAGGACGAGAGGACTCCGGCCGAAGAGCCGCTGATCGAGGCCGACGAGCTGATCGAAGAGGTCTCCATCGACGGCATGTGCGGCGTCTACTAGGCGCCGTCGCGTGACCGCGATGAACCCCGACACGGCAGGGCTGGACCTGGACCGCGCCTGGGACCTGCATCCACAGGTCTCGGTGCGGCCGGAACCCTTCGGCGCCCTCCTCTACCACTTCGGCACCCGCAAGCTCTCGTTCCTCAAGGACCGAAAACTCCTGACCGTCGTCCAGGGCCTCGCGGACGCGCCCACGGCCCGAGCCGCCTGCCTGGCCGCGGGGCTCGAAGACGCCGAACTGCCCCGCTACGGTCGGGCCCTCTCCGTACTCGTGCGGTCGTCGATGGTCGTCGGGAGGACCTCATGACCACCATGTCCGCCTCATCCGCCTCATCCGCCTCATCCGCCTCATCCGCCTCATCCGCCTCGCCCCGGCTGGCCGACCTGTTCGAGCTCGGGCTCGACGCTCCGATCTGCCTCACCTGGGAGCTGACCTACGCCTGCAACCTGTCCTGCGCCCACTGCCTGTCCAGCTCCGGCCGCCGCGATCCGCGTGAGCTGATCACCGCCGAGGCCAAGGCGGTCATCGACGAACTGGAGGCCATGCAGGTCTTCTACGTCAACATCGGCGGCGGCGAGCCCACCGTCCGCCACGACTTCTGGGAACTCCTGGACTACGCCACCGCCCACCACGTCGGCGTGAAGTTCTCCACCAACGGCGTCCGCATCACCCCCGAGGCCGCCGCACGCCTCGCCCGCAACGACTACGTGGACGTCCAGATCTCCCTCGACGGCGCGACCGCCGACGTCAACGACGCGGTGCGCGGCCGGGGTTCGTACGCCACGGCCGTCCGGGCGTTGGAGAACCTCGCCGCCGCCGGGATGCGCAACTTCAAGATCTCCGTGGTCTGCACCCGGCACAACATCCCACAACTGGACGCCTTCGAGGCACTCGCCGACCGCTACGGCGCCCAACTGCGCCTGACCCGGCTGCGCCCGTCCGGACGCGGCGCGGACGTCTGGGACGACCTGCACCCCACGGCCGGGCAGCAGCGCGAGCTGTACGACTGGCTGCTGGCGCACGGTGAGCACGTGCTGACCGGCGACTCCTTCTTCCACCTGTCCGCCTACGGTCAGGAACTGCCGGGCCTCAATCTGTGCGGCGCCGGGCGTGTCGTCTGCCTGATCGATCCGGTCGGCGACGTCTACGCCTGCCCGTTCGCCGTCCACGAGCAGTTCCTGGCCGGCAATGTGCGCGAGACCGGCGGCTTTCGCGGGGTCTGGCGCGATGCGGAGCTGTTCCGACGGCTGCGGACCCCGCAGCACGGCGGCGCCTGCGCGTCCTGCGCGTTCTACGACACCTGCAAGGGCGGCTGCATGGCCGCGAAGTTCTTCACCGGGCTGCCCCTGGACGGACCGGACCCCGAGTGCGTGCAAGGCCACGGCGTGCAGCGCCCGGCCCGCCGCCCGGACGGGACCGGACACCTTCCCAAGCCCTCCGGGGACCACTCCCACCGGGCCGCTCCCCGCCCCGTGGACCTGATTCTCACCCGCCGCCCGCCGGTCGGCGAGTGCGCCGAGAGTCCGCTGGCCGGGCTGGACCTGATATCCACCGGAAAGGGCGGGACCCATGCCTAGGAACCCCTGGTTCGAGACGGTCGCCGAGGCCCGGCGCAGGGCGAAACGGCGACTGCCCGGCCCGGTCTACGGCGCGCTCGTCGCGGGCTCGGAGCGGGGCCGCACGATCGACGCCAACACCGAGGCGTTCGCGGAACTGGGCTTCGCCCCGCGTGTCGTGGGCCACCACGCGGAGCGTGATCTGTCCACGACGGTACTGGGCGTGCCCACCGTGCTGCCCGTGCTCATCTCACCGACCGGGGTGCAGGCGGTCGACCCGGACGGGGAGGTGGCCGTGGCCCGGGCCGCCGCGAACCGGGGCGTCATCATGGGTCTGAGCTCGTTCGCGAGCAAGCCCGTGGAAGAGGTGGCCGACGCCCAGCCGGACTTCTTCTTCCAGCTGTACTGGAGCGGCACCCGGGACATCATGGTGCAGCGCATGGACCGGGCCAGAGCCGCCGGCGCCAAGGCCCTCATCGTCACTCTCGACTGGTCCTTCTCCCACGGTCGTGACTGGGGCAGCCCCGCCGTCCCGGACCGCCTCGACCTCAGGACCGTGCTCCGGTTCGCCCCCGACGTCCTGCCCCGGCCGGGCTGGCTGTGGCGGTACGCCAGGTCGGGCCGCCTCCCCGAACTCACCGTCCCCAACATGACCGCGGCCGGCGGAAAGGCGCCGACCTTCTTCGGCGCCTACGACGAGTGGATGAGGACACCGCCGCCGACCTGGGACGACATCGCCTGGCTGCGCGAGGAGTGGGGCGGGCCCTTCCTCCTCAAGGGCGTCTGCCGGGTGGACGACGCCAGGCGGGCCGTCGACGCCGGTGTCTCGGCGCTGTCCGTGTCCAACCACGGGGGCAACAACCTGGACACCACCCCGGCCACCATCCGGCTGCTGCCCGCCGTCGCGGAAGCCCTCGGCGACCAGGTCGAGGTACTGCTGGACGGCGGTGTCCGCCGCGGCGGCGACGTCGCCAAGGCACTCGCCCTCGGCGCCCGCGCCGTCCTGATCGGCCGCGCCTGTCTGTGGGGCCTGGCGGCGAACGGACAGGCCGGTGTCGAGAACGTGCTGGACATCCTGCGCGGCGGACTGGACTCGGCCGTCCTGGGTCTCGGGCATTCCTCCGTGCACCACCTGGGGCCGGACGACCTGGCGGTACCGCCCGGCTTCCGGCTGACACTGGGCGGCTCGGACGCACCGGCGGCGGTCCCGGTGCCCGGCGCCGGATCCACGGCCGCCTGAGCATGTCCGGGGACCCCGTGGCGAGGGACGCCGAACATCCCGTCCTCAGCGACGCCGTGGCGAGGAGCGCCGAGCCCCCCGTCCTCAGCGACGCCGTGTGGCCGGCCGTGCCCCCGGGCGCGCTCGTCCTGGTCCCGGTCGGGTCCACCGAGCAGCACGGCCCGCACCTGCCGCTCGACACCGACACCGTCGTCGCCCGTGCCGTCGCCCGGCTCACGGCCCACGCCCTCGCCGGCGGACCGCAGGGCCGGCCGCTGGTGGCGCCGGCCCTGGCCTACGGCGCGAGCGGCGAACACGCCGGTTTCCCCGGGACCGTCTCGATCGGGCATCAGGCGCTGCGCGCGGTCATCGTGGAACTGACCCGTTCGCTGTCCCTGTGGGCGGGCCGGATCGTCTTCGTCAACGGCCACGGCGGCAACACCGCCACCCTCGACGGCGCCGTCGCCCTGCTGCGCGCCGAGGGCCACGACGCCGTCTGGACCGCCTGCCAGGCGCCGGGCGGCGACGCGCACGCGGGCCGTACCGAGACCTCCCTGCTGCTGCATCTGCAACCAGGACGCGTCCGCCTCGACGCCGCCGTCGCCGGCGACACCCGCCCACTGTCCGTACTCCTGCCGGAGCTGACGGCCCGCGGTGTCCGCGCGGTGTCCGCCTCCGGCGTACTCGGCGACCCGGCCGGCGCCACGGCCGAGGAAGGACGCCGGACGACGGCCGCCATGGTCTCCGCCACGCTCCGCCGCATCACCGCCTGGACCCCGGACGACCGGGGCCGCCTCACCGACCCGAGGGCCTGCCCGTCCCCGCCGTCGCCCACCGGTCCGAGGGACGCGCGCCGATGAGACCCGCCGTCGGCCCCGCCGCCGCTCCGGCGCGTCCAGGGGCGGGTACGCCGTTGACGTCACCTGCTGTCCCGGAGGGAGTGCGCCGATGACGCTTCCCCCCGGGTTCGTCGTGGAGCTGGACCGGCACACGCGGGTCGTCGACGGTGGCCGGGCGCTGCTCGGCGGGTTCCCGACGCGACTGCTCAAGCTGGCTCCGCGAGCGCGGCGGCTGCTGACCGGACGGACACTCGCGGTGCGGGACGCGGCGGGGGCGCTCCTCGCGGACCGGTTGCTGGAGACGGGCATGGCCCATCCCGTCGCCCGCTCGCTCCCGTTGCCCGCGGACCCCCGGTACACGGTGGTCGTGCCGGTCCGTGACCGCCCGCGTCAACTGGACCGCCTGCTGCGGAGCATCGGCCGGGGCCGCCCGGTGATCGTGGTCGACGACGCGTCCCGGCAGCCGGCCGCCGTGGCGGCAGCGGCAGCCCGGTACGGCGCGCAACTGGTCGTCCTCACGTCCAACGCGGGGCCCGCCGGGGCGCGCAACGCCGGACTGCGCCTGGTCACCACCCCGTACGTGGTCTTCGCCGACTCCGACGTCGTGCTGGACCCCGACACGGTCCCCACCCTGCTCCGGCACTTCGCCGACCCCCGGGTCGCGATGGCCGTACCCCGCATCACCGGACTGACCGCCCCGGCCACGACCTGGATCGAACGGTACGAGAACGCGCGGTCCTCGCTCGACCTCGGCGCGCATCCGGCCCCGGTACGGCCCGGCACCCCCGTCTCCTGGGCCTCCTCCGCGTGCGTGGTGGCCCGCACCGACGCGTTGGGGGACGGCTTCGACGCGGACATGCGGGTCGGGGAGGACGTCGACCTGTGCTGGCGGCTGGTGGCCGCGGGCCGCCGGGTGCGGTACGAACCCGCTGTCCGGGCCGCCCACGAACACCGGGTGCGACTGGGGGACTGGCTGCGGCGCAAGGCCTTCTACGGCACCGGGGCGCAGCCTCTCGCCGAACGGCACCCCGAGTCCGTCGCCCCCGTCGTGCTCGCCCCCTGGAGCACCGCGCTGGCCGCGGCGCTGCTCGCCGGGCGGCGCTGGTCGGCACCGGCCGCCGCGGCCGTCCTCGGAGTCGTCACCGTGCGCATCGCCCGCAAGCTCGACGGCACCGGGCACCCCTACCGGCTGGCCGTGCGGCTCACCGGCAACGGAGCCCTCGCCGCTCTGTCGCAGACCGGCGCGCTGCTGACCCGCCACTGGTGGCCGCTGACGGCTGTCGGCTGTGTGTTCTCCGGCCGGGTGCGGCGCGCCGCCGCGGTCGCCGCGCTGGCCGACATCGCCCTGGAACACCGGCGGGATCGAGCCACCCTCGATCCACTGCGCTACGGTCTCGCCCGCCGCCTCGACGACCTCGCCTACGGGGCCGGCGTCTGGTCCGCCGCCCTCCGGGCCCGCTCCGGCGCCGCGCTGCGACCCCGGTTCACCCGCCGTGACGGCCCAGTCCCGGTCAGCGGAAAGCGCCCGGCCGCCGACCGCCGCGTGCCCCGACACTGAGACGTCCCGCCGTCGGCGCCACGCCGCGCGGGCGATGGACCAGTGACCAGGAGGTGGGCGGATTGACGCATGAAGTGGTCGGCCGTGTCGAGGAGTCGGGTCCGGAACTGGCCGCACTCGCCGACGAGAACGAGTCACTCGGCAGGTTGAGCGACCGCACCGTCGAACTGCTGCGTTCCGCCGGGGTCGTACGGCTGCTGCAGCCCAAGGAGCACGGCGGTTTCGGCGCGTGTCCGCGGGACTTCGCGGAAGCGGTGATGGCGGTCGCGCGGCACGACGGGGCCGCCGGCTGGGTGTGCGGTGTCGTCGGGGTCCACCCGTGGGAGCTGGCCCAGATGGACCCGCGGCTCGCCCACGAGGTGTGGGACGCCGACCCGGACACCTGGATCGCCTCTCCCTACATGCCCAACGGCATCGCCGAACCGGTCGAGGGCGGCTATGTCCTCAGCGGCCGCTGGCCGTTCTCCTCCGGCAGCGACCACTGCCGGTGGGACTTCCTCGGGGCGCTCGTCGGGGACGGCAAGGGCGGGCCCGCGGGGCCCATCACCGTCCTGCACGTGGTGCTGCCCCGCTCGGACTACGAGATCATCGACGGGACCTGGGACGTCGTCGGCCTCTCCGGTACCGGCAGCAAGGACGTCGTCGTCGACAGGGCGTTCGTCCCGGAGTACCGCACCGTACGGCAGGAGGCCGTCCAGGACGGGGCCGCCGCCGAGGCGATCGGGCTCACCGACACGCTCTACCGGCTGCCGTTCGCCTCGATGTTCCCGCTCGGGATCACCGCGGCCGTCATCGGCATCTGCGAGGGCGCGCTCGCCCTCCACCTCGGCCAGCAGAAGGACCGGGTCGCCGTGACCGGCGTCCAGGTCCGCGACGACCCGTACGTGCTCTACGCGGCCGGGGAGGCCGCCGCCGAGATAGCCGCGTCGCGGGTCCAGCTCATCGACGGCATCAGCCGGTTGTACGAGAAGGCCGGGTCCGGCCGGCAGATCACCATCGAGGACCGGGCGGACGTACGGCGCAACCAGGTGCGTTGTGCCTGGCGGGCGGTCTCCGCCCTGGACGAGATCTTCGCGCGGTCCGGCGGCAACGCCATCCGCCGCGGCAACCCGATCCAGCGGTACTGGCGGGACGCGCACGTCGGACTCCAGCACATGATCCACGTGCCCGGCACCGCGTACCACGCGAACGCCCTGGCCCGGATGGGGCTCGAACTGCCCGAGGCGATGCGGGTCCTGATATGAGGGACGGGGCGGCCGTGCCCGGGAGGTGGATGTGATCGAGGGCCGCCTGTTCCGTGACGTGCTGGGCAACTTCCCCACCAGTGTGGTCGCGATCACCACGGCGGACGCCGGGAAGCGGCCGCACGGGATGATCGTCGGCACCTTCACCTCCGTGTCCCTGGACCCGCCCCTGGTGTCCTTCCTGGCCGACCGCTCCTCCACCACGCTGCGGACGATCAGGGCCGCGGGCCGCTTCTGCGCCAACGCGCTCGCGGGCGACCAGGAGCGGCTCTCCCGGCGGATGGCGGCCGGCCCGGCCGGCGAGCGGTTCACGGACATGACCTGGCAGCCCTCACCGCTGGGCAGTCCCGTCCTGGACGGGGTCGTCGCCTGGGTGGACTGCGCGGTGGAACAGACCGTCGAGATCGGTGACCACCTGCTGGTCGTGGGCCGGGTCCACCACCTGTGCGTCGAGTCGTTGAAGACCCCGCTGCTGTTCTTCCGCGGCGGATACGGCGACTACCTCTCCAGCGCGGCGGTGCTGCTGGACAGGCTCGTCGGCTGGGACGAGATCGGTCGGTAGCCGCCGGTCGGCAGGCAGCAGCCGGCCGGCGGGCGTCGGCCGGCCCACAAGGGAGCCGCAGTTGAGAAGAGATCTGTACCTGAGACTGGAACGCGTGTCGGCGTGGTGCGGCGTGGTCCTGCTGGTGGGCTTCGTGGCCGCCTTCGGGGCGGGCCACCTGCTCACCCCGGTGGACCCGCAGATGAGCCCCGCGGACGTCGTCACCTTCCTGCACGACCACCGCACCGGGATCCTCTGGTGCACCGTGATCATGGTGCTGGCCGTACCCTTCGAGTACCCCTACGTCGTCGTGACGAGCCTTCAGTTGAAGCGCGTCGAGGGCGGCTGGGGTCTGCTGTCCATGATCCAGCTGACCACCGGGGTCGTCGCCCCGCTGGGCTTCTTCTTCCCCCTCGCCATCCTCTCCGCCGCCGCGTTCCGGCCGGAGATCCACTCGCCCGACGTACTGGCCGCACTGACCGACACGTTCAACCTCATGCTGGTGGGCAACGCGTGCATCTTCGTCCTCCAGGTCTGGTCGATCGGTTACGCGGCGTTCATCGACCACCGGGAGAAGCAAGTCTTCCCGAAATGGTACGGCTGGCTGAGCATCGTGCTGGGTGTGCTCCTCGTCCCGGGAGCCTTCGTCTTCGTCGTGCACAGCGGTCCGTTCGCCTGGAACGGGGTGCTGGCCAACACGATCCCCTCGCTGACGTACTTCGTCTGGAAGATCGCCACTCCCTATGTGCTGCTGAAGGCGATCAGGTCGGAGGAGCAGGAACTGGCCGGCCTGCCGGAGGCCCGGCCGACGACCGTCTGAGCCGACAGGCCTGTGGCCGTGACCCCACCGGGGTCATGGCCACAGGCCTGTCGGCTCAGACCGAGAGCGCGAACCCGCCCGTCACCCGCAGGGTTTCGCCGGTGATGAAGGAAGCCTTCGAAGAGACCAGGTACAACAGCGCCTCCACGACGTCCTGTTCCCGGCCCTCCTGCCGCAGGATCTGCTCCCCGAGGACGCGTTCGGCCTCGGCGGGGGAGAGCTGTTCCCGCACCGCGTCGGTGAAGATCAGGCCCGGCGCGATGGCGTTGACCCGGATGCCGTCGGCGGCCAGCTCCCGCGCGAAGGACACCGTCAGGCCGCGTACGGCGAGTTTGGAGACGCCGTAGATGCTGCGGTTCGCGTAGGCCGCCGACGACGAGATGTTGACGACACTCGCTCCGGGCCGGCCCTTCATGGCGTCGCGGGCGGCCATGGTGCAGATGACGGTGCCCATGATGTTGACGTCGACCACGCGCCGGACCCCGGCCAGGCCCAGTTCGGTGAACGGCCGGTTGTAGGTGGCGTGCAGACCGGCGTTGTTGACCAGGATGTCGAGCCCGCCGTGGCGAGCGGCGATCTCGTCCACCACGGCGCCGACGCCGTCCTCGTCGGCGACGTCACAGACGACCCCGGTCGCGCCCCGGCCCCGTGCGGTCAGCTCCCGGGCCGCCTCGGCCGCGGCGTCGCCGTCGATGTCGGCGAGCACGACATGCGCGCCGAGTGCCGACAGGGCCTCGCCGAACGCCCTGCCGAAGCCCCGGCCGCCGCCGGTGATCAGGGCGACCCTGCCCTCGTGCGGTGTGCTGTCCGGCATCAGAACCTCACCTCGGTCGCCGCGGTCACTTCGGCCCGAACCGCTGGCCCGCGTCCAGACGCAGGCACTGGCCGTTGAGCATCGGATTGTCCACGACCGCCAGGGCGAGCTTCGCGTACTCCTCGGGCCGGCCCAGGCGCCGGGGGAACGCGGCGTCCTTCACCAGGGCGGCACGCGTCTCGGCGGGGATCTTCTCGGTGGCACCGGTCTCGAACAGGCTCGGCGCGATCGCGACGACCCGGATGCCGAGGGAGCCGAGGTCCCGGGCCATGGTGAGGCTCATGCCCGCGATGGCGGCCTTGGCGGCGGAGTAGGCGACCTGCCCGATCTGCCCCTCGAAGGCGGCGATCGAGGAGGTGTTGACGATGAGACCGCGTTCGCCGTCCGGTTCCTCGGGCTCGTTGCGGCTCATGTGCGCGGCGGCCAGCCGGCTGACGTTGAACGTGGCGACGGCGTTCAGGTCGAGCACCCGGCGGAAGGTCTCCAGGTCGTGCGGACCGTCCTTGCCGAGGGTGCGCCGCACACTGCCGCCGCCCGCCGTGGTGACCGACACGTGCAGCCCGCCCAGCGCCTGTACGGCAGCGTCCAGCGCGCTCTCGGCCGCGGCGAAGTCGGTCACGTCGACGGGGTGGAAGCTGCCGCCGAGCGCGGCCGCCACCTCCCCGCCCGCCGAGGCCGGACGGTCGAGCACAGCGACGTCGGCGCCGCGGGCCGCGAGGAGTTCGGCGGTGGCCCGGCCCATGCCGGAGGCGCCGCCGAACACCACCGCCTTCTTTCCCTTGATGTCCATGGGGAACCTTTCGGATCGTCCGGTCACGCGGATGCGGGAGACGCCCGCAGGAAGGTGCAGAGCCGGTCGCGGTGGACGGCGGCATCGCCGTACAGCACGCTGTCGGCCCTGGCCCGGCGCAGGTGGAGGTGGAGCTCGTGCTCCCAGGTGAAGCCGATGCCGCCGTGCAGTTGCAGGGCCCGGCCCGCGACCTCGCCCGCCGCGGCGGCGACGTACGAGGCGGCCGCGCAGGCGGCCCGCCCGGCGTCCCCGGCGCCCGCGTCGGCGGCCATCGCCGCGTAGCCGGTGACGGCGCGGGCGCCGTGCACCCGCAGCGCCATGTCGGCGCAGGCGTGCTTGACGGCCTGGAAGGTGCCGATGGGGCGGCCGAACTGCACGCGGGACGTGGTGTGTTCGACGGTGAGCCGCAGCATGCGCTCCATCACCCCGAGCGCGTCGGCGCAGCGCAGCACCGACGCCTCGTCCAGCAGCCGCTGGATCTCGCCGGGGCCGGCCGCGAGGCGGCGCCCGGCCGGTACGCGCACGCTCTCGAAGCGGACCTCGTGGAACGAGCGGGTCAGGTCGAGGACCCTCTGCCGCCGGACCGTCACACCGGGCGTCGTGCGGTCGACGAGGAAGGACGCCGGGAGCCCGTCCTGACGTGCGGTGACGAGCAGCCGGCGGGCGCCGCCCGCGTCCTGCACCGCCGTCTTCACCCCGTCCAGGACGAACCCGCCCCCGTCGGCGCGGGCCGTGGCGTGCACGCCGTCCACGGACCACGGGGCGTGCGGCTCGGCGAACGCCCAGGTGGCCCAGTCCGCGCCCGAGGCGAGCGCGGGCAGTACCTCGGCACACAGCGCGGGCGACCCGGCGGCGGCGAGTGCCCGGCCGACGACCGCGGTGGACATGACCGGCCCCCGCGCGAGCGCCCGGCCCGACTCCTCGGCGAGGATGGTCAGTTCCACCAGCCCCTGGCCGGCGCCGCCGTACTCCTCGGGCAGGCCGAGACCGGGCCAGCCGAGGTCGGCCGTCAGCCGCCACACCTCGGGATCGACGTCCTCCGCGCGGTCCGCCCAGGCACGTACGTGCTCGATCGGGGCCCGCTCCGCCAGCAGGTCGCGCGAGGCCGCCCGGAGAAGATCCTGCTCTTCGCTGAGCTCGAAGTTCACCCGAGCAAGGTATCCTCTTTTAAGTTCTCGGTCGAGATCTCCAGGTGATATGGTTCCGATCCACCGATAGATCACTTGTTTAAGTGCTCTGAATTACATGCTTGACGCTGTTCTTCCCGCATGGTCCGGCACCATCCAGGGGTGGGTGCGGCCCGTATGCCGGCACGCGCCTCAGCGTGCCGTCCAGCTCACCGTCTTCGTCTGCAGGTACTCCTCCAGGCCGAACTCGCCCCACTCCCGGCCGAGTCCGCTCTGCTTGTAGCCGCCGAACGCGGCCCGGGGGATCACTCCGGCACTGCTCGCGTTGACGGCGACCGCGCCGGTCCGGATACGCGACGCCATCTCGTAGGCGGCCACGGTGTCGGCGCTCCACACGGCGCCGGCCAGGCCGTACGGGCTGTCGTTGGCGATCCGCACCGCCTCCTCGTCGTCGGCGAAGGGGATGACGCAACCGACCGGGCCGAAGAACTCGGTGCGGGCGACGGTCATGGAGCTGTCGACGTCGGCGAAGAGCGTGGGCTCGACGAAGTAGCCGCGGTCGAGACCGGCGGGCCGGCCGCCGCCGCAGACGAGACGGGCCCCCTCCTCCTCGCCGACGCGGATCAGCTTCTCGACCCTGGCCCGCTGGGCCTCGCTGATCAGCGGGCCCATGGTGGTGGCCGGGTCGGCCGGATCACCGACCCTCACCCGTGCGAGGGCCGCGGTCAGCCGGGCGACCAGTTCGTCGTGGACGGACTCGTGCACCAGCGTGCGGGTCAGCAGGGAACAGCCTTGCCCGGCGTGGGCGGTGATGCCCGTCAGCGCGGCGCCCACGGCGCCGTCGAGGTCGCCGTCGGCGCGGACGATGTTGGCCGACTTGCCGCCGAGTTCGAGGACGACCTTCTTCAGCGAGGCGGCGGCCTGGGCGTAGACCGTGCGGCCGACCGCGTCGGATCCGGTGAAGCTCACCAGGTCCACCATGGGGTGGGTGGTCAGCGCCCGGCCCGCCTCCGCGCCACCGGTCACGATGTTCAGCACGCCCGGCGGCAGCCCGGCCGCGTCCGCGAAGTCGCCGATCAGCAGGGACTCCAGGGGGGTGGTGGGAGCCGGCTTCAGCACGGCGGTGCAGCCTGCCGCGAGGGCCGGGATCACCTTCATCATGCTGAGGAAGAAAGGGAAGTTGTAGGCGGCGACCAGCGCGCACACCCCGAACGCCTCCCGGCGCAGCACCCCCTGCGTGATGCCCGTGCCCGGGGTGACCGTGGGGTCCATCGGGCGCTCCCAGGCGAACCCGGGGATCACCCGCTCGGCCATGTCCCGCAGATGTGCCACCGGGACCCGGGTCTGCAGGGTCTCGGCCAGGCCCCGGACCGAGCCCGCCTCCGCCATGTTGACGGCGACGAGTTCGGGCAGCCGGCGTTCCATCTCCTCCGCCATGCGCAGCAGGACACCGGCCCGCTCCACGGGCTTCAGCCGCGGCCACGGACCCTCGTCGAAGGCGCGCCGGGCCGCCCGCACGGCCTCGTCGACATCGGCCGGCGCGGAGTCGGGAACCTCGGCGATCGTCTCCTCCGTCGCGGGGTTGCGGACGGCCGTCGGTGTGTCCGCCCGGCCGTCGGTGCGCCGCCCGTCGATGTAGAGCTGCGCGGAGAACGCGTACGCCGTCGTCATCTCGGTCTCCCGGTCGCCTGCGGTGATACCCATGCCTGCTCAGTTGAGTGTACTGAATGTGGGCATCGCGGGAAGGGGGCTGCCAGGTCCCCCGTATCCGCCGGGCGTTGGGGTTCGCGACGGAATTCGCCCGCCCATTCCGTACGCGGAATCGTTGACTAGACCGGTCGGTACAGCTAACTTCGGCAGCACCAGCGGGTTGGATTTCTGCGACGGACAACGAGGTTCGAAAGAGGTACCGCCTGTGTTCAGGGAATTTGTCGTCTCCGGCGACTCGCACATCATCGAGCCGGTCGATCTCTTCAGGACCCGGCTGCCGAAGCAGCTGCGCGAGCGCGCCCTGTGGGAAGAGGAGTTCACCCTCGACGAGCCGATCGTCGACGGCGGGCACACCGAGTTCAAGAAGCTCCACACCATCGGGTTCGACGGCTGGACCATCTCCAAGTACCGCCAGACCGGCGGGGAGACCCCGGACGGCGACCCGGACCACATCATCCGGGACATGGACTTCGACGGCGTCGACGCCTCGGTGATGTTCCCGAACCTCTCCCTGTTCGTCCTCTTCACGGACGACCACGAGCTGTCCATGGCCCACGCCCGGGTGTGGAACGACTACCTGGTCGAGCGGTACCTGTCGTACAAGGACCGGCTGCGGCCGACGGCCGCGATCCCGCTCACGGACGTCCCCGAGGCGGTCGCGGAGATCGAGCGGGTCGCGCGGCTCGGGATAGGCGCGCTGCTGCTGCCGGAGATCCCGCCGCTGCCGTACTACTCGCGGGAGTACGACCCGGTCTGGGCGGCCGCGCAGGCGCACGGGCTGCCGGTCTTCATCCACGTCGCCACCGGCGGGGTCAAGGTCAGGGAGCAGGTCTCCGAGACGGCGATGACCGTCCGCGGTCTGATGACGGCCATGAACATGGGCAAGGGCAACCTGACCGACGACATGGTGGCCGGCCGGACCATGGGCAGCGCGGTGGGGTCGGCCGTGGCCGGTCCGCAGGGCATCATCGCCAGCCTCGTCGGCGGCGGGGTGTGCGAGCGCTTCCCCGACCTGCACTTCAACCTGATCGAGTACACGGCCGGCTGGCTGGTCTCCTTCATGGGCTACATGGACAAGGCGTGGAAGACCGGCACCGGCCAGGACCCCGACTGGTGGCTCGGCTTCTGGGACGACAGCCGCGGACCGAAGGAACAGCCCTCGATGGGCCGCCTGTTCGCCGTCAACGACAAGTGGCCCTACCCGCTCAAGCCCACCGAATACGTGCGGCGTCAGATCCACGTCCAGTTCGCCGACGACCCGACGGCCGTCAAGGCACGTCACATCACGGGCCTGTCGACGGTGATGTGGGGCAACGACTACCCGCACGCCGAGGGCACCTTCCGCAGCAGCGAGGAGTGCATCGCCGAGAACTTCGAGGGAGTGGGGGACGAGGACCGCGCCGCGATCCTCGGCGGCACCCTCGCGAAGGTCGTCG
Organism: Streptomyces sp. NPDC047000; assembly: GCF_040644295.1. Taxonomy (NCBI): domain Bacteria; kingdom Bacillati; phylum Actinomycetota; class Actinomycetes; order Kitasatosporales; family Streptomycetaceae; genus Streptomyces; species Streptomyces sp. NPDC047000. The sequence goes on from NZ_JBEYWE010000017.1 coordinate 92,648, forward strand.
GCTTCGACACCAGCCGCAAACTGGCGCCGGTGCCCGAGGGCGCCTGACCGCTCAGACCGGGTACGGCAGCGCGCCGACCAGCGCCAGGCCGGCCCGGGCGTACGCGGCGCGCCGCCTGCGGCTCACCAGGAAGCTCGGCGGGGCGAAATAGCCGATGTCACGGGGGAGCGAGCCGGCGCGACGGGCCAGGGCGTCCTTCGCGTCGGCGGTCGTACCGCAGACGGCGATCCGGGTGAGCATCTCGTCGGTGACCGCCCCCGCCATGGCATCGGTGTCACCGGTCCGGAACGCCGCGCGCAGCAGGGCGACCGGCTCCTCCCAGCCGTGATGGGCGACGAAGGGGTCGTACGTCCGGACCGTGAGATAGAAGGCGATCATGCGCCGGGCGTCGGCGATCGCCCTCTCGGGCGCCTCGTCGTCGACCGCGGTGATGATCCAGCCGTGTTCGAACGGACGCGGACCCGCCGGATCACGCTCGGCCGCCCCCCGGGCCACCGCCGGCCGTACGACGTCGTTCCACCAGGAGCCGGTGAACAGCCCGTGCCCGATCACCCCGTCGGCCACCCGGCCGGCGGTGACCGCCATCCGCGCGTTGAACGCGGCGAGCAGGACGGGGATGTCCAGCCGGCCGAGCACGGGGGCCCGGACGTCGGCGTCGAGGTCGTGGAACTCGCCGCTGTAGCGGACCCTCTCGCCGTTCTCCGCGTGCAGCCAGGCCCGGACGGCGCCGACGGTGTCGGCGATCCGGGCCACCGGCCGTTCCGCCGGCACGCCCAGCCAGTCCCGGTTGATCCGGAACGCGGCGCTGCCCAGCCCGAGGAACAGCCGGCCCGGCGCCTGCGCGTGCAGCTGGCGCAGGGCGGTGGCGTGGGCGTAGGGGGTTCGGGCGAAGGCGTAGGCGATGGCCGGGCCCGCCAGCGCGCGTTCGGTGTGCGCCACGATGTCGGCCACCGTGAGGTAGGGGTCGTGGTCGGCGAACTCCCCGGCGCAGAAGGCCTCGGCACCGGCCTGCTCGGCCTCCCGTCCGACGTCCCGGCCGGGCCAGGGCATACCGAACCGCATGACGGCCTCCTGTTGATCACCTCGACATGGCAGCGCTTCACCGCAAAAAAAGTACACTTATTTGGTCTTGGGCGGGAAGTGTGCGGGACGCCTCAGCGCAGTGTCCACTTCCTCCGGGGCACCGCCGAACGGTCGACCCCGGCCTTCCCGATCGGGTTCCCGAGCTGCGTGTACGACAGTCCGGTGCGCAGGGCCTGGGTACGGGTCGAGTCGAGCGACTCCCAGACGGCGCGGACGGTGCCCTGGACGGCTGCCGGCGGTTTCGCCGCGATGATGCGGGCGATGCCGTCGGCGCGGTCCCACAGCTCCTCGCGCGGCAGCACCTCGCTGACCAGGCCGATCTGCAGCGCGCGGGCCGCCGACACGCGCTCGTCCAGGCCGAGCAGGGCGATCCGCAGCGCCTCGCCGAGCGGGATCCGCCGGGCCAGGCCGATGGGCTCCAGGGCCGCCGTCAGCCCGTAGCTGACATGCGGGTCGAAGAACGTGGCGTCCTCGGAGCAGATCAGGATGTCGGCCTCGTTGAGCCAGTAGAAGGCACCCCCTGCGGCCATCCCGTGCACCGCGCAGACCAGGGGTTTCCACACCTGGTTCAGCTTCGGCGAGAGGAACTCGCCGGGATCCTTCTGCGACCAGACGTTGGGGTGGCGGTCGATGCCCTCCTTCACGTCCATCCCCGTGCAGAACGCCCGATCACCCGCCCCGCGGAGCACGACGACGTGCACGTCGTCGTCGTGCCTGACGGTGTCCCAGAGGGCGGCGAACTCCGTCAGCATCCGCTGGTTGAAGCCGTTCATCGCCGCGGGCCGGTTGAGGGTGACGGTGGCGACGTGGTCGGTCACCTCGAACAGGACGGTCTCGAGTTCCATCGGGCAGCTCCGTTCTCGACGCGATCGAGGAAAGTAGTATACTTTTCTCTGGTCACTCGGCGCCGCCGGTGCGGCGCCGCGAGAGCCGCGGAGGACACTGCGATGAGGCCACGCGTGGGGCAGATGCTCGCCAGTACGGTCGACACGACGGTGGTGATCGTCGTGCGGTGCCCGGACGGGGAACTGGAGATCGGCTGCGGCGGAGCCGCCATGGTCGAGGGCACCGGGAACGCGCCGACAGCCGCCGCCACCGGTTCGCCCGGCCCCGGCCTGCCAGGGGGCTCGCTGCTCGGGAAGCGCTACGCCGACGACGACCGGGGCGTGGAACTCCTGTGCACCAAGGCGGGACCGGGCACCCTGACGGTCGACGGCGTCCCGCTGCCGGTGAAGTCCGCCAAGCCGCTGCCGGCCTCGGACTGACGGGCGGCCGGGCCCGTGAACATCTCGATGCTCCTGGACATGGCGGCCGAGGGTTTCGGCGACCGGGTCGTCGTCGGGCGCCGGGACGACGGCCTGACCGCCGTACAGCTGCGCGAACTGGCCGTCGGAGGAGCGGAGTCGATCCGTGACGCCGGGGCCGACGCGCTCGTGTACCTCGCGGTGAACGGTCCCGCGCTGCCCGTCGCCCTCTTCGCGGCGGCCCGTGCCGGAGTACCCCTGGTACCGGTCAACTACCGCCTGGGCGAGGCCCAGCTCGATGCCCTCCTCGCCAACCACCCCCATGCGCTGGGCATCGCCGACCCGGCCCACGGCACGGCGCTGCGCCGCGCGGGCCTGCCGGTGCGCAGTCCCGCGGAGTGGCTGGACCGTGCGGCGCAGCGGGCCGACGCCGACGCCGGTACCGGTGGCGTCGCCGGCCGCCTGGATTCCGACGGCCCGGCCGTCCTCATCTACACCAGCGGTACCACCGCCGCACCCAAGGGCGTGGTCCTGCGTCACCACAACCTGGTGTCGTACGTCCTGGGTACCGTGGAGTTCGCCGGTGCGGGTCCCGACGAGGCGGCGCTGGTGAGCGTCCCGCCTTACCACATCGCCGCCGTGTCGAACGTGCTGACGAACGTCTACGCCGGGCGCCGGGCCCTCACCCTGGAGCAGTTCACCCCGCACGGCTGGCTCGACCTCGTACGGCGGCAGGGCATCACCCACGCGATGGTGGTACCGACCATGCTCGCCCGCGTCATGGACACGGACGGGCTCGACCGGTCGGTGCCCTCGCTGCGCGCGCTCGCCTACGGCGGTGCCCGGATGCCGGTGCGGGTCGTGGAGACCGCGCTGCGGGCCTGGCCGCACGTGGACTTCGTGAACGCCTACGGGCTCACCGAGACCTCCTCCACCGTCACCGTCCTGGGCCCCGAGGAGCACCGAACGGCCGTGGCGAGCGAGGATCCCGCGGTACGGGCCAGGCTCGGCTCGGCGGGGCTGCCGGTGCCGGGCGTCGAACTGGAGGTCCGCGACCCGTCCGGCGCGGTGGCCGCTCCTGGCGAGAGCGGACAGATCTGGGTGCGCGGCGAGCAGGTCGCGGGGGAGTACGCGGGAGCGGGCTCCGCCGTCGACGAGCGGGGCTTCTTCCACACCCGCGACCGGGGCCGCCTCGACCCCGACGGCTATCTGCACATCGAGGGCCGGGCCGACGACACGATCATCCGCGGCGCGGAGAACATCGCGCCCGCCGAGATCGAGGACGTCCTGCTCGGCCACCCGGACGTGCTCGACGCGGTCGTCGTCGGCGTCCCCGACGAGGAGTGGGGCCAGCGCATCGAGGCGGTGATCGTGCTGCGGGACGGGGTGAGCGTCGACCCGGAGGCCCTGCGGGCTCAGGTGCGCGCGACGCTGCGCGGTTCGAAGACCCCGGAGCGCATCACCTGCTGGCCCGAACTGCCCCGCACCCCGACGGGCAAGCTGATCCGCCGCGACATCGTGGCGGCGCTCGCCGCCGGGACCCGGACGGGGGCCGGCACATGAGTGTCGCCGCCGACAGCACGGACCCGGCCGCGGAACTGACGCGCCGTACGTCCGCCGCCCTGCCCGGCTGGGCGCCCGGGGCCGCGGTGGAGTCCGTGGAACCGCTGGCCGGCGGCACGTCCAGCCTCACGTACGTGGCCACGCTGACGGGCGCCCCCGCCGGTTACGGGCGCGTCGTCCTCAAGGTGGCCCCGCCCGGCCTGGAACCGGTCCGCAACCGGGACGTCCTGCGCCAGGCGCGGCTCATGCGGGTCCTGGCCGGGGTGCCCGGGGTGCGGGTACCGGAGGTGCTGTTCCACGACAAGGGCGCCCCGCCCGCCCGGCAGCCGTTCGTGGCGATGGAACTGGTGCCCGGACAGTGCGTGGAGCCGGTGCTGGTGCCCCGCGGCACCGTGCCCGCCGGACAGGTGCGGGCCCGGGCGCTCGACGCCGCCCGGATGCTGGCCCGGCTGCACCACGCGGACCCCGGACGGACGCCGCTGGCGGCGGAGCCCGTCGTCACCCCCGGCGCCGAGATCGACCGCTGGGCGCGTGCCTTCACGACCGTCCCCGGGGACCTGCGCGCCGGTTGCGAGGCCGTCGAGGAGCGGCTGCGCGCGACCCTGCCCGCCGTGACGACGCCGGTGTTCACCCACGGCGACTACCGGCTGGGCAACACCCTGTGCGACGCCGGCTCGGTGAACGCGGTCATCGACTGGGAGATCTGGTCGGTCGGCGACCCCCGGGTCGACATCACCTGGCTGACCTTCTTCACGGACGAGGCACACCATCCGGCGTCCGTTTCGCAGGAGCCGACCGGGATGCCGGGGAAGGCCGAACTCGTCGACGCCTACCAGGAGGAACGCGGCGCACCGCTGCGTGACATGGCCTGGTTCGAGGCGCTGACGAAGTACAAGGAGGCGGCGGCGACGGCGCTGCTGATCAAGCGGGGGCGGAAGGCGGGGCGGCTGACCGACATGCACCGGCGGATGCGACCGGCGCTGCCCGTGCTGCTGGACGAGGCGATGGGGTTGCTCGGCTGAGCGTTCCGGCCGCGGGCGTGGGGCGGGTCGCGCGGTTCCCACCGGCCCGCCCTCTCAGTACAGGCCGCCGTCCACCCGGATCAGCGACCCCGTGGTGTAACTCGACGCGTCGCTCGCCAGGTACAGCGCCGTGCCGATGATCTCCTCGGGCTGTCCGGGCCGCCCCACCGCGCTGCGCGTGTGCCGCCGATTGTCCTCCGTCCAGGACCTGGAGACGTCGGTGAGGAACGGCCCCGCGGAGATGGTGTTGACCCGTACCGTCGGCCCGTACTCCAGGGCGAAGGCGGTCGTCAGCGCGTTGAGCGCGGCCTTGGCGCCGGCGTAGGGGGCGAACCTCGGCTGGGGGAACAGCGCGCCCGAGGACGACACGTTGATGATGGAGCCGCCGTCGCCCTCGGCCATCCGCTGCCCGATCAGCGAGGTGAGCCGGAACGGGCCCTTGAAGTTGACACCGATCACCTTGTCGAAGAGTTCCTCGCCGGTCTGCGCCGAGGAAGGGGCCAGCGGGGACATCCCCGCGTTGTTGACCAGCACGTCGACACGTCCGAACTCCTTGTACGCGAGGTCCGTGAGACGGCCGAGGTCGTCCCAGCGGCCGACGTGCGCGGCCACCGGCAGCGCCCGCCGGCCCAGCTCGCGGACCTCCGCCGCGACCGTCTCGCAGGCGTCGGACTTACGGCTCGCGATCACCACGTCCGCGCCCGCGGTGGCGAAGGCCCGCACCATCTCCCGGCCGAGCCCCCGGCTGCCTCCGGTGACGAGCGCGACCTTCCCGGACAGGTCGAACAGGTCGGCCGGGGCGATGGACCTGGCGTCCCGGCCGACCGGGTCGTGTCCGGCGGTCATGAGTCCACCCGGCCGGCGAGGCCGTCGTCCTCGATGATGTGGGCGTACCGCTTGCGGGCCGCCGCCAGCTTCGGAGGGATGTGCTCACTGGGGAACAACCCCTCGGCCGGCCGGTGGTTCCGCAGCAACTGCCTGGCGATCGTGGTGCGGTGCACCTCGGTCGGGCCGTCGGCCAGCGCGAGGTTCGGGACGGCCATCCACCACTTGGCGAGCGGGAGTTCGCCGGTGGTGCCGAGCGAACCGTGCAGATGCACCGCCCGCTGGACGATGTCGTGCAGCACCTTCGCCGTCTGCACCTTGCACATCGCGATCTGGGTGCGGGCGGCACCGTGCGGCTGGGTGTCGATGAGCCAGGCCGTGTGCAGCACCAGCAGCCGGAACTGCTGCAACTCCACCCAGGAGTCCGCGATGAACTGCTGCACCGCCTGCTTGTCGGCGAGCAGGGTGCCCTGGGTGCGGCGGGACAGCGCCCGTTCGCACATCATGTCGAAGGCACGGGTGCACTTGCCCACCGTCCGCATGGCGTGGTGGACCCGGCCGCCGCCGAGACGGGCCTGGGCGACCGCGAAGCCCTCGCCGGGGCCGCCGAGCATGGCGTCGAGCGGGACGCGGACGTGGTGGTAGCGGATGTAGGCGTGGATGCCCTCGTCCAGGTTCTCCCGCTCGTCCATGGTGCCGACGTTGCGCTCGATCTCGATGCCGGGCGTCCCCGAGGGCACGACGAACATCGACATGCGGGTGTGCGGGGGCGCGTCCGGGTCGGTGACGGCCATGACGATCAGGAAGGCCGCGTACCGGGCGTTGGAGGAGAACCACTTCTCCCCGTCGATCACCCACTCGTCGCCGTCCCGCCAGGCCCGGCAGGTGAACTCCTTGGGGTCGGCGCCCGCCTGTGGCTCGGTCATGGAGAAGGCCGAGACGATCTCGCCGTCCAGCAGCGGCCGCAGATAGGCCGCCTTCTGCTCCTCGGTGCCGAACATGGCGAGGATCTCGGCGTTCCCGGTGTCCGGGGCGGCGGTGCCGAACACCGTCGGCGCCCAGTAGGAGCGGCCGAGTATCTCGTTGAGCAGGGCGAGCCTCACCTGCCCGTAGCCGGGGCCGCCCAGTTCGGGACCCAGGTGGCAGGCCCACAGGCCCTGCTCCCGGACCTGCTCCCGCAACGGCCGCAGGATCGCCCGGGCCTTCTCGTTGCCGGTGTCGTAGGGGTCGCCGCCGTGCGGGAACAGCAGGTCGAGCGGTTCGACCTCCTCGCGCACGAAGGCGGCCGCCCAGTCCAGCCTGGCCTGGAAGTCAGGTTCGATCGTGAAATCCAGCATGACAAAAACAGTATACTTTTTGGCGACCCGGGTCCATACTCGGAGCCGCAAGGAGTCAATTGGGTATCCGTAATAGCAGGTACGCGCAAGGGTGAACTCGGGGAGGTCCGGTCGGATGCAGAGGCCGATGGAGGGCGTGCGGGTGCTCGAGGTCGCGCAGTTCACCTTCGTCCCGGCGGCGGGCGCCGTGCTGGCCGACTGGGGTGCCGACGTGATCAAGATCGAGCACGCCGAACGCGGCGACGCCCAGCGGGGGCTGGTGCGGGTGCTCGGGTACGAGGCGGTCAGCGAGGGGTCGTCGTTCTTCCCGATCATGGAAGGTCCCAACCGCGGGAAGCGCAGCGTCGGCCTGGCCCTGGAGAATCCCTCGGCGCGCCCCGCGCTGGAGGAACTGATCCGCTCCAGCGACGTGTTCCTCACGAACTTCCTGCCCGACGCGCGCGCCAGGCTCCGTATCGACCTCGACGACGTGCGGGCGGTCAACCCCGACATCATCTACGTCCGGGGCAGCGGCTTCGGCGCCCGCGGCGAAGAGGCGGGCAAGGGCGGCTACGACAGCACGGCCTTCTGGGCGCGCGGCGGCAGCGCCGCCGGGGTCACCCCGCCCGGCGCCGACCGCATGACCCGGATGCCGGCCGGTGCCTACGGCGACTCGATGGGCGGCATGACCATCGCCGGCGGTATCGCCGCCGCCCTCTACTCCCGGGCCACCACCGGGGAACCGTCCGTCGTGGACGTGTCCCTGATAGGGGTCGGCGCCTGGGCTACCCAGTTCACCGTCAACATGGCGCTGATGGCCGGCGGCCCGCTCCCGGCGCGGACCCAGCCCCGGTACGGCTCGGCCACCAACCCCCTGATCGGCGCCTACCGCACCGCCGACGGCCGCTGGATCGAGCTGTCGATGCTGCAACCGGGCCGCTACTGGGCCGAGTTCTGCAAGCTGGCGGGCTGCGAGGAACTGATCGGCGACGAACGGTTCGACAGCACCGAGAAGCTGATGGCGAACGCCGCCGAGGCCGCCGACATCGTCGCCGGTCTCCTCGCCTCGCGTCCCTGCGCGGAGTGGCTGGAGATCCTGGCCCGGGGCGAGGGGCAGTGGTCGGCGGTGCAGAACTCCTGGGAGGTGGGCCAGGACCCCGCGCTGCGGGCCAACGGACTCATCGCGCCCGTCGTGGACGCCGACGGTGTCGACCGTGAACTGGTCGCCAGCCCGGTCCAGTTCGACGAGACCCCGGCCGTCCTCACCCGGGCACCGCAGTTCGCGGAACACACCGACGAGATCCTGCGCTCGCTCGGCTTCGACGACGGCGAACTCATCGCCCTCAAGATCGACGGCGCTGCGACATGACGGGCGTCCGCCGGGACGCGACGGACGTGCGACGACACCGGGCCGATGGGCGACGCGACGTGACGGACGCAGGACGGAAGGAGCCGTGATGGGGACGACGCCCGGCGAGTCCGACGGAACCGGCGCGGGCGTGCCCGCCCACCACTTCGACAACCGGCTCGGCGGACCGGTCCTCAGCCACCAGGAACGGTGGGACGAGATGGCCGGCACCCACGGCGGATTCCGCAGCACCGTCGCGCGCGGCTTCTGGGTCGTCACCGACGGCCCGGCCGTACAGCGGGCGCTCCAGGACTGGCGGACCTTCTCCAGCACGTCGGTGACGGCACTCGACCCGGACCCGGAGTTCCTGTGGATACCCGAGATGCTGGACCCGCCCGCCCACACCGTGTGGCGGCGTCTGCTCGGCCGCCACTTCTCCCCGGCCGCCGTCGCCGCCCGTGAACCCGAGGTCCGGCGGACCGCGGCGGAGCTGATCGACGGGCTCCGGGAACGCGACGGCGCCGAAGTCCTCGACGCGTTCGCGCGCCGCTTCCCGACCCTGATCTTCATGCGCCTGATGGGCCTGCCCGAGCAGGACCTCCCCACCTTCCTCGCCTGGACCCGCGAACTGCTGCACCTCTCGCACACCGAGGACCCGGACGGCGCCCGCCGACTGGCCGCCATGCGGGAGGTGTCGACCTACTTCGAGGAGCAGATCGCGCTGCGCCGCAGGACGCCCCTGGACGACCTGCTCTCGCACGCCATGAGCTGGACCATCGACGGCGAACCGATCGACGACCGGGACCTGCACGCCTTCTGCGTCCTGATGTTCCAGGCCGGCTTCGACACCGTACCCATCTCGATCGGCTGGGCGCTGTACCACTTCGCCACGCACCCGGAGCAGCGCGCCGAGATCCTCGCCGACCCCTCGCTGATCCGGACCGGTGTCGAGGAGATCCTGCGCGTCTACTCGTTCGTCGTCCCGGCGCGCAAGGCGACCCGGGACGTCGAGGTCGGCGGCTGCCCGGTGCGGGCGGGCGAGATGGTGATGCTCCCGCTCGCGGTCACCAACCGCGACCCCGAACGGTACGCGAACCCCCGGGAGGTGGATCTGCGCCGCAGGGCCACCGACCACATCGCGTTCGGCTCCGGCCCGCACCGCTGTCTCGGCTCGCACCTCGCCCGCCTGGAACTCGACGTGGCGGTCGAGGAGTGGCACCGGCGCATCCCGGACTACCGGATCACCCCGGGCCAGGAGCTGTGGCAGCACGGCAACATGTACGGCATCACGTCGCTCCGGCTGGAGTGGTGAGGCACCGACGATGGCACACCCCCTGCGAGCGGCGGACCTCTACCACACCGGGATCGTGGTCGACGACGTGGACGTCTGGAAGGCCCGGCTCGGCGAGGTCGCCGGACACCGGTGGACCGAGACGATGTCCGCGCGGCTGCCGGTGCGGCTCGCGGACGGCGACCGGGTGCTGGAACTCCGCTACAGCTACTCGCTGGACGCCCCGCACATCGAACTCGTCCAGGAGATCCCCGGCACCCCGTGGACGGCGTCCGGCCACATCGCCACCCACCACCTCGGCTACTTCTGCGACGACCTGGCGACGACGTCGAAGCGGCTGGCGGCGGCGGGCTTCGTCCTGGAGGCCTGCGCGGTGATCGACGGCGAACCGTCCGTCTTCGCCTACCACCTGGCCCCCTCCGGCATCCGCATCGAGATCGTGGACCGCACCCGCATCCCCGACCTCGCCGCCTATCTGCGGTCGAAGACGCCCCGGTGACGGCCGAGGACAGGGCGGACGGGGCACCGGCCTTCACCGAGGAGCACGAGGAACTCCGGCTGACGCTGCGCCGTTTCCTCGCGGACAAGGCGCCGAGCGAGGCCGTGCGCCGCTCGATGGAGTCCGCGGACGGGCACGACCCGGTGCTCTGGCGGCGAATGGCGGACGAACTCGGCCTGCTGGGGCTGGCGTTGCCCGAGGAGTACGGTGGCTTCGGCGGCGGACCGGTCGAGTTGGGCCTCGTCCTGGAGGAACTGGGCCGGGTCCTGCTGCCCTCCCCGTATCTCGCGACCGCGGCCCTGGCCGGCCAGGCCCTCGCGGTCTCCGGCGACGCGGCCGCCAAGGCACGCTGGCTGCCCGCCCTCGCCGACGGCTCGCTGACCGGCACCCTGGCGCCGGCCGAGCAGAACGGCTCCTGGCCCGTCGGGGACGTGACGACCGAGGCCGTACCCGGACCGGGCGACGGCGACGGCGACGAGGGAACCTGGCGGCTGTCGGGCACGAAGATGTTCGTCGTCGACGGCCACAGCGCCGGCCTCGTCCTGGTCGTGGCCCGCGCGGCCACCGGCCCCGGGCTGTTCGCCGTCGAGGGCACGGCGCCCGGAGTGACCCGCACCCGGCTGGAGACGCTCGATCCGACCCGGCGCCTGGCCCGGATCGACCTGGACGGCGCTCCCGCGCTGCCGGTCGGCCCGCGGGGCGCGGACGCCACCGCCTACCTGCGCCGGGTGACCGACCTCGCGCTGGTCGCGCTGGCCGCCGAACAGACCGGCGGAGCCCGGGCATGTCTGGAAGCGGCCGTGGAGTACGCCAAGGTCCGGGTGCAGTTCGGCCGGCCGATCGGCTCCTTCCAGGCGGTCAAGCACAAGTGTGCCGACATGCTCCTCAAGGTCGAGGCGGCACGGTCGGCGGTCTACCACGCCCAGTCGGTGGCGGCGGGTCCGCCGGAGCGGGGCGAGCCCGGTGCGGGTTCCCTCGCGCTGTCCACGGCCGCCGCGGTCGCCGCCGTCTGCTGCGCGGACGCCTACACCCACGCGGCCAAGGAGAACATCCAGATCCACGGCGGCATCGGCTACACCTGGGAGCACGACGCCCACCTCCATCTGAAACGCGCGAAGTCCTCCGAGCACCTCCTCGGCAGCCCGGCGACGCACCGCCGGCTGCTGGCCGCCCTGGTGGGGATCTCCGCGCCCGAGGCGACGAAAGGCCGATCACGTGGGAATCCGTGACCGTCTGTCCCGGCTGCTCGGCGAGGCCGCCGCCGAGGCCGAGGCGATCGAGCACGAGGGCCGTTGGTGGACCTGGGGACAGGTCCGCAGGACCGCGGGCGAGGTCATGGCGCTGCTGGAGGAGGCGGGCCTGCCGCCCGGCGGCCGGGTCGGCGTCGTCCTGGAGAACCGGCCCGAGCACATCGCCGTGGTGGCCGCGGTGATCGCCTCCGGGCGCTGCCTGGTGATGCTGAGCCCGTTGCAGCCCGCCGAGCGGCTGGCGGCCGACATCGACCGCTGTGCGCCGCCCGTCGTGGTCGCCGGCACCGAACCGCTGGCCCGCGCCGGTGTGGTGGACGCGGTGACCGCCCACGGCACGGCACTGGAACTCGGTCAGGACGGCACGGTGAAGCCCGCCGGAGGCAGCGTCCCCGCCGACGCCCCGGCCGACCCGGGCGTTGCCGTGGAGATGCTCACCTCCGGCACCACCGGCCCCCCGAAACGCGTCCACCTGCGCATCGCCCAGCTCGACCAGGCGCTCGTCTCCGGCGGCCAGATCCCGAATCCCGAGCGCCTGCTGTCGCCGTCGGCCTCGCTGGTGTCCAGCCCGCTCGTGCACATCGGCGGCCTGTGGCGGGCGCTCGCCTGCCTCGCGACCGGCCGCCGCATGCTGCTGATGGCCAAGTTCGCCGTCGCGCCCTGGGCCGACGCGGTGGAGCGGTACGGGCTGCGGGCGGCGAGCCTGGTCCCGGCCGCGATCCGTGCCGTGCTCGACGCCGAGGTGCCCAGACAGCGGCTGGCGAGCCTCCAGGTCGTGACCTCCGGTACCGCACCCTGCCCGGCCGAACTCGCCGACAGGTTCTTCCGCACGTACGGAGTGCCCGTGCTGATGACCTACGGGGCGACCGAGTTCGCCGGAGCGGTGGCCGGCTGGACGCTGCCGCTGCACGAGCGCTGGTGGCGGAGCAAGGCCGGGAGCGCCGGGCGCGCCTTCGACGGCGTGGAACTCCGGGTGACCGGCGAGGACGGCGCCGAACTGCCCGTCGGCCGCACGGGCCGCCTGGAGGTCAGGACCGAACAGAGCACCCACGGCGGCCGGGTATGGGCGCGCACCAGCGACCTCGCCCGGATCGACGCCGACCGGTTCCTGTGGATCGAGGGACGCGCGGACGACGCGATCATCCGGGGTGGCTTCAAGGTGCAGGCGGAGACGGTCGCCCGCGTCCTGGAGTCGCACCCGGCCGTCCGGGAGGCGGCCGTGGCCGGACTGCCGGACCCGCGGCTCGGCGAGGTCCCGGTCGCGGCGGTCGAGGCCGAGCCGGGCCGGCCCGCGCCTGACCCCGGCGAACTCGCCGCCCTGTGCCGCGGCCGGCTCACCCCCTACGAGGTGCCCGCCCACATCGTCGTCCTCGGCGCCCTGCCCCGGACCCCCTCCGGCAAGGTCAGCCGGGTGGAGCTGCTGGGCCTGGTCCGGGACCGGCTGGGACAGAAGGAGGAGCATCGATGACAAAGACCGGGGAGCGGTTCGGCGTGCTGACCGACGAGGCCGTCGAACGCTCACGGCGCCGCCTCGGCATCCCCCGGCCCCAGCGCAACCCTCCGCACAACCACGAGGTGACCTGGGACGGCGCCCGCCACTTCGCCTACGGCTACGGCGACGACAACCCCCTGTACTGCGATCCCGGGTACGCGGCCGGCACCCGCTGGGGCGACCTGCTGGCACCGCCCACCTTCCTGTACACGATGGGCGAGGACGCCGCCCCGCCGCCCGACGCCGGGACCAGGGCGCTGCTCAGGGGCGACCCCTTTGCCGGACTCGGCTCCTACCAGGCGGTGATGGAGTTCGAGTGGTGGCGCCCGCTGCGCCGGGGCGACCGCTGCCGGGTGCTGCAGACCCAGGTCGGCGTGGAGGTCAGACCCAGCCGCTTCGGCGGGCGCACGGCCCATGTCCTCAACGACTACCTGTACGCCAACGGGCGCGGTGAGATGCACGCGGTGCGGCGGGGCACCTGGATCAACGCCGAACGGCACACCTCCAGGCAGCGGGCCAAGGAGCAGCTCGTCCAACCACCCTACGGCGCGGCGGAGCTGGCGGAGATCGACGCGGCCTACGCGGCCGAGACCCGGCGCGGCGCCGAGCCGCGGTACTGGGAGGACGTGGAGATCGGCGAGCAGCTCCAGCCCCGGGTGAAGGGACCGCTGACCACCACCGACGTGGTCGTGTGGCACCTGGGCTGGGGCATGCAGCTGACCCCGCCCGGGGCGTTCGGGATCGCCGCGCGGGTCCGGCGCAAGGCGCCCGGCCTCTACCCGCCCAACCCGCTGAACGTCCCCGACACCGTGCAGCGCCTGCACTGGGAGCCGGAGCGGGCCCGGGAACTGGGCCTGCCGGCCCCCTACGACTACGGCGGCATGCGCGAGACCTGGCTGTGCCATCTGCTCACCGACTGGATCGGCGACGACGGCTGGCTGTGGAGACTCCGCTGCGAGCACCGCAGGTTCAACTACCTCGGCGACACCACCTGGGTGCGCGGCACGGTCGTCGGCAAACGTCTGGCGGACGGGCGCGCGGAGGTCGACCTCGAGGTGCGCTGCGAGAACCAGCGGGGCGAGGTCACCACACCCGGCACGGCCGTCGTGCTGCTGCCCACCCGCGACCGGGCCGTCGAGCTCCCCGCGCCGCCCGCGGCGGACCTGGACGGCATGGTCGCCCATGAACTGGCCCGATTCGCCGTCACCGGCGAACATCCGAGGAGGTAGGCGTGTCCGACGAGGTACTGGTGGAGCGGCGTGGCGCGGTCCAGGTCATCACGATCAACCGCCCGGCGGTGAGGAACGCGCTGGACGCCGCGGTGGCCGAGCAAGTGGCGGCCGCCGTCGACGAGCTGGACGAGTCGGACGAGCTGCGCGCCGGCGTGCTCACGGGCGCGGGCGGCACGTTCTCGGCGGGCATGGACCTCAAGGCGTGGCTGCGCGGCGAGACACCCGCGATCGAGGGCCGCGGCCTGTGCGGGATCAGCCTGACCCCGCCGCGCAAGCCGCTGGTCGCCGCCGTCGAGGGCTGGGCCCTGGCGGGTGGCTTCGAACTGCTGCTCGCCTGCGACCTGGTGGTCGCCGCCCGCACGGCCCGGCTCGGCGTGCCCGAGGTGACCCGCTCGCTGGTCGCCCGCGGGGGCGCCGCACTCCATCTCCCGCGCCGCATCCCGTACGCCATCGCCCTCGAACTGCTGCTGACCGGGCAGCCGATCGACGCGCCGCGGGCCGCCGCGTACGGCCTGGTCAACCGGCTCACCGAGGAGGGCGGCGCGCTGGACGGCGCCCTCGGCCTCGCGACGGTCATCGCGGCGAACGGCCCGCTCGCGGTCGCGGCGACCAAGCAGATCGCCCGGAACACCGCCGACTGGACCTCGGACGAGGCATGGGACAGGCAGTTCGACATCGCCGAGCCGGTCTTCCGGTCCGAGGACGCCAGGGAAGGCGCGGCCGCGTTCGCGGAGAAGCGGCCACCGGCGTGGAAGGGCCGCTGACGATGGCCGCCGAGGCCGGCACCACCGGCCGCTTGGGGACGCCCGCCGGTCCGGGCGGGCCGCTCGCCGGTTGCCGGGTCCTCGAACTCGGCGGGATCGGACCGGGGCCGTTCGCCGGGATGCTCCTCGCTGACCTGGGTGCGGAGGTCGTCCGGGTGGACCGGCCCGGCCGGGCGGAGGAGTCCGACGCGGGCGGGCCCGCGGCCGTGCTCGACCGGGGGAAGCGGTCGGTCGTCCTGGATCTGAAGCGACCGGCCGCCGCCGGCGCGCTGCTGAGCCTGGTCGAGCGCGCGGACGTGCTGATCGAGGGGTTCCGGCCCGGCGTCACCGAACGGCTGGGCATCGGACCGCACGACTGCCTGGCCCGCAACCCCCGCCTGGTCTACGGCCGGATGACCGGCTGGGGCCAGGACGGACCGCTGGCCGCCGCGGCGGGACACGACATCACCTACATCGCGCTGACCGGTGCGCTCGGCGCCATCGGCGAGGCGGGCGGCCCGCCGCGGATCCCGCTGAACCTCGTCGGCGACTTCGGAGGCGGCGGCTGCTACCTCGTCATCGGGGTACTGGCCGCGCTGCACGCCGTCGGCCGCACCGGCGCGGGCCAGGTCGTCGACGCGGCCGTCGTCGACGGCACCGCCCACCTGCTCGCCAGCACCTTCGCCAAACTCGCCCGCGACGAGTGGCGCGACGAGCGGGGCGTCAACCGGTTCGACGGCGGCTGGCCCTTCTACGCCGTGTACGAGACGAAGGACGGCCGCCATGTCGCCGTCGGGGCGCTGGAGCGGAAGTTCTACCGCCGCCTGGTCGACCTGCTCGGCCTGGGGGTGGACCCGGACCGGCAGCACGACCGCACCACCTGGCCGCACCTGCGCGAACTGCTGGCGAAGCGGTTCGCGGAGCGCACCCGGGACGAGTGGGCGGCGCTGCTGGAGGGGACCGACGCCTGCGTGGCGCCCGTCCTGAACCTGACCGAGGCGGCGGCGCACCCTCATCTGGCCGCCCGCGCCAGCCTGTTCACCCGCGACGGAGTGCTCCAGCCCGCCGCGGCCCCGCGCTTCTCGGCGACCCCGGCCCGCCCGGGCCCGGTGGCACCGCCCGTCGGTGCCGACACCCGGGCGGTCTTCCGCGACTGGGGCGTGCCGCTCCCCGAATGACCCGACCCAGGAGTTGTCATGCGAGACGCTGTCATCGTCGACGCCGTACGCACCCCGATCGGCAAGCGCAACGGCTTGCTGGCGTCGGTGCACGCGGCGGATCTGTCGGCCGAGGTGCTCAGGGCGCTGGTGCGGCGCACCGGCATCGACACCGGCACCGTGGACGACGTGGTCTGGGGCTGTGTCACCCAGATCGGCGACCAGTCCAGCAACGTCGGCCGGTTCGCGGTGCTCGCCGCGGGCTGGCCCGAACACGTCCCGGCCGTCACCGTCAACCGGGCCTGCGGCTCCAGCCAGCAGGCCGTCGACCAGGCCGCGCACGCCGTCATGTCCGGCCAGTACGACCTGGTGGTCGCGGGCGGCGTCGAGACCATGAGCAGGGTGCCGCTGGGTTCGCACCGGACGACGGGGCAGCCGTACGGTCCCACGGTCGTCGCCCGCTACGACGGCGTCCGGTTCAGCCAGGGCATCGGCGCCGAACTGATCGCCGAACGCTACGGGTTCAGCCGCGCCCGCCTCGACGAGTTCGCCTCCGCCTCGCACGCGAAGGCCGCCGCGGCGATCGACGCGGGCGTCTTCGACGACCACGTCGTGCCGGTCGACGTCGACGGAACCACGTTCGGCACCGACGAGGGCCTGCGCCGGGGGACCTCGCCCGGGACACTGGCCGGGCTCAAGCCGTCGTTCAAGGAGGACGGCGTGATCCACGCCGGGAACTCCTCCCAGATCTCCGACGGGGCCGCCGCCCTGCTCGTCACCACTCCTGAGCGGGCCGATGAACTCGGCCTCACCCCCATCGCCCGCTACCACACCGGCGCGGTCAGCGGCGCCGACCCGATCACCATGCTCCTCGGCCCGGTCCCCGCCACCGAGAAGGTGCTGCGCCGCTCCGGGCTGTCCCTGGACGACATCGGCGTCTACGAGGTCAACGAGGCCTTCGCACCGGTGCCGTTGGCGTGGCTCGCCGAGACCGGCGCCGACCCGGAGCGGCTCAACCCGCTCGGCGGGGCGATCGCCGTCGGCCACCCGCTCGGCGGCTCCGGCGCCATCCTGATGACCCGGCTGCTGGCCCGGATGCGCCGCGAGAACCTCCGCTACGGGCTGCAGACCATGTGCGAGGGCGGCGGCACGGCCAACGCGACCATTCTCGAACTGCTGTGAGGACGTGACGACCCGGCGACGTGGGTGCGGAAGGCGGAGCGGGACTCCGCCTTCCGCACCGGCTCATGCCTCGTCGTCGTAGACGACCACGACCTTCTCGGCGGCGCCGGGGGTCAGCGCCAGCTCGAAGGCCCGGTTCACCTCGGCGAACGGCACCCGGTGGCTGATCAGCCTGGCGAACCGCTCCTGGTGCTCGACGAGTTCGGCCGTCACCTCGAAGATCTCGGTCGGATACCCCTGGGAGGCGATCAGGGTGAGTTCGCTGGGCAGCATCCCGCCGAGGTCGATCGCCTCGGAGGGCTTCTGCACGGCGACCATCACCAGTCTGGCGCCCCACTTCGCGGTGCCGACGGTGGTGTTGAAGACGGCGGCGGCACCGGCGGCGTCGATGTAGATGTCGGTGCCGGGGCGGGGCCGGCCCAGGGCGTCGGCCGCCTCGCCGTGCAGTTCCGTCAGCCGTGCGGACACGTCCTCGGCGGCCGGGTCGATCACGGCGTCGGCACCGACCGCCAGCGCCGTCTCCAGCCGTTCGGGGACGATGTCGGCGACCACCACGTGCCGGACCCCGCGCAGCTTCAGCCAGATGGTCACGCCCAGGCCGATGGGCCCGGCGCCGAACACGACCACCTGGTCGGCGGGGCCGGCCCCGGACCGGTTGACGCAGTGCCTCGCGACCGCCATCGGTTCGTTGAGCGCGGCGACGTCGAAGGGCACGGTGTCGGGGAGGACGGCGAGGGTCCGGCCGATCTCCGCGTCCTCCAGCAGCAGGTACTCGCTCATCCCGCCGTGCGCGCCACCGCATCCGATGATCCCCGAGGGCACGCCCTGCGGGTTGACCACCACCCGGTCGCCGACCTTCAGCCCGGTGACCTCGGTGCCCAGCTCGGCGATCTCGCCGGCCGGTTCGTGCCCGAGCAGCAGGGGGACCAACCCGCCCTCGGCGTTGTACGGGGTGCCGCCCGTCCGGACGAAGAAGGTGTCGGTGCCGCAGATCCCGCAGGCGCGGATCCGGACCAGCACGTCCCTGGGGCCCGGCACCGGGCGTTCGCACTCGACGACGTCGACCTGGTTCTTCGCTCCGGTCCTGACGGACTTCATCGTGGCCATGGGGTCCACTCCCTTCGGTCGGCGCCGGTCACCAGGTGACCGGCAGGCCGTAGATGCCGTACGCCTGGGAGTCCTCCTTGAACTTCAGCTCCGAGACGTCGACCGCGAGCCGCAGGGTCGGGATGCGGCGGAACAGCGTGCTGAACACGACGTGCAGTTCGATGCGGGCCAGCTGCTGGCCGACGCACTGGTGCGGACCCCAGCCGAACGCGTGGTGGTGGGAGGCGGTACGGGTCAGGTCGAGCCGGTCGGGTTCCGGGAACGCCGCCGGGTCCCAGTTGGCCGCCGGCAGCGAGGCGATGACACCCTCGCCGGCCCGGACGGTCTCCCCGTCGATCTCGATGTCGTCCAGCACGGCCCGCCGGGCCAGCAGGTGCGGGACGGTCAGGTAGCGCAGCAGCTCCTCGACGGCCTTGGTCACGTACTCCGGGTCGTCCTGGTGCTCCCGCAGCGCGGCCAGCTGGCCCGGGTTCTGCAGCAGGAGTGCGGTGCCCAGGGTGATCATGTTGGCGCTGGTGTCGTGGCCGGCGACGAGCAGGATGTGCCCGAGCGGGGCCGCCTCCGCGATGGAGAGCACCCCCTCCCGGACCCGGGCGCCGAGGTCGGAGAGGACGTCCTCACCGGGGTCGTCCATCTTGGCCTCGATCAGTCCGGCGATGTACCGGCGCACCTCCGCCGTCGACCGGGCCGCCTCCTCGGGGGTCTTGAAGCGGGCGTTGGTGACCCCGGCATGCTCCTGGAAGAAGTCGTGGTCCTCGTACGGCACGCCGAGGAGCGCGCAGATCATGAGCGACGGCAGCGGCAGGGACAGGGCCTCGTTGAGGTCGGCCGGTGTGGGTCCGGCCAGCATCCTGCCGATGAGGTCGTCGGTGATCCGCTGGATCTCCGGCCGGAGCTTCTCCATCCGGTGCCGGGTGAAGGAGTTCGTCAGCATCCGGCGCCAGCGGGTGTGCTCGGCACCGTCGGTGTTGTTGACCGACGGCTGGATCTCGGCCGCGTGCGCCTTCATGGCCTCGGTCGTGTGCGGGTAACCGGGGGCACCGATGTCGGCGCTGAGCCGCGGATCGGTCATCAGCTCGCGCTGCGCCGCATGGGAGGTGACGAGCCACGGGGTCGTGCCGTCCCAGGTCCTCACGCGCAGGACGGCCTTGTCCGACTCGTGCAGGGCGAGCAGACCCGGCGGGGGCGCGAACGGGCACTCGCCCGATCGGGGTGACGGAAACTCCGGCAGGTTCGCGGCGGCATCGGTCCCGGCGACGCTCTCGGTCATGGTTACCTCGCTCTCTCGGCGGCACGACGGAGGGAACCTTACGTAGACCGAACGGTACAATCAATATATGTGCCCCGTGGTCCGATGGCTGTCGACCGACTGGTCCAATTGATTGTCCGCGACTGACCCGCTCTGTGTTCTGCCAGCTCAGCGGGGTTCTCTGGGCATACCGAGACCCCGCTCGGCGATCTGTGTCCGCAACACCTCGTTCGCCCCGCCCGCGATCGTGTACGCGCGTGAGTACAGGTGGGCGTCCTGCCACCAGCCCCCTGCGACCGCTGCCGGGTCGTCCTCGGTGAGCAGGCCGTCGGTGCCCTGCAGGCGCAGGCCGAGGTCGGCCAGGTCGTGGTTGAGCTCGCTGAAGAAGACCTTGCCCACCAGGGCGTCCGCGGGCCGTTCCGTGCCGTGCAGCATCCGGGACTGTGCCAGCGCGACCAGCGCGGCGTTCACCTGGACCCGGGCCGCGAGCTCGCCGATCTCCTGCCGGGTGGCGGAGTCGTCGAGCGCGGCCCGGCCGCCGACCGGCACCTCCTGCGCGAGCCGCACCAGATCGTCCAGCACGGCGAACAGTTCGACGCCGCGGGCGGCCACCCCGGACCGCTCCCGGGCGAGGCTGCTCATCGCCACCCGCCAGCCGTCGTTCACCCGGCCGATCACGTTCGCCGCCGGGATGCGCACCCGGTCCAGGAAGACCTCGTTGAAGTCGGTGGTGCCCGTGATCTCGCGCAGCGGACGGACCTCGACCCCGGGGCTGCGCATGTCCAGCGCGAAGGCCGTGATGCCCCGGTGCCTCGGCGCGTCGGCGTCGGTGCGGGCGAGCAGGTAACCCAGGTCCGCGTGCTGGCCGTTGGTCGTCCACACCTTCTGGCCGTCGACCACGAACACCGCGTCGTCGCCCTCGCCCTCGCGGCGCGCCCGGGTGCGCAGCGAGGCCAGGTCGCTGCCCGCCTCGGGCTCGCTGAACAACTGGCACCAGATGTCGTCGCAGGAGCGGATGCGGGGCAGGAAACGCGCCCGCTGGGCATCGGTGCCGAACTCGATGAGGGCCGCCGAGGCCAGCGCGGCCGCGCCGACCGGGGCCCAGGTACGGGCGCGGGCGATCTCCTCGGCGACGACGGCCGGTTCCAGGGGGTGCGCGCCGGGCCGGCCGCCGTACTCGGCGGGCCAGTCGATGCCGAGCAGGCCGGCTTCGTACAGTCGCGCGGTCCAGGCCCGGATCGCCGGCATCAGCTCCGGTTCGGGTGCGCGTACCCCGGTGTGGGTCTTGACGCCCGGCGCGTGCTCCGCGACGAAGGCGCGCACCTTGTCACGGAAGGCGTCCAGTTCGGGTGCGGGTTCCAGTCGCATCGCCGCCGACTCCTCGGTCCTCATGCAAGCGATCTCGAAATGAGGGTACTCTAAACATCGACAGACCCGGTTGTCATGGGTCTGTGCCGAAAACAGTAAACTGATCTCCACGTCGGACGGTCGGCCCCGGGGGTCCTGCCCCGGTGCCGAATAGACTGGGGATCCGCAATGCTTCCGCAGAGGAGTTGGCCCCATGGCGACTGCCGTCGACCGCGAGCCCGCCGACGGCGAGACCGACACCCCGGTCGGCAAGCTGGCCGCGCAGACCGCGCAGCGCATCGAGGCGACCGTGATCCGCCGCGGCTGGCCCGTCGGCGAGTCGCTGGGCTCGGAGTCGGACCTGCGGGAGCGGCTCGGGGTGAGCCGGGCGGTGCTGCGCGAGGCGGTGCGCCTGGTCGAGCACCACCAGGTCGCCCGGATGCGGCGCGGCCCCGGCGGCGGCCTGATCGTCTGCGCCCCCGACGCGGGACCCGCGACCCGGGCCATGGTGATCTACCTCGAATACGTCGGCACCAGCGTCACCGACCTGCTCCAGGCCCGTCAGCTGCTCGAACCGATCGCCGCGGGCCTGGCCGCCGACCGCATCACCGAGGAGGGCATCGCCGTCCTCCGGGCGACCCTCGGCTCCGAACGCGACCACTGGGACGACCCTTCGGTCCACTCGCAGGACCCCCTGCACCCGGTGCTCGGCCAGTTGTCGGGCAACCCGGTGCTCCACCTGTTCATCGACGTCCTCACCCGGCTCACCGCCCGCTACGCCCACACCTCGCGCCGTATCTCCAAGGCGGAGATGCACGCGGCGAAGGAGACCTCGCACCGCGAGCACCGTGCCGTCGTGGACGCCGTCGTCGCCGACGACGGGGCCCGCGCGCAGACCGAGCTGACGGCGCATCTGGAGTCGGTGGCCGCCTGGATCGAGAAACACAGGGTGCGCCGGTCCGCGCGGATCTCGGGGAACGTGATCGAGCCCGAGCTGGTGGAGGGCCCGCGCGCCAAGCTCGCCGAGGTGGTGGCCTCCCGGATCCACGACGACATCGCCGCACGCGGCCGGCAGATCGGACTGGTCCTCGGCTCGGAGGCGGATCTGCTGGCCCGCTACGGGATCAGCCGGGCCGTCCTGAGGGAGGCCGTGCGGCTCCTGGAGTACCACTCGGTGGCCCGGATGCGGCGCGGCCCCGGCGGCGGCCTGGTCGTCACCGAGCCCGAGCCGCAGGCCAGCATCGACACCATGGCCCTCTTCCTCGAATACCAGGGCGTCACCGCCGACGACCTGCGGATCGTCCGCAACGCGGTCGAACTCGGCATCGTCGCCAGGGTGACCGCCCGGTACGCTGCCGGTGACCAGGAGATCGCCGAGCGCCTGGGCAGGGCCGTCCGCCGGCCCACCGAGGGTCCGGCCGACGACACCCGCAAGGCCGACCTGTTCCACTCCGAACTGGCGGCTCTGGCCGACAACCCGGTGCTGGCGCTCTTCCTCGCCATCATCACCGAGCTGTTCCGCCGGCACGCCTCGGGCCACGACCGGCCGCTGCCCGGCGACACGGTCGCCGACGAGGTCCAGCACGTCCACCAGCGCATCCTCGACGCCATCGTGCAGGGCGACACCGGGGTGGCCAGGCACCGGATGCGCCGCCACCTGGACGCCCTCATCCCCTGGTGGCACTGAGCCGCACCGGATGCCGCCGATTTACTGACACTGATTACCCGGCTCCGGACGGCTTCTTGCTGTTCCGAGCTTTTCGCTGTGCTGGTAGACGTCAATTGCGTACACTGAATAGAGGGTGAGAACGACCGGAGACCGACATCAGCAAGTCCCTGGGCCTGTAGAGGAGACTCGAGTGAACATCGACGGATCCACGGCACTGGTCACCGGCGGCGCCTCCGGCCTCGGACTGGCCACCGCGCGCCGGATCACCGACCGCGGCGGCAAGGTCGTCCTGGCCGACATCTCCGCGGAACAGGGCGCCAAGGCGGTCGCCGACCTCGGTGAGGCCGCCCGCTTCGTCGGCGCCGACGTCACCGACGAGGCCGCGGTGAACGCCGCCCTCGACACCGCGCAGGAACTCGGTCCGCTGCGCTTCGTCGTGCACTGCGCCGGGCGCGGCGGCGACCGCACCCGGATCATCGACCGCGAGCGCACGCCCGGACAACTCGCCACGTTCACCGAGGTGATACGGGTCAACCTGATCGGCACCTACAACGTGCTGCGCCTGGCCGCCGCCCGCCTCTCCGGCAACGAGATGGTGGACGGCGACCGCGGGGCCGTCGTCCTGACCGCCTCGGTCGCCGCGTTCGACGGCCAGATCGGCCAGACCTCCTACGCCGCGGCCAAGGCCGGCGTGCACGGCATGACCCTGGTCGCCGCCCGTGACCTGGCCGGCTGGGGGATCCGGGTGAACACCATCGCCCCCGGCATCATGGACACCCCCATGCTCGGCCGGCTCCGCGAGGACATCCGCGACGGCCTCGCCGCCTCCGTCCCGCACCCCAGACGCCTCGGCGCCCCCGACGACTTCGCCCGCCTCGCCGTCGAGATGCTGGAGAACCCCTACCTCAACGGCCAGACCGTCCGCCTCGACGGCGCCCTCCGCATGGCCCCGCGATGACCGCTGCGACGACCGCGGCCGAGACCGACGAGCAATTCCGCACCCGCCTCCGCGCATTCCTGACGGCCCGTCACCCCGGCCGTCGCCCCAAGGACCCCGCCGAACGCCTGGCGTGGCAGAAGCGATGGCTGGCCACCCTGTACGACGCCGGATACGCGGGCCCGAGCTGGCCGCGCGAACACGGCGGCATGGACCTCCCGTTCGCCCGTCAGGTCGTCTACCAGGAGGAGTACGCGCGCGCCCGGGTCCCCGGCCCGCTCGGCACCGGACCCGGCATCGCCGCGCCCACTCTCATCCGGTACGCCACGCCCGAGCAGAAGAACCGCTTCCTGCGCCCCATGCTGCGCGGCGACACGGTCTGGGCGCAGGGGTACTCCGAACCGGAGGCGGGCTCGGACCTCCCCGCACTGCGGACCACCGCCCGCCGCGAGGGCGGCGGCCCCGACGACCCGGCCGCCGTGTACGTCGTCAACGGCCAGAAGGTGTGGAACAGCTCGGCCGACATCGCCGACGTCCTCTTCACCCTGGTGCGCACCGGGCCTCCCGACTCCCGTCAGGACGGCATCAGTTACCTGCTGATCGACGCCCACGCCCCCGGCGTGACCGTGCGCCCGCTGCGGGACCTCACCGGGGACGCGCACTTCTGCGAGATCTTCCTCGACGACGTCCGGGTCCCGGTCGCCGACCGGATCGGCGCGGAGAACGGCGGCTGGCCGCTGGTCCGTACCAGTCTCGGCCACGAACGCGCCGCGGGGGCGATGAACCAGGCCGCCCTGTACCGGCGCGTCCTCGACGAGCTGATCGAGCTGGCACACGAACGCGGGGCGACCGCCGACCCGCTGGTGCGCGACCGGCTCGCCGACTTCGAGATCCGGGTGACGATCATGCGGCTCACCGGGATGCGGACCATCGCCGACATCATGGCGAACGGCGAGCCCGGCCCGGCCTCCTCGACCTCCCGGCTGTTCATCGTGACGTTCGAACAGGAACTGCACGAGTTCGCCCTGGAACTGCTCGGACCGTACGGGATGCTGGGCCGCCGCGACCCGCACGCCGTCCAGCGCGGGCGCTGGGTCTGGGGCTTCCTGCGCACCCGGGCCTCGACCATCGGCGCGGGCACCGCCGAGATCCAGCGCAACACCATCGCCGAACAGGTCCTGGGGCTGCCCCGGGACCCGGCGATGCCGGCCACCGGGAGAACACCATGAGAGCGGCGCGCTGCACCCGCTACGGCCCTCCGGCGGACCTGGACGTCGTCGAACTGGACGACCCCGTACCCGGACCGGGTGAGGTCCTGGTCCGGGTGCACGCCGCCGCGGTCAACCACCCGGACGTGCTGCTGGTCGCGAACCGGTACCAGGTGCCCGCACCGCTGCCGTTCACCCCGGGCAGCGAGTTCGCCGGAGTGGTGGCCGCGCTCGGGCCGGGCGTCTCCGGTCCCGCGGTCGGCTCGGCGGTCGCCGGAGCGGTGCTCACGGGCGCCTTCGCCGAGCAGGTCGTGGTGCCGGCGGCGGGCCTGCGGCCGGTTCCCGAGGGCCTCGACATGGTCCACGCCGCCGCGTTCCACGTCACCTACGCGACCGCCTACCACGCCCTGACCACCGTCGGGCAGGGCACGGCGGGGGAGTGGGCGGTGGTGCTGGGGGCCGCGGGCGGCGTCGGCTCCGCGACCGTCGACGTCGCCACCCGGCTCGGCCTGCGCGTCGTGGCGGCCGCCTCCGGTCCGCAGCGGCTGCTCGTCGCCCGGGAACTGGGCGCCGCGGGCGGCGTCGACTACGTCCGGGAGGACCTGAAGACCCGCATCCGCGAGCTGACCGGCGGTCAGGGGGCCCACCTGGTCGTCGACCCGGTGGGCGGCGACCATGCGGAGGCCGCCCTGCGCGCGCTGCGCCGGGGCGGCCGGTTC
This sequence comes from Streptomyces sp. NPDC047000, assembly GCF_040644295.1. Classification (NCBI taxonomy): domain Bacteria; kingdom Bacillati; phylum Actinomycetota; class Actinomycetes; order Kitasatosporales; family Streptomycetaceae; genus Streptomyces; species Streptomyces sp. NPDC047000. The sequence goes on from NZ_JBEYWE010000017.1 coordinate 118,128, forward strand.
GTCACCGTCGGCTACGCGGACGGGAAGATCCCGCGGATCCCGCTCAACCTGGTGCTGCTCAAGGCCGCGGTGGTCCGGGGCTTCGAGATCCGGATGCTGCGCCGGTACGCCCCGGAGGCGGTGGCCGCGGGCGACCGGGCGCTGGCCCGGATGGTCCGGGACGGGATGCGCCCGCTCGTCTCCCGCGTCCACCCCCTCGCCGACGTGGCGTCCGCGCTGACCGACGTGGCCGAGCGGCGCACCACCGGCAAGGTGGTCATCGGCATGCGTGCCTGACCGTCAGAACGCCGGCAGCTGCGGGCGCCGCCTGACGTAGCCGCCGGCGTCCACGCGCATCTGCATGCCGGTGACGTACCTCGACTCGTCCGAGACCAGGAACAGCACCATGTCGGAGACGTCCTTCGCCTCGACGTAGGGGATGCCGAAACCCGTCGTCGCGGGGAAGGAGGACAGCGCGTCCTCGCGGGTCGGGTTCTCCAGGTCGGGCCGGAACGACCGGTACATGAGGTCGTTGTTGAGCATGTCGGTGTCGACGTTCGTGGGATGCACCGCGTTGACCCGGATCCGGCGGGCCAGCAGGACCGTCGCCAGGTCGTGCACGAACGCGGCCACCTGGCGCTTGGCGAAGGAGTAGCCCAGGCCGCCTGGTCCGTTGGCCGGGTTGTCGACGGACGCCGGTGTCAGCGCCGCGATGGACCCGGTCGCGACGATCGAGGCCCCGTCGGGCAGATGGGGCAGCGCCGCCTCGACGGCGTGCACCACCCCGTTGAAGTCGACGGTGACGGCGTCCAGGAAGGCCTGGGCGGTCCGCGGCCCCAGCGGTGCGATCCCGGCCTGGGCGACCACGGCGTCGAGCCGCCCCAGCCCGGCCACCCCCTCGGCGACCGCCGCCTTCAGTGCGGCCGGGTCCCGGACGTCCGCCTTGCGGGCGACCACCCGCCGACCGAGCTTCTCCACCTCCCGCACGGTCTCGTCCAGGTCCGCCTCGGAGGCCAGGGGGTAGCCGTTGGTCGCGATGTCCCCGCACAGGTCCACGGCGACGATGTCGGCGCCCTCCGCGGCGAGCCGGACCGCATGGGCGCGTCCCTGTCCGCGCGCGGCCCCGGTGATGAAGACGACCTTGTCCTGCACTCGACCCATGGGGTCTCCTTCCCTTACATAAAAGAGTAGCCTGAATGGCGATGCCGGGAGCCGGGCGTTCCCTGATGATCGCCTGATCACGCGGGAGGTGTTCGAACCTTCCCGTTCAGTGGGACATGTTGAGTGCACACAATGCGTCCGGTGCTAGAGAGTCCCCGAGACCGAGGGAGCACGCGATGCCGTTGCAGCCGTGGATGAAGTTGCTGTCGACCGACGACCACCTGATCGAACCCCCGCACCTGTGGTCCGACCGGCTGCCGGCCAGGTACCGGGAGGCCGGGCCGCGCATCGTGGAGCAGTCGCGAGGCGAGGGACGGGCACCCGCCGAGGTCTGGGTCTACGAGAACCGGATCTACCCCTACATCGGCCTGAACGCCGTCGCCGGCAAGCGGCCCGAGGAGTTCGGCCTCGAACCCACCCGCTACGACGAGATGATCCCGGGCTGCTACGACCCCAAGGCCAGGATCCGCGACATGGACCTGGACGGCGTGTGGGGCGCCCTGTGCTTCCCGTCCTTCCCCGGGTTCTCCGGACACGTCTTCCTCGACGGCGACGACCGCGAGCTGGCCCTGCTCTGCGTGCGGGCGTGGAACGACTTCGTCCTCGACGAGTGGTGCGCCACCGCACCGGGCCGGCTCGTCCCGCTGGTCATCATGCCGATGTGGGACGTCGACGCCTGCGTCGCCGAGATCCACCGCACCGCCGCCAAGGGGGCGAAGGCGATCTCCTTCCCGGAGAACCCCGCTCCGCGCGGCCTGCCCTCCTTCCACACCGACCACTGGGACCCCATGTTCTCGGCGGCCGAGGAGACCGGCCTGCCCGTGTGCCTGCACTTCGGCACCTCGGGCAGGCCTCCGAGGACCGCCGAGGAGGCGCCCTTCGCGGTGACGATCACCCTCTTCGGCTGCAACGCCATGTTCGCCACCGCCGACCTGCTCTTCTCCCCGGTGCTGCACAGGCATCCCCAGCTGAAGATCGGCCTGTCCGAGGGCGGCATCGGCTGGATCCCCTACCTCCTGGAACGCGCCGACGGCACCTGGGAGCGGCACCGCTTCTACCAGAACGTCGACCAGAGCGTGCGGCCCTCGGAGCTGTTCCGGCGGCACTTCCACGGCTGCTTCATCGACGACCGGTTCGGCGTGGAGGCCCGCCACCACGTCGGAGTCGACCGGATCACCTGGGAGTGCGACTACCCGCACTCCGACTCCTACTGGCCCAGGTCCCGCGCCTACGCGGCCGAGGTGCTGGCCGACGTACCCGACGAAGAGGTGCACAAGATCGTGGAGTTGAACACCCGCCGGCTCTACAACCTCCCCGCATGAGCACCCGCCGGCCCGAGTCCGAGCGGCCCGACTGGACCGACCTGGACCTGCTCACCCGCGAGGAGGCCCACGGGCGGCTCCTCGCCGAGATCGCCGACACGGACGTACGCCTCGCCGGACTCGGCGCAACCGGGGCCGCATCCGGCACCGAGGCCGAGCGGGCCGAGCGGGAACTCCTGCGGTCCCGGCTGCGTGCCCTGCGCGAGGCCGCCGAGGACCTGGGCCGGCAGCCGAAGGGCGACTGAGGTGGCCGTGGGACGCGTGGACGGCAAGGCCGCGCTCATCACCGGAGCGGCCCGCGGACAGGGCCGGTCGCACGCCGTGCGGCTGGCCGAGGAGGGCGCGGACATCGTCGTCACCGACGTCTGCCACGACATCGGCGACGGACTGCCGTACCCGCTCGGGACCGAGGAGCAGCTGGAGGAGACGGCCGAGCTGGTCCGGGCGACGGGCCGGCGGTGCGTCGCCGTACAGGCCGACGTCCGCTCGATCGCCGAGATGCGGGCCGCGGTCGACGCCGCCCACACCGAGTTCGGGCGGCTCGACACGGTCGTCGCCAACGCCGGCGTCATGAGCTCCGGCGCCGCCTGGGAGCTGACCGAGGACGTCTGGGACGTCGTCGTGGACGTCAACCTCAAGGGTGCCTGGAACACGGCGCGGGCCGCGATCCCCTGGCTGATCGAGGCGGGCCGGGGCGGCTCGATCGTCATCACCAGCTCCGCCGCCGGGATCCGCGGCCATGTGCCCTACGCGCACTACGTGGCCGCCAAGCACGGCGTCGTGGGCCTGATGAAGGCCCTGTCCAACGAACTCGCCCCGCACCGGATCCGGGTGAACACCGTCCACCCCACCGGAGTCAGCGACACGGGCATCACCGTCGGTGTCCCGGTCGAGGAACTCGCCGCGCGGGAGCCGCTGTTCGCGCTCGCCGCGATGAACCCCCTGGCTCCGTACGTCGAGCCCCGGGACGTCTCGAACGCCGTCCTCTTCCTCGCCTCGGACGAGGCACGGTACGTCACCGGGCTGCAGTTCACCGTCGACGCGGGGTCGACCAACAAGCCGTAGAACGGAGTGGGTTGCATGAGGGTCACCATCGACTCGGCGTCGTGCTCGGGCCACGCGCGGTGCGCGGCCGCGGCACCGCGGCTCTTCCGCCTCGACGACGACGGCTATGCGCTGCCGCTCGACGAGGACGTCCCGGAGGACCTGGAGCAGGACGCCCGCGACGGTGAGGCGGCCTGCCCGGAACGGGCCGTCACCGTCCGCTGAGCACGCGCCGACCGGCCAGGACGTCCCCGGTACCCCGGTACCGGCGTCCCCCGACCCGCGTCCGCCGGCGCACGACCGAGCCCCACGGCCCTGGGACCGTGGGGCTCTCCCCGTACTCCACGTCCGTTCAGCCGGCCGGCTGCGGCGGCGGGGTGAAGTGGTGGCCCCAGAACGCGCCGTCCGTGATCTCGTACACCGGGACCGGCTCCGGCACCTTCAGGCCGTTCCAGCCGAACTCGACGGCGTAGTTCTCCGGCGACCAGACGTAGAACGACACCATGTGGTCGTTGGTGTGCCTGCCGAGCGAGTGCATCATCGGTACCTCGTACCTGCCGGCCCGGTCGAGGGCCCGGCCGACGTCGTCCAGGGTCGCCGCCTCCACCATGAAGTGCAGCAGCCGGCCCGGTCCCGGCATCGGTGTCACACCGAGGGTGTGGTGGCGCGGGTTGCAGCCCATGAACCAGGTCGTGCCGCCCGGCGAGCGCATCGTGTTCCGCTCGACGAAGCCGAGGACGCCGACGTAGAAGTCGAACGTGCCCCGGGCGTCCTCCGCGGAGACGATGGCGTGGCCGAAGCCCATGTCCTCGGTGACGAACCCGGACACCAGCGGGGTCTGCACGGGCACATGGTCGAGGGTCCTGCCGTAGAACAGCTCGACCGGGTTGCCGCCCGGGTCGTCGAACTTGACGAAGCCGGTCACCTTCCGTTCCGCCGCCTCGGCCTCGGTGCCCGCCGTCACCTTGATGCCGGCCTTCTCGACGTCCGCGGCCAGCCGTGTCAGCTCCCGCTCGTCGAGGACCTCGAATCCCAGCGCCGTCATCGTGGGCCGGGCACCCGGCGAGACCACGATCCGGGACGGATGGTCGTCCATCCGGAAGGCGAGCGACCCGGAGCCGCTCTCGACGGGCATCAGGCCGAGGAAGTCGGCGCCGAACGCCTTCCATCTGTCGAGGTCGTCGGACTCCAGACGCAGGTACCCGAGTGAGCGAACACCCATCAGGCCCTCCCCTCACATTCGGTCAGGTCCGGGACGGCCCGTCGGGCCCCCGGTACTCGTTACGTCCGCGACGGTAGAAGGCCCGGCACGCCCGCCGCCGGGACCGTCCCACTGATCGGGAGGCGTACGGCGACGGCCGCCGGGCCGGTGCCACGGTGACCGCCATGACACTCAGCCACGAGGACACCCTGCGCGAACTGACCACCGACGACGGCGTGCTGCGCTATCACGAGGTCGGCGACGGGCCGCCGTTGCTGCTGCTGCACGGCTCCGGTCCGGGCGTCACCGGCTGGCGCAACTTCCGCGGCAACCTGCCCGTGTTCGCCCGGCACTTCCGCTGCCTGGCGCTGGAGTTCCCCGGCTTCGGGGTGAGCGACCCGACCGCCGAGAACCCGATGGCGGCCGCTCCCAAGGCCGTGCTGCGCTTCCTCGAAGGCCTCGGTCTCGACCGCGTCGACGTCATCGGCAACTCCATGGGCGGGTACGTCGCCGTGGGGCTCGCGGTGGCCCACAAGGACCTGTTCCGCCGGATCGTGACCATCGGCGGGGTGGGCCGCAACCTTCTCTCCCCGGGACCCAGCGAGGGGCTCAACCTGCTGGTCGAGTTCGCCGAGAACCCCACACGCGACCACCTCGTCCAGTGGCTGCGGTCGATGGTCCACGACCCGGCCCTGCTCACCGACGAGCTGATCGAGGAGCGCTGGGCGACCGCCACCGAACCGGAGACCCTGGAGGCGTCCCGCCGGATCTACGGCCGGCAGGCGATGGCCGCGATGCAGGCCGCCCAGTCGCAGTCCGACCAGCCGATCTGGGCCATGCTCCACAAGATCACCGCGCCCACCCTGCTGACCTGGGGCCGGGACGACCGGGTCACCCCGCTGGAGAGCGCGCTGCTGCCGATGCGGACCATCCCCAAGGCGGAACTGCACGTGCTGCCCGACTGCGGACACTGGGCGATGATCGAGCAGAAGGATGCCTGGGAGAGCGCCGTACTGGCCTTCCTGACCCGCCCGGAGGCCGACTGAGATGGCCTGGCCGCGCAGGCGGTCGGCGACAGCGCGGACACGGGGACAGAGGGAGGACGAGGACGTGGCAAGACCCGTGGAGGCAGGGTGCCCCGCCGCACCGATGTCCGGCAGGCAGGCGGCACGGCAGGTCCGGATCCTGCGCGCCGCCTCCGAACTCGGCGCCCGTGAGGGGCTGGCGAGCGTACAGATGCACGAGGTGGCCAAGGAGGCCGGGGTCGCGATCGCCACCCTGTACCGCTACTTCCCGTCCAAGCCGTACCTGTTCCTGTCGGTCCTCGAATGGCACATCGGGCAGTTCCTCGGGGACCACGGCAGCGAACCGCCGGCCACCCGGACCGCGGACCCCGCGACCGAGGTGGCCGACACCCTCATCGCGCTCACCGGGAAGCTGCTGGACAGCCGTCTGCTGGCCTCGGCGGTGGCGGTGTCCTCCTTCACCGAGTACGCCACCGGCGTCCCGACCCGGATCGACATCGTCGAACGGTCGCTGGGGCAACGGCTCGTGCGGCTGCTCGCGGGACGCGCGGACGCGGACACCTGCCGCAGCCGGGCGCGGCTCCTCGTCTACGGCTGGTGGGGGCTGTTCGTCGCCGTGCTGACCGAGGAGATCTCCCCCGAGCAGGGAGCCGCCGACCTGCGCCTGGCCGCACGGCTGATCGTCCCCGCCTGAGCAGACGGAAGCGCCCGGGACACCGCACCTGTCCCGGGCACCTCCGCCTGCCGCGCCCGGTCGGACGCCCCGCCGGGCTCAGCCGTCCGCCCCGACGATGTCCAGGACCGCACGGTAGGCGAAGGCGATGCTGGAACCGATCGGGGTGCCGGCGCCCGGGTAGACCCGCCCGGACATCGCGGCCGTCGTGTTGCCGCTCGCGTACAGGCCGGGGATCGGCCGCCCGTCCGGCCGCAGCACGCGCGCGTCCTTGTCCGTCCGCAGGCCGCCCTTGGTGCCGATGTCGGACGGCACGATCGTCGCCGCGTAGAACGGGGCCTTCTCGATCGGTGTCAGCAGCGGGTTCGGGAACTCGGTCTCCGGCTTCGCCGGGAAGTTCTGCCGGGGGTCGGCAGCGAAGGGGACGATGTGGTGGAACATCCGGTCCCACACCGACTCGCCGCGGTGGAACCGCTCGTCGACGCCGGTCCGCGCACAGCCGTTGAACTCGGCGACCGTCCGGCTCAGCCGGTCGAACGGCACGCCGATCAGCCGCGCCAGCTCCTCCAGGGTGTCCGCCTTGCGCAGCGCACCCGACTCCAGCCACTCCGGGCGCAGCGGCTCGTCCGGCGGCCCGCCGAAGCTGTCGCGGTCCAACTGCCGCTGGTCGAAGATCCAGTGGGCCGGTATGTGGCTGACGTCCGACGCGTTGTGCAGGCGCATGATCTCGTGCCCGACCTGGTCGTAGGGCCGGGTCTCGTTGACGAAGCGCTCACCCGCGCCGTTCACCCAGATGCCGCCCCGGGTGCCGGTGTGGAAGATCGGCCGGCCGTCGGGCTGGATCAGCCCGGCCACGAACCACGCCTCGTCGAGCAGGTCCACGTCCGCGCCGACCGCGAGGCCGGCCCGCAGCGCGTCGCCCGTGTTCGTCGGCACGCCGTTGGACCATGCGCCGGTCAGCGGCGCCTGGTGCTTCTCGCGCAGTTCGCGGTCGTGCTCGAAGCCGCCGGCCGCCAGGAGGACGCCGCGTTCGGCCCGGAACCGGACCGGGCCGCCCTCGCCGGCGGCCTCGACGCCGACGACCCGGCCGTCCTCGACGACCAGGCTCTCCAGCCGGGTGTTCAGCCTGACCGTGCCGTTGCCGGTCTCCAGGAACGCCGCCAGGGCCCGGCCGGCCAGCGCGCGGCCGCCGGAGACCACCGGGCCCTCGTCGAAGTCCCACCGCTCGGTGGGCAGCGAGCGCCGCAGGATCTCGGCGTTCTCCCCGAGCTCGGCGATCTCCAGCGGAATCGGGAAGACCGTGTGCCCGGTGGGCGAGGCGCCCTCGATGTCCCCGAAGTAGTCCGGGACGGGCCCGTGCACGAAAGGAGGGAACCAGGGGCTGCGCTCCAGCTCGTCGATCAACCCGGCCCCGGCCTCCAGATACGCGTCCTGGAGCGCCTCGCGGGAGGGATCGCCGACGATCTCGCGCAGGTACGCCCGGCACGCCTCGACATCGTCACCGAGTCCGGCGCGGCGCAGCGGCGCGGAACCGGGGAACCACAGTCCCGCGCCCGAGTAGGCCATCGTGCCGCCCACGAGAGAGGACTTCTCGATCACCAGAGTGCGCAGGCCGCGCGCGGCCGCCACGTACGCCCCGACCAGACCTCCGCCCGACCCCACGACGATCACGTCGTAGGCATCTTCGTTGATGCTCATCCGAACCTCCTGATGGGTGCCGAACCTGTGGGTGGGGGAGAAGGCGACACGGGGCCCGCGAAGGCAAGGAGCCAGGGGGCATGCCGCCCTCGCCGCCCGGCAGCCCCGTGGACGACGGTAAGGAGACAGCGCGGGGTCGTTCCCGCGCCATCTCGCTCAGCGAGACCCCCACCTGCCCCGGGCCGGCCCCGGCCCAGGGCCGCCGCCACCGGCTCCTGACCCGGCCCCGGCGGCCGGCCGGCAGTCCCGGTGAGCGGAAAGTACCCGGCGGCCCCTCGGCCCGCGGCACAGGCTGAAGGCCGGCACGAGGTGAGGACGGCGATGACAGACGTGTGGGAACCGACGGCGGTCGCGGACCCCGGGACAGCCGTGGCGGAGGCGGCCGCGCGCCTCGCCCGGGCGGCGAGGGACCACCGGCCCTGTGCGCCGGTCCGGGACCTGCTCGGACCGGCCGACATCGGCCTCGCGTACGCCGTCCAGCGCCGTGTCGTCGGCGACCGGATCGCCGCCGGAGCACGCGTCGTCGGCCGCAAGATCGGCCTGACGTCCGAGGCCGTGCAGCGCCAGGTGGGCGTCGACCGGCCCGACTTCGGCGTCCTGCTGGACGACATGGACGTCTCCGCCCTGCCGGCCGTCCCCAGCGGCCGGCTGCTGCAGCCCAGGGCCGAGGCGGAGATCGCCTTCGTCCTCGCCGCCGACCTGGACACCGACGACCTCGACCTGGCTCGGGTCCGCTCGGCGGTCGGGCACGCCGTGGCCGCGCTGGAGATCGTGGACAGCCGGGTGGCCGGCTGGGACATCGCGATCTCCGACACGGTCGCCGACAACGCCTCGAGCGGCCTCTTCGTGCTCGGGCGACAGGCCGTCGGCATCGACGAGTTCGAGCCCCGGGACGTGGCCATGCGGATGTACGCCGACGGTGTGCCCGTCTCCGAGGGCGACGGCACCGCCTGCCTGGGCGACCCGCTCGCCGCCCTGCTGTGGCTGGCGCGCACCGCCCGTGAGTTCGGCGACCCGCTGCGCGCCGGGCAGGTGGTGCTCTCCGGCGCCCTCGGCCCGCTCGTCCCCACCCCGCCCGGAATCACCGTAGAAGCCGAGATGACCGGCGGCCTCGGTTCGGTGACCGCGACCTTCTCACCCAAGGACCAAGAAGGATGACGAAGACCAAGGTGGCCGTGATCGGCTCCGGCAACATCGGCACCGACCTGATGATCAAGATACTGCGCCTGTCCGACACCCTGGAGATGGCCGCCATGGCCGGCATCGACCCGGAGTCCGACGGCCTCGCCCGCGCCGCCCGCCTGAAGGTGCCCGTCACCCACGAGGGCGTGGACGGCCTGATCCGCATGGCCGGCTTCGACGAGATCGGCATCGTCTTCGACGCCACCTCGGCCAAGGCCCACGTCGAGAACGCCAGAAAGCTCGCCCCGTACGGCAAGCGCCTGGTGGACCTCACCCCGGCGGCCCTCGGGCCGTACGTGGTGCCGACGGTCAACCTGGACGAGCACCTCGCGGGCGACGTCGAAAACCTCAACCTGGTGACCTGCGGCGGCCAGGCGACCATCCCGATCGTCCACGCGGTCAGCCGCGTCACCCCCGTGCCCTACGCCGAGATCGTCGCCTCGATCTCCTCCCGGTCGGCCGGTCCCGGCACCCGGGCCAACATCGACGAGTTCACCGAGACCACGGCCGGCGCCATCGAGAAGGTCGGCGGCGCCCGGCGCGGCAAGGCGATCATCGTGCTCAACCCGGCCGAACCGCCGCTGATCATGCGGGACACGGTGTACTGCCTGACCGGCGACGCCGACCAGGACGCGGTCCGCGCCTCCGTCGAGGAGACGGTGGCCGCGGTGGCCGAGTACGTGCCCGGCTACCGGCTCAAGCAGCAGGTCCAGTTCACCCCGGTGGCCGACGCGGACCCGGTGCACACCCTGCTGCCGAAGGACGTCGGCGAGCGGCCGACCACCAGGGTCACGGTCTTCCTCGAGGTCGAGGGCGCCGCCCACTACCTGCCCGCCTACGCCGGCAATCTCGACATCATGACCTCGGCCGCCCTGCGGGTCGCCGAGCGCATCGCCCTCCGTCCGACCTCCGAGGTGGCCGAGTGACCCGCAGGCTCTACGTGCAGGACGTCACCCTCCGGGACGGCATGCACGCCGTCCGGCACCGCATCACGCCCGAGTTCGTGTCGAAGATCTCCGCCGCCCTGGACCGGGCGGGCGTGGACGCCATCGAGGTCGCCCACGGCGACGGACTGGCCGGCGGCAGCCTCAACTACGGGCCCGGCAGCCACACCGACTGGGAGTGGATCGAGGCCGCCGCGGACGCCGTCGACCGCGCGGTCCTCACTTCCCTGCTGCTGCCCGGCATCGGCACCGTCGCCGAACTCAGGCGCGCCTACGCCCTGGGGGTCCGCTCGGTGCGCATCGCCACCCACTGCACCGAGGCCGACGTCGCCGCCCAGCACATCGCCACCGCCCGCGAACTCGGCATGGACGTCTCCGGGTTCCTGATGATGGCCCACATGGCCGAACCCGCCGAACTGGCCGCGCAGGCCCGGCTGATGGAGTCCTACGGCGCGCACTGCGTGTACGTCACCGACTCCGGCGGCCGGCTGACCATGGACGGCGTACGCGACCGCATCCGCGCCTACCGGGACGTGCTCGGCCCGGAGACCCAGATCGGCATCCACGCGCACGAGAACCTCTCCCTCTCGGTCGCCAACTCCGTGGTCGCCGTGGAGGAGGGGGTGACCCGCGTCGACGCGTCCCTCGCCGGACAGGGCGCGGGCGCCGGCAACTGCCCGATCGAGCCGTTCGTCGCCGTCGCCACCCTGCACGGCTGGAAGCACGAGTGCGACCTGCACGCCCTCCAGGACGCCGCCGAGGATCTCGTACGGCCCCTGCAGGACCGGCCGGTGCGCGTGGACCGGGAGACCCTCACCCTCGGTTACGCCGGTGCCTATTCCAGCTTCCTGCGGCACGCCGAGACCGCGGCGGAACGCTACGGACTCGACGCGCGGACCATCCTGGAGGAGGTCGGTCGCCGCGGACTCGTCGGCGGCCAGGAGGACATGATCGTGGACATCGCCCTGGACCTCACCACCCGCGGCTGACCCCGGCCGGACGTACCGCTCCCGGGGCCCTTCCGGGAGCGGTACCTTTTTGATGTCCGCGGGTGCCCCTCCACGAATAATAGACCAATCGATCTAATGAATCGGTGCACGCCTCTATCTCCGCAGCCGAGGCCGTTGGTATTTTGGCGTCGGCGCCGAACTAGAATTGATTTCAGTTTGAGCAGAGAGGCACCGACGATGACGTCTGCCCTTCGCCCGAGCGCACGTACCATCCAGGCCGGCGGCCCCGTGCTGCCTCCGTCGATGATGGAGCGCGTGACGCTCATCATGGATCTCTTCGAACGTCCGCAGACCCGTCTGACGCTCGAAGCGATCTCCCGTCGGACCCAGCTCCCGCGCTCGACGACACACCGCATACTCGACCAGCTGGTCCGCCTGGACTGGCTGCGCCACACGGCGGCCGGATACACGCTGGGGGCCCGCGCCCTCGGCCTGGGCGGCCGGGAGATCGACCACAGCGCGCTGCGGGCGGCCGCCGCGCCGCATCTGCTGGAACTGGCCGTGCGGACCAGGATGGTCGTCCACCTGGCCGTGCTCGACGGGCCGGAGATCTACTACCTGGACAAGGTCGGCGGCCGGGCCGCCTTCGACATCCCCTCGAAGGTCGGCGGCCGGGCGGTCGCGCACTGCACCGGGCTGGGCAAGGCCCTGCTCGCCTGGCTGCCCGCGGAGGAGGTCGAGGCCCGGTGCGCGCAGGTGATGGAGCCCCGTACCCCGCAGAGCATCGACCGCCTCGACCAGCTGCACCGCGAACTCGGCCTGGTCCGCCGCCGCAACGGCCTGGCGATCGAACGGGGGGAGTGCTTCCCGCACATCGGGTGCGTCGGCCTCGCGCTGCGGGGGCCCGAGGGCCCGGTCGCGGCGATATCGGTGGTCGGTGACGACGGCACCGCGCTCGAACTGGTGGCCCCGCTGGTGGTCAACGTGGTCCAGGCCGTCTCGGAGGACCTGGTCGGGACCCCGCTGCCGGACCGCCAGGACGTGCTGGTGGGGTAGGGGAACCGGCCGTCCCCGTCGGTCCGGTCCGCGGAGCACCTCCTTCCGCCCCGGGCCCACGGCTGCGGGGCGGAAGGGTGCGGCCGGGTCACCAGGCGGTCCAGCCGCCGTCCACCGTGAGGGTCGTGCCCGTGACGAAGCGGGAGGCGTCCGAGGCGAGGAAGACCGCGGCGCCGCCCAGTTCCCCGGCGTCGCCGACCCGGCCGAGCGGGGTGCCGCCGACGATCCGTTCGCCCCAGCGGCTGTCCAGCAGCCCGGAGCTGAGATCGGTGTGGAAGTAGCCGGGGGCCAGGGAGTTGACCCGCACCCCGCGGTCGGCCCACTCCACGGCCAGCGTCCGGGTCAGCGCCTCGACCCCGCCCTTGCTGGCGGCGTAGGCGGCGATCCTCTCGAAGCCGGTACTGGCGTGCACGGACGAGACGTTCACGATCGATCCCGAGCGCTGGGCCAGCATCGCCTTGCCCGCCTCGCGGCAGCAGTAGAACGTGCCCTGCAGGTTGACGTCGAGGACCTGCTGCCAGTCCTGGTCGGTGACCTGCTCGCTGCGGGTGAAGTGCGGGCTGATCCCCGCGCAGTTGACCAGCGCGTCCAGCCGGCCGGTCGTATCCGTGATGCGCTCGGCCGTCTCGCGCACCACGGCGGAGTCGGCGACCGAGCCGGGCAGAGCCAGCACCTTGCCGCCGTGGCCTGCGAGTTCGGCCGCGAGGCTTTCGAGGTCTGCGGCGGTGCGTGCGGTCACGGCGACGGTGGCGCCGGCCTGGGAGAGGGCGACCGCGATCGCCCGGCCCAGTCCCTTCCCCGCCCCCGTCACCCATGCCGTCCGGCCGTCCAGGCGCAGTTCGGTGTTCACGTCGGTCATGGCTCAGCCCTCCGCGGGCAGCTTGCGAAGGGTCCGCTTGAGGACCTTGCCGGACGGGGTGCGGGGCAGCACGTCGACGAAGTCGAAGCGGGCCGGCACCTTGAAGCGGGCCAGCCGGGTGCGGCAGAACTCCCGCAGCTCCTCGGCCCCGGCCGCCGCTCCCGGCCGCACCACCACGAAGGCGCGCGGCACCTCGCCCCAGCGGGGGTGGGTCAGGCCGACCACGGCGGCCTCCAGCACGGCGGGGTGTTCGTAGAGCACCCGTTCCACCTCGGGGGTGGCGATGTTCTCGCCGCCAGAGACGATCATGTCCTTCTTGCGGTCGTCGATGTAGAGGTAGCCGTCCTCGTCGAGGTGGCCGATGTCGCCGGTGTGGAACCAGCCGTCCCTGAGCGCGGTGGCCGTCGCCTTCTCGTCGCGCCAGTAGCCGGCGAAGACCTTCGGGCCGTGCAGGGTGATCTCGCCCAGCTCGCCCGCCCGCACCTCCCGGCCCTCGTCGTCGACGATCCTGACCCGGGTGTGCGGCACCGGGCGGCCGACCGAGCCCAGCTTGGTCAGGGCGTGCTCCCGGTCGAGGAAGGTGTCGCCGGAGACGGTCTCGGTCAGACCGTAGGCATCCGCGTACCAGGCGTTGGGGAACGCGGTCATGATGCGGCGCAGCACCGGCTCCGGTGTCTTCTCGCCGCCGCCCAGGACGAAGCGGACCGAGGTGGTGTCGTAGCCGTCCCGGCCGGGGACCTCCAGCACCTGGTTGACCATGGCGGGCGCCAGCCACAGGTTGGTGACGCGGTGCCGCCCGATCGCCTCCAGCACGCCCACCGGGTCGAACCTGCGCTGGAGCACCACGGCGCCGCCCGCGTAGAGGGTCGCGAGGCCGGGCATGTCGAGGCCGCCCACGTGATAGAGCGGGCCGCACACCAGGGTGGTGTCGGCCGCGGTGAGCCCGAAGTGGACGATGTGCGCGAGGTTCTTCGCCTGGAGGTTCCCGTAGGTGATGCGCACGCCCTTGGGCCGTGAGGTGGTGCCGGAGGTGTACATCAGGCGGTGCAGGTCCTCCGTCCCGACGTCCACCGGCTCCACCCGGGCGCCCTTGTGGGCGGCGAGCATCGCCTCGTAGCCGGTCCAGGACGCGGTCGGTGCGCCGCCGACCAGGATCCGGTGCTCCAGATCGGTCAGGAGGCCCGCGCTGCGCTCCATCGCCGGGGCGAACTCCGGCTCGGTGATGACGGCCCTGGCCCGGGAGTGGCCCAGGATGTACTGCCACTCCTCCTCGGAGAGCCGGTAGTTGAGCGGGAGGAGCACGGCACCGATCCGGCTCGCCGCGTAGACCAGTTCCAGGAACTCCGGCCTGTTGTAGAGGAGCAGGGCGACGACGTCGCCGCGCCGGATGCCGAGTTCGGTCAGGCCGGCGGCCAGCCGGACGACACGTAGGTGCAGTTGACGAACAGTCAGGTGCCGATCCTCCTGCGCGACCATCACGGCGTCGGGCCGCTGGGTCAGGTGGTAGTCGAGGATGCTCGCGAAATTGTGCACGGCTCACTCTCACTGTGTGGTGTTCGACGACGACCGCTGCCGCCCCGGCTCCAGGGCGACCCGGGTCCCGACCGGTCGGTTGCCCGCACCGAAGATTTAGTGTACCTCTTGGTCTATAAAACTTGTTTCCGCACTGTACGACGGCACGAAGGCCTCGACAAGCGCTCCCGCGCCCACCGGTGCCGGAACCGGCCGGAGGTGCGGCAGCCGACGAGGAGGTGCCTGTGCCACGCATCCGCTTCGATCCAGGCGGACCGGTCGTCACGGTCCGCCTGGACAACCCGCCGATGAACGCCTTCGACTCCGCCCAGCGGGCCGAGCTCTCCGCCTGCGTCCGAGAGCTCGCCGAGGCCCCCGGCGTACGGGCCGTGGTGCTCTACGGCGGCACACGGCTGTTCGCGGCCGGGGCGGACGTGAAAGCACTGGCCGCGATGGGGCCGGAGGAGGTGCGGGGCTGGAACCGCGCCCTGCAGCGGACCTTCGACGAAGTGGCGCGGCTGCCGATGCCGGTCGTCGCGGCCGTCACCGGCTACGCCCTCGGCGGAGGCCTCGAGCTGGCCCTCGCCGCCGATTACCGGGTGGCGGCCGGCGACGCGCTGCTCGGCCAGCCCGAGGTACAGCTCGGCATCATGCCGGGCTCCGGCGGCACCCAGCGGCTCACCCGGCTGATCGGCCCGTCCCGCGCGAAGAACCTGCTGATGACCGGCCGCCGGGTGGGCGCCGACGAGGCGCTGCGTCTCGGCCTCGTGGACGAGGTGGTCCCGGCCGCCCGTGTCCTCGACTCCGCGCTCGACTACGCCCGCCGCCTCGCCGAGGGGCCGGCCGCGGCCCTGGAGGCGATCAAGGAGGCCGTGGACCACGGCGCCGACACCGGCCTCGCCACCGGCCTCAGCCTCGAACGCGCCCTGTTCACCGGCGTCTTCGGTACGGCCGACGCGGCAACCGGCATCCGGTCCTTCCTGGAGCACGGCCCGGGGCGGGCCCGCTTCGGGGAGCGTCCCGAAGGGGCGCCGGGAACCGCGTGACCAGCCACGACGGCGCCGCAACCGAACGACGACACCTGGCGGCGCCGGCAGCGAAGCGCTTACGACACGAAAGGGGTGCCCACCATGAAGGCACTGCGCTGGCACGGCGCGCGGGACCTCCGCCTCGAAGAGGTCCCCGACCCTCCCGAGCCCCGTCCGCACGAGGCGGTGGTGGAGGTCTCCTGGTGCGGGGTGTGCGGCACCGACCTGCACGAGTTCCTCGAAGGCCCGCACATGATCCGCACCGGCCCGCACCCGTTCACCGGCGCCGAGCCGCCCCTCGCCCTCGGCCACGAACTGAGCGGCACCGTCGTCGCCCTCGGCACCGAAGTGCCCGGCATCGCGGTCGGTGACCGCGTCACCGCCGACCCGGTCTGGCGCTGCGGTGTGTGTTTCTGGTGCGCGCGCGGCGAGTACCACATCTGCCCCAGCAGCGGCTCCGTCGGCCTCGCGTCGCCCGGCGGCTTCGCCGACCGCGTCACCGTGCCGATCGCCGGGCTGACCCGGCTGCCCGACAACGTCACCGACGAGATGGCGGCGGTCGCCGAACCGCTGGCCGTCGGCCTGCACGCGGTGTCCCGCGCCGGGGTACGGCCCGGCGACCACGTCCTGGTCGTCGGCGGCGGACCCATCGGTGTCGCCGTCGTCCTCGCGGCCCGGATCGCCGGTGCGGCCGGCCTCTATGTGAGCGAACCGCTCAAGGAGCGCCGGGAGAAGCTGCTCGGCCTCGGCGTCACCGAGACCTTCGACCCGGCGGAGACCGACGTGCGCCGCGAGGTGTTCGTGCGTACCGGCCGGATCGGCCCGGCGGCCGTCATCGACGCGACCGGCGTACCCCGGCTCGCCGCCGAGGCCGTCGCCACCGTCCGGCGCGGCGGCCGGGTCGTGCTCGCCGGGGTCGGCCACGGCAGCGTCGAGTTCGACCTGGGCCAGCTCGTCTTCCACGAGCGTTCCGTGCTCGGCACGCTCGGCTACACCTTCGACATCCCCCGCGTGATCGACCTGATGAGCACCGGGCGCCTGGACGCCTCGGCGCTGGTCACCGGACGTTTCCCGCTCTCCGCGGGAGCCGGGGTCTTCGCGGACCTGGCCGCCGACCGGGCCCGCCACCTCAAGGTTCTGCTGACCCCGAAGGGATGACCGACATGGATTTCGACCTGCCCGAGGAGACCGTCGCCCTCCAGGAGATGGTCCGTGAGTTCGCGGCCAAGGAGATCGCACCGTACGCGGCCCAGTGGTCGGAGAACGAGGAGTTCCCGACCCAGGTCTTCACCAAGCTCGGTGGACTCGGCCTGATGGGCATGCTGGTGCCCGAGGAGTACGGCGGCGCCGGCTCCGACATGGTCACCTATGTGGCCGTGATGGAGGAACTCGGCGCCGCCGACCAGTCGGTGGCCTCCTCCTGGAACGCCCACTCGACCATCGCCACGCTGCCGCTGCTCGCCTACGGCACCGAGGAGCAGAAGCACCGCTGGCTGGCCCCGCTGGCGGCCGGCGAGGCCATCGGCGCCTTCGGCCTGACCGAGCCGGAGGCCGGTTCCGACGCGGCCGGCATCGCCACCGTCGCCCGCCGGGTGGACGGCGGCTGGGTGATCGACGGCACCAAGATGTTCATCACCAACGCCGGTACCGACATCAGCCAGGGCGTCACCCTCCTCGCGGTGACCGGCCGGGAGGAGGGGGGACGCAAGCGCTACGCGACCTTCTACGTCCCGACCGGCACCCCGGGCTACACCGTCGGCCACAAGCTGAAGAAGCTCGGCTGGCACGCCATGGACACCCGGGAACTGGTCTTCGACGGCTGCTTCGTCCCCGACGACCACCTGATCGGCGAGGAGGGCGGCGGTCTGCGCCAGTTCCTCTCCGTCCTCGACAAGGGCCGGATCAGCGTCGCCGCACTCGGCCTGTCCCTGGCCAGGGCGGCGCTCGGTCTGGCCGTCAAGCACGCCACCGAGCGGCACCAGTTCGGCCGTCCGCTGTCGGACTTCCAGGCCGTCGGACACAAGATCGCCGACATGGGTACCGAGCTGGAGGCCGCCCGCTGCCTGGTCTACCGGGCCGCCTGGCTCGCCGACCAGGGGCGTCCGCACAGCACCGCGTCCGCCATGGCCAAGCTGTACGCCTCCGAGGTCGCCAACCGGGCCGCCTCCCAGGCCGTCCAGATACACGGCGGGTACGGATATGTCCGGGAGTCGGAGATCTCCCGCTTCTACGCCGACGCCAAGATCCTGGAGATCGGTGAGGGCACCAGCGAGATCCAGCGCAATGTCATCGCCAGGGCGCTGGTCGCCGAGGCGTGAGCGGGTTCCCGCGGTGTGTGTCGGTGCACCGCGGGACCGTCCGTCAGCCGGCGGCCGGGACCTGCTCCCAGCCGGCCTCGGGGTCGAGCGGCAGAGCGGGCCGCTCGCGCTTGAACGCCTCGGCCTGCTCCTCGACCCTCGGCAGGACGTGGTCCGGCGCGCCGAACCCGCGGAACAGGGTCGCGCAGTACTCGCGGGACAGGAACGGCGCGTCCCACTGCCCCTCCGGCCGCACCCATTGGTAGGTGTGGTTGTGCAGGTTCAGGAACTGCAGGGTGGCCAGCCGCGGCGAGATCTGCCGGAAGACGTTCTGGGCCATGGCCTCCGAGAGCAGCCCGGAGATCAGTTCCTCGAAGTCGGAGCGCTGTCCGAGCAGGGTCTTGAGCTCGTCGCCGCTGAGGGAACGGTAGTCGTGCTCGTAGACCCAGATGTGGTCGAGCCGCCGGAAGATGATCGTCAGCAGCGATTCCGACAGCAGCCGCAGTCGCAGCAGGGGCTCCTCGTCCAGGTCCGCGATCTGGCGGGCGCGGGCGAGGAGCGGCCCCATCACCCGCGACTGGATCTCGACCAGCAGGTTCTCCTTGGAGCCGATGTAGTAGTACAGCGCTCCTTTGGCGAGTCCGACCGCGCGACCCAGGTCGTTGATGGAGGTCGCCGCGTACCCCTGCTGCGCGAACAGCGAGGCCGCGATGTCGATGATCTTCTGGCGTCTGACCTCGAAGCCCGGTCCATGGCCCGGCGGACGTGGCATGGATTCCTCTCCCGCGTGATGCGACGACGTGTCGATTGAAACAGGCTCCCGGGCCCGTGTCGAACAGCCTTCGGCACATCCGGGGGAAGCGGACTCCAGGGCATCGTTCCAGTTTGCTAGACCAAACGGTACATTAAAACACGGGACACGGACGGCCCAGCCGTCCGCGTGAGCATTGCGAGGACGCGCATGACGCAGGCACCGCAGCACACCGGCTCCGCTCCGGCGGACGACCTCCTGGAAATGTACCGCCGTATGCGGCGCATCCGGCGCTTCGAGGAACGGGCGTCGGAGCTGTACAAGGCGACGGAGATACCCGGCTTCCTGCACCTGTCCATCGGGCAGGAGGCGAGCGCCGTCGGCGCGTGCTGGCCGCTCACCGACCGTGACGGCATCACCTCCACCCACCGGGGCCACGGCCACGTCCTCGCCAAGGGCCTGGACGCCGCCCCGATGATGGCCGAGCTGATGGGCAAGGACGCCGGCACCAACCGGGGCCGCGGCGGCTCGATGCACATCGCGGACCCCGGCATCGGCATCTACGGCGCCAACGGCATCGTCGCCGCCGGACTGCCGATCGCCGGGGGAGTCGCCACCGCCGCGAAGCTGCGCGGCCGCGGCGACGTGGTGGTGGCGTTCTTCGGGGACGGCGCGGTCGCCCAGGGCATGTTCCACGAGGCCGTCAACCTGGCCGCCGTATGGGACCTGCCGGTCGTCTTCCTCTGCGAGAACAACCACTACTCCGAGTTCTCGCCCGCCGCCGAACAGCACCGCGCCACGCTCGCCGCCCGTGCCGCCGGGTACGGCATCGGCTACGAGCACGTCGACGGCAACGACGTGCTCGCGGTGAAGACCCTCATGACGGACGTGGTGGCCCGGCTGCGGACGGGCGGCGGCCCGGTCCTGGTGGAGGCCGAGACCTACCGCTGGCACGGGCACTACGAGGGCGACCCCGAGCGCTACCGCCCGGCCGAGGAGGTCGCGGCGGCCAAGGAGCGCGATCCGCTGCTCATCGCCCGCCGGCACCTGGTGGCGGCCGGGGTGGCGACCGCGCTGGCGGACGCCGTCGACGAGGAGATCGACAAGGAGATCGAGGCGGCCGTGGAGTGGGCCCGCGGCCTGCCCGAGCCGGCCCCCGGGACGCTGTACGACTTCGTCTCCGCCCCGCGTCCGGCCGTACCCGAGCCCGCCCCCGCCGCGGGCGAGGTCTTCCGCACCATGGACGCCGTGCGCCTGGCCCTGGAACACGAACTCACCGCCGACCCGGACGTGTTCGTCGCCGGCATCGACGTCGGCGCGGGCGGCAACGTGTTCGGCCTCACCCGGGGCCTGGCCCAGGCCTTCCCGGGCCGGGTCCGCGACACCCCGATCAGCGAGAGCGCGATCCTCGGCGCGGCGGTGGGGGCGGCGATGGCCGGCATGAAGCCGGTCGTCGAGATCATGTACATGGACTTCATCGGCGTCTGCCTGGACATGCTGCTCAACCAGGCCGCCAAACTGCGCTTCATGACCGGCGGCCGGGCGGGCATGCCCCTGGTCGTGCGCACCCAGTTCGGCGCGGGCCGCTCCTCCGGCAGCCAGCACTCCCAGTCCCTGGAGGCGCTGCTCGCGCACATCCCCGGCCTCACCGTGGTGATGCCCTCCGACCCGGCCGACACCTACGGCCTGCTGCGGGCCGCCGTCCAGGACCCCAACCCGGTGGTCTTCGTGGAGAACCGCCTCCAGTACGGCTTCAAGGGGCCGAGGCCGCCGGCCGACCACCTCGTCCCGCTGGGCCGGGCCAGGGTCGTCAGGGAAGGTACCGACGTCACCCTGGTCTCCTGGTCGCGGATGGTCCAGGACTCCCTGGCGGCCGCGGAACTGCTGGCCGCCGAGGGCGTGAGTGTCGAGGTGGTCGACCTGCGCACGGTCGCCCCGCTGGACCGCGAGACCGTCCTCGCCTCTCTGGCGAAGACCAACCGCCTGGTCATCGCCCACGAGGCGGTACGGGACTTCGGCATCGGCGCGGAACTGTCCGCGCTCGCCGTCGACGAGGGCTTCTGGCACCTGGACGCACCCGTCACCCGGGTCGCCCCGCCGCCGATGCCGGCCCCCTACGCCCCGGCGCTGGAGCGGCTCTGGCTGCCCTCGCGCGACACCATCGCCGACACGCTGCGGCGGATCGCGGCGGTGTGACCCGCGGACCGCACGGCACGTGACGAAGGGGTGCCCCCGGGATCCGGTCCCGGGGGCACCCCTTCGTCACGCGCGCTTCTCTGCGTCCGCTGCGTGGTGTCCGCCACCGGCCCGTCTTCGTCGGCAGGACAGGGGAGGGCCGGCGGCGGTCCGGTCGTGGCCGTGGATCAGACGGTCGCGACCGGGGTCAGCGGGCTGCCCTGGGTGCCGGGCAGGTTCAGCGGGGGAGCGGTGAGCAGGAAGCGGCTGCGGCGGTGCTCGCGCAGCCACGCCGCCAGGTCGTGCAGGTACCAGAGCTCGCCGAGCGGGACGCCCAGCTTGAACAGGCACAGGTGGTGGATCGGGAGCAGGGTGTGGCGGCCCTGTGCCCGGGTGACCCCCACCCCCTCGACCGCGTAGTTGTCGGAGATCAGCGCCGACATCTGCGAGTCGGCGATCCACTGGAGGATGTCCGGGTCGTCCGCGTCGAGGTACGCGGCGGTCCGGTGGATCGTCACCGGGTCCGGGTCCTTGTTCCAGGCGAGCACCTGGGTGGCGAAACCGGTGTGCAGCAGCACCATGTCGCCGGGCTCCACGGTCACGTCGTCCGCGGCCATGATCTCCTGGAGCTGCCGGTGGTTCACGGCCTGGTAGCCGGTGCCCAGGTGGTGGGCGATGTCGATGAGCACACCGCGGCCCTGGACGCCGTGCTCCGCCATCTTCTCCAGGCCGAGGTGGCGGGCGAAGCTGACGCTCCCGCTGCCGTCGCCCTTGGCGTCCTCCCGCGGCCCCACCAGGTCGGTGCCGGGGCGGAAGCCGTTGTAGTAGACCGGCTCGGCCTCGCCGTCGCCGTCGGCGTCGAACTCGGCGCCCTGGTGGGCCAGGGAGTCCCACTGGGTCGAGTACTGCAGCCAGAGGGTCACCACGTCGTCGGACCACACGTCGATCAGGGAGGGATCGATCTGGTCGCGCGCGACGACGTTGTAGAAGACGTCCTGCTGGTGGGCGAGGTCCTCGGTGGGCTTCAGGATCGGCGGGTAACGCCGCTGGTTGAGCGCGGTCCCGCCCGGGTAGTCCAGCGGCAGGCTCAGGCTGAAGGTGACCCCGTGCTCCACCTCGCGGACGCCCTGGAGCACCTTCTCGGCGGTCAGCAGGTTGATGCGGCCGAGTTCGTCGTCCGCACCGAAATCGCCCCACGTCGATCCCGGCGGCCGCTGCTTCCAACGCTTCGTCACGATAAAACGCCTCCTTGGGCGACGGTCCCCGTCGACGGTCGTGGCCGCATGCTATTTCTAATGTACCGAGTGGTCAACTAGTACGACGGCTTGGAAATTTGGCTTCATATTGCTCGCTCCGATCAATAGACTGATTGGTCGAAACGTCTACTGTCCGTGGGAGAGGCAATGAGTGGATCCACACCGGCGTGGGTCGCGGCCGGGGTCCGTGCCGTGATCGGTGCGCATACCCAGGCTCAGGACGCCGGCCGTACCGACGACATCGTCGCGCTGTACGCACCCGACGGGATCCTGGAGCTGCCGGGCATGGACCCGGTGCGGGGGCACGACGGCCTGCGCGAGGCCTTCAAGGGGTGGGCCCCCCAGCTGCCGCAGCTGCACCTCGTGGGCAACACCGTCGTCACCTCCTCCGGGCCCGGCGAGGCGACCGCCAAGAGCGACGTGGCCTTCTTCCTGCGGGGCGAGGCGGGCTGGGCGCCGCAGGTCGTCGGCCACTACGAGGACACGCTGCGGCACGTCGACGGCACCTGGCTGATACAGCGGCGCGTGACCGTCTTCCAGGCGTAGGCCGTCCCGCCCGCCACCGCCCGCCCCCGTTCCATCCCTTCCGCATGTCGTATCCGTAGATCTCCCGTACCTGTTGAGAGAAGAGGACACATGGCCATCTCCGCCGAAGAAGCCCTGGCCGGCGTGCAGTCCGTGATCGCGGCCTACGCCCACGCCATCGACGCGGGCGACGCCGACACCGTGGCCGGCCTGTTCACCGAGGACGGGGTCTCCGAGATCGCCGGCCAGGGCACCTTCCAGGGCCGCGAGGCGATCCGTGAGGCCTACGGCGCCTTCAAGCCGCAGGCTCCGCAGCTGCACCTCGTCGGCAACACGGTTCTCACCTCGTCCCCCGGCGAGGAGGTGACGGCGACCAGCAACCTGGTGTTCTTCGCCCGCGGCGAGGAGGGCTGGGCCGTCCGGCTCGTCGGCGGTTACGAGGACACGGTGGTCCTCGTGGACGGGGCGTGGCAGTTCCGCAAGCGGGTCACGTCCTTCCGGTGACCGGGTCACCCGGCGCAGCCGATCGCCCGTGCCGCCGATCCCGCCCTGTGACGGGACCGGCGGCACGGGCGATCGGCGTGTTCAGCCCTGCTTC
Source organism: Streptomyces sp. NPDC047000 (assembly GCF_040644295.1). Lineage (NCBI taxonomy): Bacteria > Bacillati > Actinomycetota > Actinomycetes > Kitasatosporales > Streptomycetaceae > Streptomyces > Streptomyces sp. NPDC047000. Next base: position 141,364 of record NZ_JBEYWE010000017.1, read on the forward strand.
TCCGCCTTGGCGAACGAGAACGCGGGGAAGCCGTTCTCGACGGACTCGTCGATCAGCTCCCGGAGCTTCCACCGCCCGGTCGGGTTCAGCAGCTGCTTGATCGCCTTGCCGGGGATGTTCGCCCCGTAGAAGTAGCTGCTCTTGAGGAAGGAGGACTGGCCCTCGCTGTCGTTGACCAGGTTCGTCCACTCCTCCTCGGCGGCCGCGGTGACCTCCACGACGTCGTGGCCGTGGTCGCGCGCGTGCACCAGGACATCCATCACGTAATCGACCTGGTCGCCTGAGTAGCGGGGGTTGTTGCCGAGCGCGCCGTGCGGTCCGCCGGGGAAGAAGAAGTTCGGGAAGCCGGCGGTCGCGACGCCCAGATACGTCGACGGTCCGTCCGCCCAGTACTCCTTCAGCGGCAGCCCCTCGCGGCCCTGCACCCCCAGCCGGTTCAGGGCCCCGGTGCCGAAGTCGTAGCCGGTGGCCCAGATGATGATGTCGGCCTCGTGCACGCCCTCCGCGGTCTCGACGCCGGTCTCCGTGATGCGGACGATCGGCGTCTCGTTGAGGTCGACGAGGTGCACGTTCGGCTTGTTGTACGCCTCGTAGTAGCCGGTGCCGAACGGGGGCCGCCGACCGCCGTAGCCGTGCCCCTTGGGGATCAGCTTCTCGGCCGTGGCCGGGTCCTTGACGATGGAGCGGATCTTGGCCGCGATGAACGCGCAGAACTCCTCGTTGACCGTCGGGTCAGTGGTCATGTCGTAGTAGTGCTCGGAGAGCTTGGTGAAGCCGGGGCTGTTCCACTTCTGCTCGTAGAACTCCTGCCGCTGCTCCGGGGTGTCCTCCAGGCCCGAGCGCATCGTGATCTGGTGCAGGAACCCGCTCACCGAGGCGTTCAGGGTGTCGCGGATGGACTCGAAGTTCGCCTTCAGGTCCGCCTGCTCCTCGGGGGTGATCGGCCGGTTGTTCAGCGGCGTGAGCCAGTCGGCGACCTTCTGGTACACCGTGATGGAGGCCACCTCGTCGGCGATCGCCGGCACGATCTGCACCCCGCTGGAACCGGTGCCGATCTGGGCCACCCGCTTGCCCGCGAAGTCCACCGGCTCCTTCGGCCAGCGGCCGGTGTGGTGCTGCTCCCCGCGGAAGTCCGCACGCCCCGGGATGTCCGGGACGAACGGCACCGAGAGGATGCCGGTCGCCGCGACCACGAACCGCGCCCGGCGCTCCGTGCCGTCCTCCGTCCGCACCGTCCAGGTGCCCGACGGCGCGTCCCACACGGCCGAGGTCACCTTGGCGCCGAAGGAGACGAGGCGGCGCAGGTCGAACCGGTCGACCACGTGGTTGAAGTACCGTTCGATCTCCGGCTGGCCGGCGAAGTGCTCCGACCACTCCCACTCTTCCCACAGCTCCTTGGAGAACAGGTAGCCGTAGGTGTAGCTCTCGGAGTCGAAGCGCGCCTGGGGGTAGCGGTTCCAGTACCAGGTGCCGCCCACGCCGGTGCCGGCCTCGATCAGCTGTGTCGAGAAGCCGGCCTCGCGGGCCCGGTAGAGCTGGTAGATGCCGGTGACACCGGCGCCGATCACCAGCACGTCGACCACACCGATGCCCTGCTCCGATGCCTGCGCCCGGGTGCCGGGCGCCGCCTCCGGCGCCTTCGTCGATTCGCTCATCTGCCCTCCAACATGACGGGGGCCGCTGCTCCCGCGTACGCCCTGAATGATGTTTCGACCAGTCGGTCGAATATTCAGGGCCGAGCGTAGGGGAGGGGGTGGGCCCGATCAATGGTCCGGGGTGCGGTTTCCGGGGTTCCTCCCGGGGGATCGCGCCGCGCGGCGGGCTCGGTCCGTGGCGCGGACGGCCGGATCGGTGCGATGGATTGATTGTACCGATCGTTTGAATTAACTTTCGCTCAGGCGAACCGCACCGTGTCGTGGCAGAGGAGTCGCGTATGACGACCGAGGACGTTCGGGAACCCGCCGCAACGGGGTCCGGGACCACCGCCGATCTGCGAGCCGCCGGCTGGAAGGCCATGCGTGCCGCCCTGCCCGGGGTCTTCCCGGAGGGGGAGGCCGACCTCCGTGACGGCCGTCTCGGGGAGGAACTGGTCGACATCGGCCTGACCAGTGTCTGGGGCGCGATCTGGGCCCGTGAGGGGCTCGCGCCCCGGGACCGCAGCCTGGTCACGCTCGGCCTCCTGATCGCGCTCGGGGCCGAGACCGAGCTGAAGACGCACGTCCGGGTCGCACTGACCAACGGACTGACCAGGGACGAGATCGCCGAGGTCATCTACCACGCCGCCGGCTACGCGGGCTTCCCCCGCGCGGTGGGGGCCCGTACCGCGGCGCGCGAGGCGCTGGGCGAGTAGCAGGGGCCGCAGGGCACCCGCACCAGGCACACAAGGAGTGCACATGACATTGCAGGGAAAGGTCGCGGTCGTCACCGGCGGCGCCCGCGGAATCGGGCGGGCGATCGCGATCGTCCTCGCCGCGCGCGGCTCGGCGGTGGCCGTCTGGGACCTGAACGCCGAGGGCGCGGAGAAGACCGCCGCCGAGATCCAGGAGGCGGGCGGGACCGCGATCGCGGTGGCCGGCGACGCCGCCGACGCCGCGGCCGTCGCCGCCGCGGCGGCCCGGACCCGCGCGGAGCTGGGTTCCGTCTCGATCGTCGTCAACAATGCCGGGACCACCGCCTACGTGCCGTTCACCGGCATCAGCGAAGCCGCCTGGGACCGCATGATCGGGATCAACCTCAAGGGGCCGTTCCTGGTCACCCGGGAACTGGTACCGGACATGCTGGCCGCGGGCTGGGGCCGGATCGTCAACATCTCGTCCTCGTCCGCGCAGACCGGCGCCCCCGCCATGGCCCACTACGCGGCTTCCAAGGGCGGTGTCATCGGTCTCACCCGGGCACTGGCGATCGAGTACGCCGACAAGGGCATCACCGTCAATCACGTCCCGCCGGGCTTCATCGACACCCCGCTGGTGCGCGAGGGCCCCGTCGACGTCGAGGCGGCCGCCGCCACCATGCCCATGAAGCGGGCCGGACAGCCCGAGGACATCGCCTACGCGGTGGCCTACCTCGCCTCCGAGGAGGCCGGTTATGTGACCGGCCAGAGCCTCAGTGCCAACGGCGGGCGCTACCTCCTCTGAGCTCCGCCGCCGTACGACCGCACGTCCGCGGTGGTCGTACGACCGCACGTCCGCGGTGGTCGTACGACCGCACGTCCGCGGTGGTCCGTCGGGCCTCGCACGACCGGTACAGCCCTGCGCGCGAGGCGTCCGCCCCTGATCCGGACCGCTCCGGACCGCGTCGTCATGCGGATCGAATTGATTCTTCCGACCGGTCGGTTTATTTTTCAGGGACGGACAACGCACCAGAGACCCGAACGGAGCCACGCATGACCATCCACGACATCCCCGCGGGGAACACGGGCGTCGAGGTGCCTGCATGACCGCCCCGGAGCGCGTGCTGGTGGTGGGCGCCTCCGCCGCCGGGCTGACCACCGCGGAAGCCCTGCGGCGCAAAGGGTACGCCGGCACCCTCACCGTGCTGGGCGACGAGCCGCACGCACCGTACGACCGGCCCCCGTTGTCCAAGCAGGTCCTCGTCGGCGAGTGGGAGCCCGAGCGGGCCACGCTGCGCACCGAGGACGTCCTGTCCGCCCTGGACGCCGAGTTCGCGCTCGGCGACCCGGCCGTCGCACTGGACCCGGCGACCCGGACGGTGCGCACCGAGTCGGGCCGCGAGCTGTCCGCCGACGCCGTCGTGATCGCCACCGGCGTACGGGCCCGGCGGCTGCCCGGCCAGGACGCGCTCGCCGGGGTGCACGTGCTGCGCACCCTCGGGGACGCGCTCGCCCTGCGCAAGGGCCTGCTGGCCGCCCGGCGGCTGGTGGTCGTCGGCGAGGGTGTCCTCGGTTCCGAGATCGCGGCCACCGGCCGCGCACTCGGCCTCGACGTCACCCTGACCGGCCCCCTCGACGCGCCGATGGCCCTCCAGGTGGGTCCGCTGGTCTCCGGCGTGCTGGCCGACCTGCACACCGAACGCGGCGTTCGGCTGCGCCTGGGCGACGGCGTCACCGGGCTCACCGACGACGGCGCGGGCCGGGTGACGGGCGTCCGGCTCGCCACCGGGGAGACACTGCCCGCCGACGTCGTGGTCGTCGCGATCGGTGCCGTCCCGGCGACGGAGTGGCTCGCGGACAGCGGGCTGAGCCTGGACAACGGCGTGGTCTGCGACACCCGCTGCCGGGCCGCGGACGGCGTCTGGGCCGTCGGTGACGTGGCCCGCTGGCACCACGAGTGGCTCGGCCGCCCGGTCCGCCTGGAGAACCGGACCAACGCCACCGAACAAGCCATGGCGGTGGCGGCGGTGATCCTCGGCGACGACCGGCCGTACGCGCCCGTCCCGTACTTCTGGACGGACCAGTTCGACGCCAGGCTCCAGGTGCACGGCTTCCTGCCCGCCGAGGCGGAGGCGGAGGTCGTCGAGGGCGATCTGACGGCCCGTCGCTTCGTCGCCCGCTACCGGCTGGACGGCGTGGTCACCGGCGTCCTCGGCTGGAACATGCCCCGACAGGCCCGGATGCGCCGACAGGAGATCGTCGACGCCTTCCGCACCCCCACCCCCTGAACGAGCTGGAGAGATCCCATGAAGGTCGTCGTCGACGAGGAGAAGTGCGTAGCGGCCGGACAGTGTGTGGCCGCCGCCACGGACGTGTTCGACCAGCGGGAGGACGACGGCATCGTCGTCGTCCTCGACGAGAACCCGCCCGCCGAACTGGCCGACGGGGTCCGCACCGCGGCCGCGGTCTGCCCGGCGCTGGCCATCCGCATCGAGGAATAGCCCGACCCGCGCCCGCTCCTCCCCCCACCCCACAACTTACGGAGAACCCATGGCCGAGGCAGAGGCCCGAACCACCCGTGACGAGCAGGTCTACCACTACCAGGACGACCGGGACGCGAAGTGTCCCTTCGCCCCGCCGCCCGGGCTGCGCGCCCTGAACGGGACGGGCCCGGTCAGCCGCGGCCGGATCTGGGACGGCAGCACCCCCTGGCTCGTCACCGGACACGCCGCCCAGCGCGCCATCCTGTCCGACACCCGGGTCAGCTCGGACGACAAGCAGGCCGGGTTCCCCTACCCCAACCGGGCCATGGCGGAGACGGCGCACCTCCACCCGCTCACCATCTTCAACGCGGACGGAGCCGACCACACCCGGATCCGCCGCATGATGACCCGGCCCTTCACCCGTCCCCGGATGGAGGCGCTGCGCCCGGAGATCCAGCGGCTCACCGACGGCCTCATCGACACGATGCTGGCGGGCCCCAAACCGGTGGACCTGGTCCACGCGCTGGCGCTCCCGCTGCCCTCGCTGATGATCTGCGCGCTGCTCGGAGTGCCCTACGACGACCACGAGTTCTTCCACGAGCACGCCTCCTTCGCCACCCGCAGCGACAAGACCACCGAGGAACAGAACCGGGCCAACGCGGCCCTGGGCGGCTACCTGGCGGCGCTCCTGCAGAAGAAGACGGAGGAGCCCGGCGAGGACGTGCTCTCCGACTTCGCCGCACGTATCCAGGACGGCGACCTCACCCTTCCCGAGGCCACCCTGCTCGCCATGATCCTGCTGATCGCCGGCCACGAGACCAGCGCGACCATGATCGCGGTGGGCACGGCGCTGCTCATGGACCACCCCGACCAGCTGGCCCGGCTACGGGCGATCGAGGACACCAGGGACGCGGCGCCCGCCGTCGAGGAGATCCTGCGCTATCTGACGATCGCCCAGTTCGGGCAGCGCCGCATCGCCGCCGAGGACTTCGAGTTCGAGGGCGCCGAGATCAAGGCCGGGGACGGCATCGTCGTCCCGCTGCCCGCCGGCAACTGGGACCCGCAGGCCTTCCCCGACCCGGAGAAGCTGGACCTCACCCGGGACTCCCGGCATCACCACGCCTTCGGCTGGGGCATCCACCAGTGCCTGGGCCAGCAGCTCGCGCGCATCGAGCTGCAGGTCGTCTACGGCACCCTCTACCGGCGCATCCCGACCCTGCGCCTCGCCGTCGACCGGGACGAACTCCGGTTCCGGCCGTCCGACGCGCTCGCCTTCGGCATCAGCGAGCTGCCGGTCACCTGGTAGCCGGCGCGCCCGCAAGGCCGCGCACCAACCGCCGGTTCCGGCCGCCCGGACGGGACCGGCGACCTGTGTCCCGCACGTAATCGCCGCACAACAGGAGTCAGGAATGGGCAAGTTGAGCTTCGAAGGACGCGTCGCCGTGGTCACCGGCGCGGGTCGTGGCATCGGCCGGGCCCATGCCCGCCTCCTGGCGGCGCGCGGCGCGAAGGTCGTCGTCAACGACCTGGGCGGCTCCATGGAGGGCGACGGCGCCGACGCCGGCCCCGCGCAGAAGGCCGTCGACGAGATCGCCGCGGCGGGCGGCGAGGCCGTCGCGGACACCCACGACGTCTCCACGCCGGCCGGTGGCCAGGCCGTCGTCGACACGGCGATCGCGCACTTCGGCCGCATCGACGTCCTCGTCAACAACGCGGGGATCATCCGCTACGCGGGTCTGCCCGACATCGACGCGGAGAACCTCCACCGCCACCTCGCCGTGCACCTCGTCGGCTCGTTCAACACGATGCGCGCCGCCTGGCCGCACTTCGTGGAGCAGCGGTACGGCCGGGTCGTCCTGACCACCTCCAGCGGCATGTTCGGCATGGACAACAACCTGTCGTACGCGGCCGCCAAGGCGGGCACGGTGGGCATGGCCCGCAGCGCGAAGCTGGCCGGCGAGCCGCACAACATCAAGGTCAACCTGATCGCCCCGGCCGCCATGACCCGGATGGGCGGCGGCCCCGAGGAGGAGGCCGCCGAGGCGGCCCCGGGCATGCCGTACATGCCGTCCGACGCCGTCGCGCCCATGGTCGCCTACCTCGCGCACGAGAGCTGCCCGGTCAGCGGCGAGACCTACACGGCAGGCGCGGGCCGTTTCGCCCGTCTGTTCCTCGCCTCCACCGAGGGCTACGCCCACGAGGGCGGCCCCGCCACGGTCGAGGACGTGGCCGCGAACTGGGAGACCATCAACGACGAGAAGGGCTACTACGTGCCCGCCGACCTGATGGCCTGGACCGGATCCTTCCTGAAGCACCAGTTCCAGCCCGGGACGGGTGCCGCGGACGCGTGAGCGGCCCGGGGCGACCTCCCGCTTTCTGCGTCGGTCTGTAGTTCTCCGAGTATTTCCGAGCTCTTCCGGCACCGCGCGAACTTTTGTGGTTCGCGCGGTGTTTTTCTGCGTTTCCGCGCAAGTGACCGGCTCGCTGAATTTCTCCGTGCGAAGGATTGATTGTACCGACCGTTAGGTCTACGTTACGTCCGACGCCGCCGGTACCGGCGCTTCCCCGCACTTCCTTCGGGCCGACGAGACACGTCGGCGAACCCTCCGGCGAGGCGCATCAGGCCGTGTCCGTCCGCGGCGGCTTCCGCGCCCCCGACCGTCCACGGAAGGCCCCCATGTCCCAGACGCAGACCGTTCCGCCCCAGGCGGACGACAGATCCCGCTCCACCACGCGCAACGTGCTCGTCGTCGTCGCGCTCCTGTGGACGGTCCAGCTCGTGTCGCTCGTCGCCGCGCTCTCCGGCATCGCCCAGGCCGACGTCGCGATCCACTTCCGGACCACCCAGATCGCCTGGTTCACCCTGATGACCCTGCTGACAGGGACCTTCTTCCTGCCGTTCATGGTCAAGGGCGCCGCCCTGTTCGGGAAGAAGCGTGTCCTGCTCGTCGCCACCGGCCTCGGCTTCGCCGGCGACCTGCTCGCCGCCGTCGCCACCGACTACCGCACCCTCCTGATCGGACGCGGACTCGCCGGCCTCTACGCGGCCACCATGCCGATCGGGTACGCCATCACCCGCGACATCTTCCCGCGCCGCTGGGTCGGCATCGCCAGCGGCATCCTGGCCGGCGGGGTCGGCCTGGTCGCCTTCGGCGGACCGTTCCTGGCCGGCTGGCTGCTGGACGACTACGGCTTCCGCGGCGTGCTGTGGTTCATGGCCGTCAGCACCGCCGTCAGCTTCGTGATGGTCGCCCTCGTCGTCCCGGAGAGCCCGGTCCGGCAGAGCACCGGCCGGATGGACTGGACCGGCGGACTCCTCCTCGGCGGCGGGGTCACCGCCCTCGTGTACGCGGTCGGGGAGGGCGCCGGCTGGGGCTGGGGCAGCGGGAAGTTCATCGGCTGTGTCGCGGGCGCGGCGGTCGCGCTGATCGCCTTCCTGATCGTCGAGCGACGGGTGGCCGAGCCGCTGTTCCCGCCGTCCATGACCCGGCGCCGGCCCGTGTGGACCGTGCTGCTGGCCACCTCCGTGGCGGCCGGCTCGCTCAGCGCCGTCGGCGTGGTCATCCAGCTGCTGGTGCTGATGCCGGACATCCCTCACGTCTCCGAGGGCCTCGGCTGGTCCGGCACCCACAACGCCGTCGTCACCAGCCCGATCAGCGCGATGATCATCATCGCGGCCGTCGGCACCGGCTGGGTCGCCCGCCGCGTGGACGCCCGGATCCTGCTCGCCGCGGGCTCCGTGCTCACCGTCGTCGGCTACGGCATCGGCACCCACCTGCACCACAACGGACCCCAGATCGTGGGCATGGGCGTGATCGCCGGCTTCGGCACCGGCATGGTCGTCGCCGTCGTCCCCATCATGATCATCGAGGTGGTCACGCCGGCCGAGCAGGCCCTCGCCAACGGCGCCCAGACCCTCGCCCAGGGCGTGGCCCAGATCATCGTCTCCCAGCTGGCCTTCGTGGTCATGGCCCAGCACGGCACGGTCCTCAAGGGCACCCGGTTCTACCTCGACGAGGGCTTCACCAACGGCCTCTGGCTGGTCGTCGGATGCTGTGCCCTCGGCACGCTGCTGGTCGCGCTCGTACCCAGGGGCAGACGGCTCGGCGAAACCGAGACCGCGATCCCGCAGACGGTCTGATCCGCAGGGCGGAGCGGGCCGTGCCCGGCGTCCGGGAGCCCGCTCCGGCCGGACCGGCGCCGCTGCCGCCCGGCCGAAGACCGTGCGCACCCGGTGAGCGGTGTCGTCCGGCCCCCGCCGGGGCTCGGACGGCGCCACTCACGAGACACTCGTGCCGTGACGAGTGTCTCCAGTGAGGAGTGGCGCATGACCACGGTAGGTATTGCCACCGGTGCCGGTCGCGGGACCGGGCAGGCCTGTGCGAGTCGCCTGGCCGACATGGTGGACGTGCTGTTGCTCGTCGACCGGGACGAAGCCGCCGTGGCCGCGTTCGCGAAAGACCTTTCAGGCCGCGGCAAACGGGCTCGCGCCGAGCCGTTCGCGGGGGACGTGGCGGACCGCGACGACGTGGCGCGGCTGGCCGCCCGGGCCGGGGAGCTCGGCGCGCTCCGGGCCGTCGCGCACGCCGACAGCGTCGCCCCGGAGGAAGCCGACTGGCGCGGGATGCTGCGCACCGACTTCGTCGCGACCGCGCTGCTCGCCGAGGAACTGCGCCCGCTGGCCGTCGCCGGAACCGCCTTCGTGTACCTGGCGTCGGTGTCCGCGCTGATGGCCCACGTCGACCCCGACCCGGCCGTCGCCGCCGTCCTGGACGACCCGTTGGAGGAGGACTTCCTCGGCTGGGTCCGGGAGGCGGTGGGTCCGGCCATCGAGGATCCCGCCTGGGCGTACCCGTGGGCCGCCTACGGCGTGCAGCGCTTCGTCCGCGCGGAGGCGGTACGGCTCGGGCCGGTGGGCGCCCGGGCCTGCTCGGTGTCGCCGGGCGCGATCGACACCCCGCAGACGAGGCTGGGGATGGCACGGGACGCGTCGGTGCGCGAGCTGGTCGAGAGCACGCCGCTGGGGCGCATCGGCCGGTGCGACGAGGTCGCGGCCGTCGCCGCGTTCCTGCTGTCGGACGGGGCGAGCTTCGTCACGGGCGTGGACGTGGTCGTGGACGGGGGGCTGTGCGCGGCGGTCGGGGAGGACTGAGACCGAAGCGCCCTGTCGCGGCCGGTGCGTGGCTGCGGGCCGGGGGACCGCTCTCGCCCTCAACCGGCCCGAGGCCGCCGGCGTCCGGAACGCCGCTCTGCGGAGCGGCTGTCACGGCATCCCGCTGAGCGGGACCGGCTGAGCCGGGAGCGGGACATTCTGCTGGACTCGGCGACCGAGGAGTTCCTGCGCTGTTTCCCCCGGCACCGGGCGACGGTCGCACGATCTCCGCCGACTGCGAGATCGCCGGCCGGCGGTTCAAGGAGGGTGAACGCCTGTGGCTGTCCTGGGCGATGGCCAACCGGGACCCCGCCGTCTTCTCCGACCCCGACCGCGTGCACCTGGACCGCAAGGGCAACCGGCACAGCAGCTCCGGCCCGGGTGTCCACCGCTGCATCGGCTCGAACGTCGCCCGTACGGTGTTCAAGCGGATGGTGACGGCCGTGACGGACCGGATGCCCGACCACTGCTGCGACCCCGAGGCCACCGTCCACTGGGAGACCATCGGCATCATCCAGGGCATGCGGCACCTCCCGGCGGCCTTCACCCCGGGCAGGCGCCTCGGCCCCCGCTCGACGAGACGCCGGAGACGCTCCGGAAGGCATGCGACGAGCAGAGGCTCGCCGAGCCGGTGACCGTGCGCCCCGGCCGGGCCGGGAACGAACACTGAAAGGGAGTCGACGAGTGGCCGCATCCCCGGTATCCGGTCCGGCAGCCGCGTCCCCGGGGCGCCCGCTGCCCCTGGTCACCGATCAGAACGAGTTCTTCTGGACGTCAGGGGCGGACGGCCGGCTGCGGATCCAGGAGTGCACGTCCTGCACCGCCCTGATCCATCCGCCGCAGCCCGTCTGCCGGTACTGCCGCGGACGGGAGATGGGCGTACGGGCCGTCTCCGGACACGCGGTCCTGATCGGCTTCACCGTCAGCCACCGCTTCAGTCTCCCCGGCCTGCCGGCGCCCTACGTCGTCGCCCAGGTCGCGCTCGAAGAGGACAGCCGGATCCGGCTCACCACCAACGCCGTCGAGTGCGACCCCGGCGAACTCGCCCTCGGTATGCGCATGGAGGCCGTCTTCGAGCGGGCCGGGCAGGACGTGTGGCTGCCGCTGTTCCGGCCGGCCGCGGAGCAGGGGGAACCCGCCCCGCTGCCCGCCGACGAGACCGGGCCCGGCTCAGTGGTACGCCACATACGGCCGGCGCGGACCACGGAGAAGTTCGAGGAGAAAGCCGCCCTCACCGGCATCGGCGTCTCCCCGCTCGGCCGCCGGCTGAGGGTCCCCCCGATCTCCCTCACGGTCCAGGCGTGCGAGGCCGCGGTCGCCGACGCCGGACTCACCCTGGACGACATCGACGGTCTGGCCAGCTACCCGGGTGCCGGCGCCTACGGCGGCTTCGCCGAGGGCGGCGTCACCGCGCTGGAGTCCGCCCTCGGTATCCGCCCCACCTGGTACAACGGCGGCAGCGAGACCTTCGGCCCCGGCGGCTCCCTCGTCTCGGCGATGCTCGCGGTGGCCGGCGGCCTCGCCCGTCATGTGCTCTGCTTCCGCACCGTGTGGGAGTCCAGCCACGCCGAACTCGTCAAGGAGGGCAGGATCCCCCCGGCCGGCGGCGCGGACGCCGGCTGGCTCAAGCCCTTCGGCGCCACCTCCGCCGCCCACACCCTCGCCCAGAACGCCCAGCGGCACATGCACCGCTACGGCACCACCCGCGAGACCCTCGGCTGGATCGCCCTCAACCAGCGCGCCAACGCGGCCCTGAACCCCACCGCCATCTACCGCGCCCCGCTGACGATGGACGACTACCTCACGGCCCGCCCCATCACCACCCCCTTCGGCCTCTACGACTGCGACGTCCCCTGCGACGGATCCGTCGCCGTGGTCGTCTCGGCCCTCGACACCGCACACGACCTCGCGAAGCCGCCGGTCCTCGTCGAGGCCGTCGGCACCCGGATCACCGAACGCCTCGAGTGGGACCAGAGCACGCTCACCCACGAACCCCAGACCCTGGGCCCGTCCGCCCACCTGTGGACCCGCACCTCCCTGCGCCCCGCCGACGTCGACGTGGCCGAGCTCTACGACGGCTTCACCTTCAACTGCCTGTCCTGGATCGAGGCGCTCGGCTTCTGCGGCATCGGTGAGGCCAAGGACTTCCTGGACGGAGGGAAGAACATCGCCCGCGACGGCGTACTGCCCCTGAACACCCACGGCGGCCAGCTCTCCCACGGCCGTACCCACGGCATGGGCCTCGTCCACGAGGCGGTCGTCCAGCTGCGCGGCGACGGCGGCCCCCGCCAGGTGCCCGGCGCCCGGGTCGCGGCGGTCAGTACCGGCGGGCTGGCGCCCGGCGGGGCCATCCTCCTCAGGACGGACACGTGACGGACAGCCATCCCGACGTGGTGCCCGGCGCGGTGGGCGTCGACGGCATCTCGCTGTCGTTCCGGGCGAGTCGGGTACGACAGCCGCGTGCCGTCGTCCTCGCCCTGCACGGCGGCGGAACCGACTCGGCCCACTTCGACTGCCCCGGCCACCCACGGCTCTCGCTGCTGCGCACCGGAGCCGCCCTCGGCCGCACGGTCATCGCACTCGACCGGCCCGGCTACGGCGCCTCCCTGCCCCACGCGCCCCGGCTCACCGACCCGGCCCGGCGCGTCGACCTCGCCCACGCGGCCCTGGCCTACCACCTGAGGTGCTGTCGTTCGCGGAGGAGTGCGCGGTGACCCGGGAGGCCGGTCTCGCCGCGTCCCCACGACAAGGGAGAGCGGGATGAACCAAGCCGATGCCGTCGCACTTCTGCCGCGCCTGGTCCTGGGCGTCGTCATGATCGCGCACCGTCTCGACCACTGGCGCGGCGGCCGGATCGCGGGCACCGCCCGCTGGTTCACCGGCCCGGGCCTCACCCACGGAACCCTCCAGGCCTGGCTGAGCGTGATCAGCGAAGTCGGTGGCGGCATGCTGCTCGCCGCGTTCTGGCGCCCCAGGCCCGCGCCGGAACCGGCACCCGGTCCCGACCCCGTTGAGCAGGAGGCCAGTTGATGCGAGTCGGATTCATCGGCCTGGGCAGCCAGGGAGCGCCGATGGCCCGCCGGATCGTCGACGCCGGCTACGAGACGACGCTGTGGGCCCGCCGCCCCGCCACCCTCGCCCCCTTCGCCGACACCCCGGCCGGGCGCGCCGCCTCTCCCGCGGACCTGGCCGAGGCCAGCGACCTGGTCTGCGTGTGCGTCGTCGACGACGCGGACGTCGAGGAGATCCTCACCGGCGGGCACGGCATCCTGGCCGGTTTGCGCAGGGGCGGGGTGGTCGCCGTGCACAGCACCGTCCACCCCGACACCTGCCGCCGCCTCGCCGACCGCGCCCGCACCCACGGCGCCGCCCTGATCGACGCCCCGGTCAGCGGCGGCGGCCCGGCGGCGGCCGAGGGCAGACTGGTCGTGATGGCGGGCGGCGAGCCCGGAACGGTCGCCTACTGCCGCCCGGTGTTCGAGACCTACGCCGACCCGGTCGTGCACATGGGCCCGCTCGGCACCGGCCAGTCGGCCAAGCTCCTCAACAACGTCCTGTTCACGGCCAACCTGGCCACCGCCGCCGACACCCTCGCCCTCGGCCGGGACCTCGCGATCGACCCGGTCGCCCTCGCCCGGGTCCTCACCCACGGCAGCGCGGCCAGCTTCGCGCTGAACCGGGTCGCGGCGGCGGGCGGCACCCTGGACCGGTTCGCCGCTCACGCCGGCCCCCTGCTTCGCAAGGACGTCCGGCTGGCGACCCGTGTCGCCGAGGGCGCCGGCGCGAACCCGGACATCGTCCTGCCGACCGCCGGCGCCGCCCTCGCCCTGATGAACGGGCAACGGCCGGACCCGGCCGAGTCCGCCCCGGCCGGGGACGGCACCGTCCGGCAGGGGTGACCGCGGCACCGTCCCGCACCGCGGAGAGCCGTCAGGGCCACCGTCCTGGCAGGATCGGGCAGGGAACGTGCCCGTGGAACCGGCGGTCACCTCATGAGGACCGCCGGCCCGGCGGCCGGACGCGGCGTTGCGTCGGTGACCGCGGTGATGCCGTGACCGGCGAGCGTGCAACCCACCGCGGCCAAGGACGGCACCGCCGTCTCGGGCAGCCGCCCGCGCAGCCAGTCGTCGGCACGCCACAGCCGTCCCGTCGGGCGTTCGGCGGCATCGCGTTCGATACCGGGACGGCGTCCGTGCACGAGGCCGAACCGTTCGGCCGCACGGGAGTTGAGCACCCACAGGGCGCCGCTCCTGCGCTGCACCCGCAGCGGCACGTCCGCGCGCAGCGCGTCGAGCCCGGCGGTGTCCGGCGATCCGGCGACCCGTTCGTCGTAGCCGATGCCCCGCACCCAGCCGTGCCGGTCCGGGGCCGCCCGGTGCAGCGCGGCCCGCAGCGCCGCGCGGTCGCGGACGTCGGGAGGGCCGTACCGTACCGAGGACGACGCGGCCGCCGGCGCGAACAGACGCAGGTGATGGTCGGTCAGGCCGGGCAGCAGGGCACCGCCCGCCGCGTCGAACTCCCGCTCACCGGGGGTGCGTGTGAGCACCGGACCGAGGTCCTCGACCAGGCCGCCCCGCACGCGCACGCAGCAGCACCGCCCCTCGACCTGCGCGTTCTGGATCAGCAGCCCGCTCACGGCACCCGGATCCCCAGGTGACGCAGCACATCGGCGGTGTCGGCTCCGCTCGCCGGGGCGGCGGCGGCCGCACGGCGCGGGCGCGGGGCGGCCAGCGGGTACGACGTACCGCCGAGGTCCACCAGCCAGCCGTCACCGTGTCCGACGACACGGGCCTCGCGGTCACCGGGCGCGCCGGACCGGGCGGGCGTGGAGAGGGACACGGGCGGGGAGAGGGATGCGGACACCACGTCCGCCATCGACACGTCCAGGACCGCACCGCCACCGCACGGCTGTTCGGACAGGGCGAGTGCCGCGGCGAGCAAGCCGGTGAGCGGGTCGGCGATGGCGTCACCCGCGAACACGGGCAGCCCGTCCGCGGCCGTGCCCAGGAGACCGCGGGCGGCGGCCACGTCGTCGCCGAAGCCGACCCGGTCCGAGGCACGCCCGTACGCCGTGACGGATATCCAGGTGCAGCCGCGCGCCGCCTCCGTCTCGGCGTCGAGGCCGAACCGCGCCAGGGCGCGCGGCCGGGACGCCTCGACGACCACGTCCGCCCGGCCGACCAGTTCGTGCAGCGCGGCACGGCCGCGCGCGTCCGCCGGATCGAGGACGACCGAGGCGTGCCCGGCGTGCAGCAGGTCGTAGAAGGCGGGGTCGCCGAAGCGGGCCCCGTCCGGGCGGGACGGCGTCTCCACCTTGACCACCCTGGCCCCCGCCGTTCCCAGCAGATGCGCGCAGAGCGGCCCCGCCCACAGCGCGCTGAAGTCGATCACCAGCATTCCTGCCGCATGGCGGGGCGTTCCCGGGAGCGGACAGGCGCGTTCGGGCCGGGGCCGGACGGCACCGCCCGCGAGACCGAGCAGCGCCACCCGCTCGTCGAGGTCCGCGCCGTCGTGCGCGGTGAGCCAGCCGGCCAGCCGGCCGGGCAGCGCCTCGGCATCGAGATCCCGGCCGATCAGCGCGCTCCACAGCAGCGGGTCGTCCGGACGCGCGTCGGACACCGCGGCCCAGCCGTCGCGGGTCGGCAGCAGCCGGCAACTGCCGCCCACGGACAGCCGGCCCTGCCGTCCGCGTCCGCTGAGCGCGGCCCGCTCGGCGAGGAGCCGGGCCCCGTCGAGTCTCGCCCCGCCGGCGGCGGCGATGTGATCGGTGAGCCGGGAGGCGAGGGTGGCCGCGCCGCCGGGCGGGAGCAGCGGTGGCGCGTCGGGATGGCCGGTGAGCAGCGGAACGCCGCTGCGCGCCCAGTCCTGCGCGACGTGGGAGGGATCGGCCTCGGGTCGGACACGGGCCGGTCCGGCCGTGTCAGCGCCCGGCCGTTCCGAGCACGGCCGGTCCGAGGGCGGTACCGGCGCCGTACCGCCGGGTCCTCGGCTCCGGTGGATCCGTGCCTTCCTGCCGGATGCCCGGTCGTCGGCCATGCCCGGATGGTAGACGAGAGAGGTGTCTGCGACCACAGCGATCTCCGTGACCGATCTCGCGGCCGGGGCGCCGCATGCCGACCTCCTCGACGCCCGCGCACGGCCCTCCCGGCCCCTGGTCGTCGTCGACCTGGACCGCTCCACCGCATCCGCCGCCGACCTGGAGCATGCCGTCCAGCGGGCCCGGGACAGCGACCGGCTGGTGGTCGGACGCACCGGCCGACCGGTCCCCGACTGTCCCGA
Source organism: Streptomyces sp. NPDC047000 (assembly GCF_040644295.1). NCBI lineage: Bacteria > Bacillati > Actinomycetota > Actinomycetes > Kitasatosporales > Streptomycetaceae > Streptomyces > Streptomyces sp. NPDC047000. The sequence goes on from NZ_JBEYWE010000017.1 coordinate 157,607, forward strand.
GGACCTCTTGGAGGTCCTGGCCGTGACGCTGGTACGGGCCACCGGCGACCGCCTCCGCGCGGCGGACAGCGCCGGGCACCCGGCCACGGTCGCGGTCACGGACCCGGCGGCCGAGGCGGAGTTCCTGCGCGTGCAGGCGGAACAGCAGCCCGAGGCGGCGCTGGTGCTCCACCAAGTCCTCCGCACGGCCGGGCGGTTGCCGGTACCGCAGGCTCTCGACGTGGAGTCCCTCGCGTACTCGACGCTGCTCGGCGGCTCCGGTTTCGCCCGCTGGCTCACGGCCCGGGGGCCACGGCCCGCGCCCCCTCGTGTGAGCACCGACCCCGTGGCGGTGCGCCGCGAGGGCGACGTCCTGCGGATCACCCTCGACCGGCCCGAGCGGCGCAACGCGCACGGCGCGGAACTGCGGGACGCCCTGGTCGCGGCCGTCGACCTCGCCGTCCGGGACGAGACCGTGCACCAGGTTGTCCTGGACGGCAACGGCCCCTGCTTCAGCTCGGGCGGTGACCTGGACGAGTTCGGCACCGCCACGGACCTCGCGGCCGCGCACCTCATCCGCACCCGAGCCGGCGCCGCAGCCCGTCTGCACGCCCTCGGCGGCCGTCTCACCGCGCGGCTGCACGGCACCTGCGTCGGCGCGGGCATCGAACTCCCGGCCTTCGCCCCCCGGCTCCTCGCGGCCCCGGGCACCACCGTCCGCCTGCCCGAACTGGCCATGGGCCTGATCCCCGGTGCGGGAGGCACAGTGAGCATCCCCCGCCGGATCGGCCCCTGGCGCACCCGGTACCTGGTCCTCGACGGCCGGCCCGTCTCCGCCCAACGGGCCCTGGCCTGGGGCCTGGTGGACCACATCGAGGGGTGAGGTACGGGACCAGGGCGGCGTCATGCAGGCGATGGGGTGGGGTCGATGGGGTTTCAGGGGCTGGGCAGGACCGGGGAGCGGTCGCCGGGGGCTGACGCGGAGGCAGGCACGACTCAGGTGACCATGAGGTGTCGAGTCCCTGATCATCACGGCGGAAGACCGTGCCTGCCGGCTCGTCCTCGCTCGTCCCGGGGCCTCGGGGCCGACTCACCGACGCCGCACGACCGCTCCCGACGGACTCACCGGCCTGCCTGGCCCGGGTGCCCGACACCCGCCGGGACCGGGGCCGACGTCATCCGCTCGCTTTCGTCCTGTGCCTGGCCGCGTGCGCGGTCCCGGCCGGAGCGAGGTCCCCGGCCGCGATCGCGGAGTGGACCGCCGACGTCCCGCCGCACGTCCTGGCCCGGCTCGGCGGCCCGTGCCGGGCGGCCGGCTGCGACTGCGTCACGTCCGAGCGCGGCCGGCGTTCAGGATGCGTTCAGGCCGACGCTGCCAAGATCGGTTCCGGTGATCACTCTTCGGGGTCATTGCATGACATAGTGCGCTCGCCCTTCCCGTGGCGGGGCGGGCGTTGTGCCGTACGACCGAATCGGAGCCCCACCATGCAACAACCGGAAGTGCTCACCGATCTGGACGTCGCGAGCGCGACCAGGTCGGTGATGAAGAAATTGCCCGAGGCCACCCTGGTGTTCTGGATCATGAAGGTCGCCGCAACCACCCTCGGCGAGACGGCCGGCGACCTCTTCGCCCAGACCTTGCATCTCGGCTACTTCCTGACCACGATCGCCCTGTTCCTGCTCTTCGTGGTGACCTTGGTCGTCCAGCTGAGGTCCAGCCGCTACAACCCGTTCTTCTACTGGACCGTGATCCTGTCGACCAGCATGGCCGGCACCACGATGTCCGACTTCATGAACCGTGACGCGAGCACCAGGTTCCTTTCCGGCGGTGTCACGTCACTCGGCCGGGGGCCGCAGGGTCTCGGTCTCGGCTACCCCACCGGGGCGGCGATCCTCATCTCGATCCTGCTGGCTGTCTTCGCCGTCTGGAAGATGTCCGGGACGACCTTCCGGATCCGGGACATCGTCACTTTCCGGGGCGAGGCGCTGTTCTGGTCGGCGATCCTCGTCTCCAACACCCTCGGCACTTCCATGGGTGACTTCCTGTCCGACAGCTCCGGGCTCGGTTACGCCGGTGGCGCGCTGCTCGTGGGCGGGGCGCTCGCCGTTCTCGTCGCCCTGATGAGGGTGCCGGTGGTGCCGAACGTGCTGCTGTTCTGGATCGCCTTCGTCCTCACCCGCCCCCTGGGCGCCACCGCGGGTGACTTCCTGACCAAGCCGGTCGCCAAGGGTGGCCTGGACCTCGGCACCGCAGGGTCCTCTGCCGTGCTCCTGGGTGTCCTGCTCGGTCTGGTGGCCTACGCGCAGGTCCAGGAACGCCGGACCGCCACGGCGCGGCCGATGGAACGGGAGCCGGTGACTGGGCGGGCCGACTGACCGGTTCATGAGGCCGTCACCAGCGGGCGCAGGCGGCCGGAGCGGATCCAACCGTCCAGAGATCGGGACCACCGTCCCAGAGTGATCATCGACAGGAGCGCGACGAGCCCGCCGACCAGCACTCCGGCCACGACATCATGCGGATAGTGTGCGCCGACCCACACCCGGGAGGCCGCCATCGCCAGAGCGGCCGCGGCCGCGGCCGCCCCCAGCCGGCGTGAGACGAAGAACAGGGCCACCGCGGCGGCGGCCGCGATCGCCGCATGGTTACTGGGGAAGGACCAGTCCCCGGGCGCCGGACATGCCTCCAGGGTCTTCACGCGCAGGCTCTGGCACGGCCGGTCCTCGCCCACCGACAGCTTCATCACGGCGTCCACGCCGTACGCCACGACGACGACAACCGGCACGGCCAGCGCGGTCACCGCCGCCGTGCCCCCGGCCCGGCGCGCGAGCCACCAGCCGACGCCCGCGAGGGCGGCGAACACCGCGAGCCCGTACGTCGACCAGAAGGACACCGCGCCGTCCAGCCAGCCCGGCGAATGCCGGGCCAGACGCACCACGTCCAGGTAGGCGGAGCCGTCGATCGAGGCCCCGTCGAAGGCCATGATCACCTGCTGCTCCGTTCGGTCCCGGCGCCCCGACGGGCCCGGTACACCTCGGTGGGAAGGGGGAGCAGCGACAGGACAACGGCCGACGTCACCAGCGGCAACAGGTAACGGCCGACGTTCGGGACCGACGAGCCCGGCGCACAGCCGGCGAGAGCGAGGCCGACGCTCCACGCGAGTCCGCCGGCGACCTGCCACAGCGTGGACGTCCGCACCGGCACCTCCGGTGCGCCCGCCACCGGATCGGGCGCGGTCCGCACCACCGGTGCAAGGCGGGCCGGCACGATGGCCTTCGCATATCCGTACCGCTCCGGCAGTTCCTCGGCGCGTTTCGCGCCCTGGTGCAGGCGCTGTGAGCGACTGCGGCCCGATGGAGCTCCGCCTCCAGCCTTCCGGCCGGGCGGATACCCGCACTGCACCCCGGCCGGTGCACCTGACGTAGCCGTGAACAGCAACGGCTCCAGGGACAGGTGCACACCTGCTTCGGTGGAGCCCCTGGACAGCAGACCGGGCGTGACCGACAACGAGTCGCCCGGCAGGGAATGGGCATCGAGCACGTCGACAGCGAGCTGCGACGACAGGTGGACGGGTGTGGACATCGTCGCGACCCCTTCGGTCCGGCGGAACGGGCGCGTCGTAACAGCGCCCGACCGGTGACTACAATCTTGTAGACGGTCTACCGAACTGTAGACGATGGCGGGGTGAGGATCATCCTTATGACCGGCCCGAAGGACGAACGCCGGCCGGGCGGGGGTGTGACCGACTCGTGGTGGCGGGGGAAGGACTCCCTCATCGCCGTGTACCGAGGTGAGGCTGTGGGCCTTGACGCCCCGCAATGCCTCGAAGCGCACATCTATGGCGGCCTCGACGAGTGGGCCCTCCACGGTGGCTGACCCGCGGGCACCGGATCTGAGCTGAGCACCCACTTGGCCCGAAGCGCAGCCAGTAGAGTCCCGCGAGGCTACTGCTGCCGGGCGGCTGGTCGCGCGCGAGTGAGTCCGCTCCACCGCTCCAGTTCGTCCGCGTGGCTGCCGACCGCTGTTGCCCGGGCGACCACTTCGGCTTCCTTCGGTGTCGGCTCACTGTGTCGGAAGAGCAACGTCAGCGGCCAGGTCGGAGTGCCCGACTGCTCACCGTCGAAGGGGTGCCGGTCCCAGGCCGCATCGAACCGCCAGGCGCGCCCGTTGCGGTCAGCGACCTCATCACCCAGTTCGAGGAAGGCGTACGGACGGAAGAACAGCTCGACGCGTATCGGTTCGCCGCCGGCCGGATCGATCGTGTAGCCCTGGTCCTCAAGGGAAGGATCATGGGTCTCACCCTGTTGCAGGACCTCAAGGCAGGACGCGGGCCGGGGCGGCATGCCGGTGACCAAGGGCGGGTCGAAGCGGTGGACCGCCTGGACGTGCACCACGGTCGTGGGGATACCCACCAGGCAGGTATCGCCCGGCTTCAGTGTGGTCTCCGCCGGTTCCGTTCGGAAGATTTCCCACTCGCGGGCCGCGGGCGTGGGAAGCGCCCTTCGGCCGTTCCATCTGATGTTCTCGGCCTGCGGATCCACTTCCAGCCACGGGCACCGCACGGACACGTGGTAACGGGTGACCCCGGTGACGGCGGTCTCAGTGAACGGGCACTCCGGCAACAGCACGTCACCGGGCCTGTAGTCGTGACTCATGAACGCATTGCGCATGCCGTCACTGACGGTGGTCGATCACCTTGGGGCTGCTGCGCCAACTGCTGGAAGCCGACGAGCAGTGATCGCCCCCTTCCTGATTCCGCTCCTGCCACCCTTCCCCTTGCCGGTACCGGCGCGTCGCGCCCTCGCACGCCTCGACCCGGTCACCGCCCTGCACGCGCTGACCGCCTTCCCTGCCGGACCGGTCGGCACGAGCCCCGGGGCGCGCCCCTGCACGGCGAGCCCCCCGGGGTTCCGCACGTCCCGACGCCTCGCTCGTTCGCCTGTCGCCGTCCGCGGCCGGGGACACTCATGCCGCAGGGCGAAGTGCCGCCGGTTCGGCCCCGCGGACGATGTCGAGAAGCGCGGGTCCCTTCACCAAGCGGATCATCTCGTTCAGATCGGGGGACATCCAGCGGTCGTCCTCCAGGGCAGGGATGTGGCGGCGGATCTCCCGTCGGACGGCCGACGTGCCGGACCCCAGGGGAAGTCCTTGCATGCGGGCGCGGATCAGGTCGATGCCCTGCGCCGACATCAGCATCTGTACCGCGAGGACGGTGTCCATACGGTCGAGGTTCTCGTGGAGGCCGCGGGCGGAGGCCATGGCCATGGTGTTGTGGTCCTCCTGCCCGGCCTTCGCCGGCCTGGACAGCGCACTCGGCGGGTAGGCCCGCACCTGCATCTCCGGTACGAGGGCGGTGGCGACGGTCTGCACCTGCACCATGCCGGAATTCAGGCCCACGCGGCCGCCGGCGAGGTTGGCGGGAAGGCCGTAGCTCCATTCCGGTGAGATGAGCCGGGCCGACAACTGCTCGAAAAGGACGCCCACGTCGGCGATGCCGCCGTTCAGCCTGTCGATCTCGTGCGCCAGCAGGTCGGCGTCGTAGTTCCCGCCCATGACGAACTCGTGGCCGCCACCGGGCCGGGGGAACACCAGGGGGTTGCTCGTGGAGGAGTTCACCTCACGTTCGAGGACCTGGCGCTCGTCGCCGAGCGTCTCGCGCAGCGCGCCGAGGATGTGCGGCGCAGCACGCACCGAGACGGCGTCCTGCACACGGTCATGGGTCTCCCCGAGCCGACGGCGCCCCGCGTCGGTCATCCATCCGCTGCCCGCGACGAGCGCACGCAGCCGGGCCGCCACCTCGATCTCACCGGGAATCCGGCGCTCCTGGTGGGTGCGGGCGTCCAGGGCCTGCTTCTCGGCACGGGTGGCGTCCATGAACAGGGCGAGGCCGCCCTCGGTGAGGTCCGCCAGCTGCTGCGCCCGCTCCACGGCGTAGACGAAGGAGGCGGCCACGACCGCGCTTCCGCTGATGACCGGAAGGGCCTCTCCCTGTTCGAGTGTGAACGAGGGCGCCAGCCCCGCCAGGGGCAGCAGCCGCGACGCCGGGGCCACCTCGCCCCTGAACCGGGCCGGAGCGGCCTCGCCCAGGGCGACCATGCCGGCCTCCGCCATCGGCTGGAGGTCACCGATGCCGAGTGACCCGATCTGCGGCATCTCGGGAGTGACGCCGGCGTTCACCAGGTCGAGCAGTCTCTCGGGGAGCTGCGGGCGCACCCCCATCCGGGCCCGGGCCATCTGGTTCGCGCGGATGACCAGCGCGAGCCTGGCCACCGCCGGGGGAAAGGCAGGGCCGACCCCCGCCGCGTTGGACCGCACGATGTTGCGCTGGAACTGGCGTTGCTCGGCAGGGGTGAGCGCACGGTCCTTCAAGGGCCCCAGCGCCTGGTTCCATCCGTAGACGCGCTGACCGGAACGCAGGGCGCCGATCGCGTCCTCGCGGTTCTGCCGCATCCGCTCCCGGGCCTCGGGCGCCAGGCGCACGGAGACCGCCGGAGCGTCGAGGACGGCGAACATCTGCTCAAGAGTCAGGGAGTTCCCGTCGAGGACCAGGTGCGCCGTCGCGGACGCGCCCGCGGCGGCCGGGGTCCGTGCGTACGGTGTGGCCCCGCAGGTGACGAAAAAGAAAATGAACGTCCCCATGAGGTGCAGGATCAGCCGGGTGCGGCGACGCACCACCCACCGTCGTCCGTCGCGCCGGGCCGTCTCGACACGCTCCTGGTCTATGTCGGCTTTTTCCATACTGTCCCTCCACGAGAACAGGGATAGGGGGCCTTCGCGTGCCTCGCACCCCCGGATCGGGGAGCCGGGCGGAAGAGCCGGATCGTGCGCCACCGGTCGACGGACGCGATGCCGTCCCGCCGGGAGCGACCGGGAGGACGACCCCGGTCGACGCGGGCTGGAACGCCCCCCGCCGCACGAGACCTGGAACGCACCGGGCGAGGAGACTGCCACCGGGCCGACCGCACAGGACGCGTGAAGCAGTCCCGGCGGTGTTCCCGGTGGGGTGCCCCGGCAGGACCGGTCGGCATGGACCAGCGGCGTGCTGCCCGCCGTCGCCGCCAAGCGGCACGAGGCGGCCCTTGACCCCGGTGGCGGCCCGCAGGGCCAGGATCTTGTGCACGCACGTTCCCACGTCGGTCATGGCTGCTTCGCCGCTGCCGCTGCCGTCGCCGGTGACCGAGCGGATGCGGACGAGACCCGGCAGACCCCGGCGGATCTTCGGCAGCAACCGATCGGCCTTCGACAAGAGGTCGCCGGTCGCTGAGGTCGTGCCGGTCTCGGTACTCATCTCTTCCTCGGGCCGGGCGGCTGCGCGCAGCCGGATCGGGGTGACCGCGGGCTCGCACCCACTTTCCGTCACCTCCCTCGCCCCGGCTATCCGGTGCCGTCCGGCCGGGTGACGGCCGTCACCGTTTCCGGCCGTGAGTGCGGGTGTGTGGGTCTTCCGCACCGCAGTGGGCGAAGAGCCGTTCGGCTACGCGTGTTTCGTCGGTCTGGTGATTGTCTGGTGCACCGGTTCGGGGACGCCGGGGCCGGCCGTACCGGCGACCGAGGTGTCCGTCGGACATGAGCGATGAGGAGTGGACCGCCGTAAGTGACGGGATGCCCGGTTCCCGGCCGGCGGGCGGCAGTCGGCAGCCGGAGCACGGTTGTCACCGGCAGATGGCCGAAGCGATCAGCGGAGCGAGGAACTCCCTTTTCTGATAGGCGAGTTCGTGACGATGTGCCACCCCGCGCTCTCCTCGTCGTCAGGGATGAGCCGGTGGGGACGGCCTTCCATCCGCCGAGGGGCCGGGCAGGCTGCTGAGCCGCTGCGACATCCGACGCCGTCCCCTCGTCCCGGGCGGCGCAGCCCGATCGTCTGCACGAGCCGTCAAGGCCCAGGGGCCGGAGCCGGTGGCGGGCGACCGTGGGGGCGTGGCGCCGCTGAGGCCAGTGGGACTGGTCTCCTGGCGTGCGAGCGGGTTGGGCAGGGGCTTGTCGAAGACCTTCTTCCCGGCCGGGGCCGGTCCGTGACCGTGGTGGGCCGTCTTGCCGACGTCCGGACCGGGGAACACGCTCACGTCTTCGATGTCGGACACCGCGTCCCTCCCGGGAGGCCGATCCGTGCTGGCCGCGGCGTCGGTGCCGTACGCGCGCATCCACGTCATGCAGACCTGCCGCCCGCGGAACTGTCCGGCATTGCACCGGACCGGGCGGTGGCCGGACCGCTCATCAGCGTCTCCGACGGCACCTCCCGGACCCGGTGACACCCCCAGGTCATCTGTTTTGTTCGGTTCAGGGGTCAGCAGGGGAAGGTGCCGCTGTAGAGGGCGTGGCCGTAGGAGGTGGTGCCGGTGCCGAGGCCGTAGATGCCGTCGTCGCTCCAGACCGCCTCGCGGAAGCCGTTGATGCAGGTGGAGGCGGGTGCGATGGCGAAGCCTTCCAGGTTGTCGACCGGCATCACGGCCGGGTTGGTGTAGGTCACGTCGGGCACGATCGCGCCGGCGGTGTCGACCTTGAGGAAGGTGTGGGTCTCGCCGCAGGTGTTGTCGCAGGTCGCGACGATGCGCTGGGTGCCGGCGTCGAACATCACGTCCATCACGCCCGCCTTGCCGGTCGCGATCGTGCCGAACGTGGTGAACGTACCGTCGGAGTTGAGGCCGTAGACGTGGAGCGTGCCGTCCCACTCCAGGCCGGCGAAGAACAGGCCCGAGCCGTGCAGGGGGTAGTTCGCCGGGTTGTAGGCGGCGCCGGTCAGCGGGTCGGTCCAGCCGTTGGCGGTCAGCCAGGTGTCCGGAACGTAGCCGACACCCTCGAAGCCCAGGTTGGCGTCGTCCTTGCTGCCGGTGTTCAGCTGCGGGAACTGCGAGGTCATGTCCCACTGGTGGAGAGGCGTGAGTGTCGAGCCGGTCGCGGCCGGGTCGAACTCCATGATCGTGTCCTTGGGGACGGTGTTGCTGGCGTTGTCCCGTTCGGAGGTCACGTAGAGGTGGCCGTTGCCGCCCACCGTCATGCCCTCGGAGTCCGGCTGCCCGGAGCCGCCCGCGAAGCGGATCTGTTTGCCGGTCGCGCTCCACGACGGGTCCGGGATCCACGTGCCGTTGCTCTTCACCAGCTTGTACAGCCAGTTCTTGTTCTTGGCGGCCCACAGCACCGACGGGTTCGCCGGGTCGAACGCCAGACCGCTCACGTCACGCCCCTCGGGGCCGGTGGAGGTCGTGAACGCGCACACGGTGTCGGCGATCGTCACGTCCGGCCCGCCCGGCCACGCCAGGGTGCCCGCCGGGGTGGGACCCGTGCCGGAGGGCGCCTCCGGGGTGCAGCCGCTGGTCAGTGCGCCACCGCCCCCCAGCAGGTGACCGGTCTGACCGCCGCCGCCCGTACCGCCGCCACTGCCGGAGCAGGAGTTCGCGCCGCCGAGGGTCGCGCTCGTGGCGGGCTGGAACCAGCCGGTGCCGTCGGCGCACCGCTCGTCGGACGGCTTGGCGCCGTCGGTCGCCCAGGTCACCGAGTCGACGCTGGTGCCGCCGGAGTCGATCAGGAACACCGAGTCGTTGTCGCCCAGGCCGAGGGTGGAGTCGAAGGTGGCGTAGCCGCCCGCGGGGATGCTGGCCGCGCTCGGCGAGGAGGAGATCGGGACCGGTGAGTGGCCGGTGTCGCCGTCGGTGTACTTCCACGACCCGATGCTGACCGCACTCGTGCCGCCGTTGTACAGCTCGACGGTGTCCGAGCCGTCGGAGGTGACCTCGTTGATCCGTATCCGGCTCGCCGCCGGGAGCGCGGACGGGCAGGCGGGGGCGTTCGCGGAGCCGAAGGTCGTCGCCGGGGCGGTGGTCACCCACGCGCCGGTGCCGTCGCCGCCGCACCGGGCCATCGCCGGCTTCGCGTTGCTGGCCGCCCAGTCGACACGGTCGACGACCGTGCCGTCCGCCGTGTAGATCACCAGCTTGTCGGAGTCGCCCAGCCCTTTGGGCGAGTTGAAGGTGACGAAGCCGCCGGCCGCGATCGTGCTGGACGACGGGCTGAACGACTGCGGCGAGAAGCCGTCGTCGGACATCTTCCAGCCGCTGACGCTCACCGCCGTCGGGCCGGCGTTGTACAGCTCCACCGTGTCGTTGTTCGACGAGGTGACCTCGTTGATCCGAACGTTCTGGTAACCGGCCGGGTCCGCGGCCGCCGCGGGCTGCGCGGCGGCCAGCCCGGTGACGACGAGTCCCGAAAACGTCAGAGCGGCGGCGCACACGGAGGCGATGCTTGCACGCGAGTGTGAAGTAGGCACGAGGTCGCACTGTGACAATGCGGTCTTGAAGCAGCGTGTACACCGGGTGAATGCCGTCTGCTGCCTGGCCGAACGTCAGGCGGGCGACACCTGACCCGCGACCGTTCGGCCTCCCGATCCGGCCGGGCCGGCAGCCTCCCCTCGACCGGCCCGCCCTCGGCGCCCGATCGGAGTGCAGATGTCTCCACCCTCCACGATCGGACCTGGGCATGCACGGCATCGCGGTCGGAGCCGTTGTCGGGGAGCGTCGTCACCTGCTGCCCGTCTTCACCGAGGCCACGGTGCTCTTCGGGGGAAGGAGGACACCTGGTCCGCCGGGCCGCCCCGGCCCGTCCGTGCGTGTCGGAGCCCCTGCCGGCTTCCACCCCGGTGGTGGCGTTCACGTTCGCGTGGACCCGGCAGGCGGTCGAATCGCGTGACGGGCGCTCAGCGCCTCGTCTCGTACCTGGTCAGGATCACGCCGCGGGGAAGCGTCCGCGTTTCCACCAGGTTCAGATTCACCCAGCTGTCCAGCGCGGTGAAGAACGGCGTGCCGCCGCCCGCCAGGACCGGCGCGGTGGCCAGCACGTACTCGTCGATCAGCCCGGCCCGCATGGCCGCCCCGGCGAGCGTCGCGCCGCCGATGTCCATCGGGCCGCCGTCCTCGGCCTTGAGCCGGGTGATCTCGGCGACCGCGTCGCCGGTGACCAGACGGGTGTTCCAGTCGACCTCGTCGATCGTCGAGGAGAACACCACCTTCGACATGTCCCGCCAGCGGCGCGCGAACTCGATCTCCGCCGGGGTGGCGTCGGGCTGCTGGTCGGCGGTCGGCCAGTGGGAGCTCATCGTCTGCCACAGCTTGCGCCCGTACAGCGACAGGTCGGTCGCCTGCAACTGGTCGGACCAGAACCGGAACAGCTCGTCGCTCGGCACGCTCCAGCCGATGTCGTCGCCGGGCGCGGCGATGTAGCCGTCCAGGGTCAGGTTCATGCCGTAGATCAGTTTCCGCATGGCGCAAGCCTTCCGTGAGTCGGTCTCACGCGTACAGACCGGCGCGGCGCGGGAAACTCATCGGTGCGCGATCCGAGACTGATCCCGGGTGACATCGGAGGCCTCTACGCGCGGGGGTACGGGAGCCGTTGCCGTGTACACGCAGTCCGCGGGCGTTCCTCCGCCTCGCGATGCGGCGCACCGGACGCCGCGCGTCGATCCGACGCGAAGTGTCAGGCATGCCCTAGTCGAAGCCGTGGACACGGTCGTCGTCATGGGTGATGACGCCGGCGTTCATGAAGGCGCTGATCAACGCGACCTGTTCGCGGGCCGGTTCGCGGGGGGTTCTGGGATCGGACACGGTGAGTGAGGCGGCGAGCAGGACTGCTGACGCCAGTGCGGCTCCCTGGCAGGAGCCTGCGGACAGCGGCGACAGGAAGACGCTGACCTTCTCCAGGAGGGTCCGGCCGGAGGGTCCGCGCTCCAGGAAGGTCATGAGGCAGTCGTGGAAACCTTTCCCGGTGGCCTCGTGCGGCATCTCCAGTCCGGCAACGGCCTCCGCGCCCAGGCCGAGCGCTTCGCGTCGCCAACGCCTGTGCAGGACATCGGAGGTGACTGACTCCGCTGCCAGAACGGTTCCGCGCAGCACGCACAGGCATGATTCGGTCCGGATGAGTTTCAGCAGCAGAGTGCGCGTGGCCTGCCAGTCCCGCAGGAGGACGGCGGCGGCGAGGCGGTTCGCCTGGACGAGCGCGAGCCGGTTCGTCGCAGGGTTTGGGCGAGTTCCGGTGTCGTGCCGTTGGTGGGGCTGTGACCGGTCGGGGTGCATGGCGGAGCAGGCACGGGCTTCGTGATCATTGGGGTGTCTGAGCTCAACGATCATGAGGTGGCCCGTGCCTGCCGCTGTGTCTTCCCTCGTCCCGCCGGTGTTGGTGAAGCTGGGTCCGCTGGACGTCGGCCGAGTCGCTGACCTGCGGCCTTTCCTGGACCGGATGCCGGACCCGCGTGCGAGACGGGGTCGCTGGTACTCGCTGACCGCGATCCTCCTCGTGTGTGCCCGCCCGGCCGTGTCCGGAGCGAGGAGCGTGGACGAGATCGCCGAGTGGGCGGCGCGGGCCCCGGACGGTGTGCTGACGGCAGTCGGGGTCCGCCGTCATCCGCTGCGGTGGCGCCGCGCTCCCTCGCGGACCACGATCGGCCGCGTCCTGGCGGCCGTTGACGGTGACGACCTGGACCGGACGGTCGGCGCCTACCTCGCCGGCCGGAACACCGGCGGGACCGGCTCCGGGCAACAGCAGGTGATCGCCGTCGACGGCAAGTCGTTGAAGGGATCGGCCCGCCTGTCCGCCGGCCGGCGACATCTGCTCTCCGCGGTCACCCACCACCGGGCGGTCACCATTGCCCGGGCGGAAGTCGGAGCGAAGACGAACGAGGTGCGCCACGAGGCGCTCTGTCGTATCCCCGGCTCAGCCGGGAAGAACTCGGAAGGAGGTTCTTGGGCTCGATGGCTTACCCCGAAGCG